>JAEKKH010000089.1 GCA_019510465.1 Burkholderiales bacterium
GCTTCGAGTGGAAGTTCTCCATCGCCGCGATCGTCGCCAACCTGCACGACGTCGTCATCATCCTGGGCTTCTTCGCGTTCTTCCAGTGGGAGTTCAGCCTGTCGGTGCTGGCGGGCGTGCTCGCGGTGCTGGGCTATTCCGTCAACGAGTCGGTGGTCATCTTCGACCGGATCCGCGAGACCTTCCGCGTGCTGCGCAAGCTGTCGACGATGCAGGTGATCGATCACGCGATCACCAGCACCATCAGCCGCACGATCATCACCCACTTCTGCACCCAGATGATGGTGCTGTCGATGCTGGTCTTCGGCGGCCCGACGCTGCACTACTTCGCGATGGCGCTGACCATCGGCATCTGTTTCGGCATCTATTCGTCGGTGTTCGTCGCGGCCGCCATCGCCATGTGGCTGGGCGTCAAGCGGGAAGACCTGATCCGCGCTTCGAAGGCCGAGATCGATCCGAATGACCCGAACGCGGGCGCCGTGGTGTAGATTGCGTACATAGCGCAGACCGCAGCGCGGACTATTGCAAGGGAAGCGAAGCAGCCGGATGTCCGAAGGCAAATCGTCGCCAGAGATCGCGCGCAGGGCGCGGCGGATGTTCGCCGAGCAACTGGCCGAGGCCGGCTCGCGCCTGCTGGCCGCCGTGCTGGAGGCCGCCCGCGCAGCCCTGGACAAGCCGGCCGAACGCTCCGTGGCGATGCAGCGCCGCGACACCATGCAGGCGCTGATGTCGCACGGCGAGGAGTGGATCGAGCGCCAGAACGAGATGCTGCGCGACGCCGCCAGCTCCGACCGGCCCAACACCACGACGGGCGGGCTGGTCTCCGCGATGACCGGCCACGCCCAGCAGCTGATGCTGGTCGACGACGAGACGGTGCAGAAGGAGATCTTCATCTCCCGGCTGTCCCAGGCCATCGTCGACCAGGCGGTCTGGGAGCTGAACGACCTGAAGACGCGCATCGCCGCGCTCGAGGGCCTGGAGGAGCTGGCCGAGCACGACCTGTTCCGGCCGCAGCAGGTGGCCAAGGTCATCGTGCGCTCGTTCATCGACAGCGATTTCGGCACCGGCGCATGGGCCGACGTCGAGAACATCATGAAGGTGGAACTCGCGGCGCTGTGCACCGAGGCCTACCACGACACGAACCGCTTCCTCGTGGAAAAGGGCGTGCTGCCCGATGTCAACCTGCGCACGCTGATCCGGCGCAGCGTGGACCGCGGCGGCTCGATGGTGGCCTCGCGCCAGATGCCGTTGGAGGACTTCAGGTCGACCAGCGGCGGCGCGGTGACCACCGGCAGCGGCGGCACCCAGTTCGCACCGACCGAATACGGCGGGCCCGGTGGCCACGGCGCCGGACCGGGCGGCTACGCCAACAGCCAGCGCGGCGGACAGACGGGCTACGGCGGCGTGGGCGGCGGCCACGGCGGCCCGGGCGGACCCGGCGGACAAGGCGGCTATGGGGGCGGCTACGTCGGCGGGCAGGGCGAACGGGGCAACCACGGCGGCGCCGCGGGTGGCCACGGCGGCCCCGCCGGTCCGGTGGGCTACGCTGGCGGCCAGGCGGGGCAAGGCGGCCAGGGCGCGCCGTCCAATGGCCAGGGCGCCGGCCAGGCCGGCGTTGCCGGCGCGGCCGGCAGCAGCGGCTACGGGACGCAGGGCGCTCCGGCCGGCCAGCCCGGCGGTCCCGGCGGCCCGGGGCAGGCCGGTGGCGGCTACAACGCGACGAGCTATGGCGCGACGGGCTACGGCGCCACCGGCTACGGTGCGACGGGCTACGGCCGCGGCGCGAATCCCTACGGCCCGGACAGCCAGCCGGGTGCGCTGAACGGCGCGCCCAACGTGGGCGTCAGCAACAAGCGCGGGCCTGGCGGGCAGTTCCTGTCGCCGCAGCAGGTGCAGGTCGATGCCACGCTGCGCCGCTTCGGCCGCACGATGGAGCGCCACGTCCAGGGCTTCATGAACACGCAGCGGTTCATGATGCCGTCCAACGAGATGACCGGCGCGATCGCGGTGGCGCAGCGCGTCGTCGTCGAGCAGGTCGAGGCGCGGCACGGGGGAGGCGCCGTCATGGTGCCGGCCGAGGTCGCCGGCGTCCTGCAGGAACAGAAGCAGACGCTCAAGACGCAGGCGAGCACGCAGGAAGAGCGGGCCACGATCGAGGTCGTCGCGATGATGTTCGCGGCCATCCTCACCGAGGATCGCATTCCGTCGGCGGTGCGCGTGTGGTTCGCGCGGTTGCAGATGCCCACGCTGCGTGTCGCGATGGCCGAGCCCGACTTCTTCTCGTCGGCGCAGCATCCCGCGCGCCGCCTGATCGACCGCATGGGCGCCTGCGTGATGGGCTTCGATGCCGCGCCGCAGGGCGCCGGCCCCGAGCTCGAGAGCGAGGTCGCGCGCGTCGTCCAGGTCGTCGAGGCGTTCCCCGAGACGGGTCGCAAGGTGTTCCAGACGGTGCTCGTCGAGTTCGAGCGCTTCCTGGAGAAGTTCTTCCGCGAGCAGAACGAGACGACCAAGAAGGGCGTCTCGCTCGCCAGCCAGGTGGAGCAGCGCGAGACCCTGGCCATCCAGTACACCATCGAGCTGCGCAAGCTGCTCGATGGGGTGCCGGTGCAGGATGGCGTGCGCGAGTTCCTGTTCCAGGTCTGGGCCGACATCCTGGCCACCACCGCGATGCGCCATGGCCTGCAGAGCGACGAGACGCGCGCCGTGCGCGAGACGGCGCTCGACCTGGTCTGGATCGCCAGCGCCAAGACCACGCGCGAGGAGCGCGCCGAGGTCATCCGCCGGCTCGGGCCGATGCTTGCTTCGCTGCGCCAGGGCATGACGTCCGGCGGCCTGCCGCACGATCGCCAGGAGAGCTCGCTGCGCTCGCTCAACATCGCGCTGACGGCGGCGTTCGCGGCAAGGACGTCGACGATCGACCCCGACCAGTTCGGCCGGCTCAAGCAACGCCTGGAGGCGCTCGACGAGATCCTGCCGGACGCCGACTTCGAGCTGGACGACTCGTTCGCGCTGGACCTGTCGGGCCACGAATCGGACGAGCTCGAGATCGTCGCCGAAGGCGGCGCCACGCCCACTGCGGGCGCGCTCGCGGCCACCGACGAGATGCTGGTGGGCGCGTGGTACATGCTGGAGTACCGCGACCGCCAGGAAGCGATGCAGCTGGCCTGGCAAGGCATGCGCAAGCAGTTGTCGCTGTTCGTCTCGACCGGCGGCCGCTGCGTGCTGTTCCAGCGCCGTCGCCTGGCGGCGTTCCTGCAGGCGCAGTTGCTGGTGCCGGCGCAGGACGAGTCGCTCACGATCGCCGCCACGCGTACCGCGATCGAGAAGATCAACCAGGATCCCGACCGCCTCAAGTAACGGGCGTGGCCAACGAGCGGGGTCAGGTCTTGAATGTGTCGGGGTCAGGTCTTGAATGTTGCGCGCTGACTTGGTCGCCTCGCGCCGGCGTTTCCCGCGCAACATTCAAGACCTGACCCCACCTTTCCAGGTAGGCGGCCTTCCGCGGCGACGCGGACGTGCGGAAACGAAGACGGCTCCCGCGGGAGCCGTCTGTCATGGCGTGGTCGACGCCTAGGTCAGTGGATGAGGCGCTCTTCCGGCGCGACGAACAGCTCGTCGAGGATCAGTGCGTCGGGCTCCTCGCCCAGGCTCCAGAACACCATCAGGATGATGATCTTCATGTCGTCGAGGTCGAGCGGATTGCCGCCGGCGGCCATGGCGCGGTCGATCACCATCTCGCGCATCGGCGGGGGCAGGACGCCGGCCGATTCGAGGAAGGTGACGAAGCCGATCGACGTCTCGCCCAGCGATTCGATCTCGCGATCGGAATACAGGCGGATGGCATCCTCGGATTGCGTGCCCGTGTAGCCCTGCGACGTGTCGGCCAGGCCGTCCAGCCAGTGCAGGGCTTCCTGGATCTCGTCCGTCTCGAACCCGACCGCAGTGAGCTTGCGCGACAACTGGTCGTGGTCTGGACAGGCGTCCGGTCGCCAGTAGTTCTCGTACAGGTAGACAAGGACGTCGAACATATGGACTGACTATACCGCAGCGACCGGTGGCGGCAAGCGCGAGTTGGGCGGCCCAAGCCCCGCTGTTGGACCTTTGTGAAATCGTCATGACCGGGCTGGATTTACATCTTCCGGATGCGCCGGCGACCCCTTTTTGGTGCGACGATCACAGGCTCCGCGGAGGGGATGCCGGACGAGTTCCTGGCCCCTTCAACCCTGCCCGCGACGCTGCAGCAGGCCGCCGGGCAGCCGGTGAACGACGCCCGCCAGCTCGAGCTCGAGAAGCTGCGCCGAGAGTTGATCGGCCGGCAGGCCCGTGCGGGCCGACAGCACGTCGAAGCTGACCGGGTCATAGCCGAGCGCCGCGCGCAGGGCCGCGTCGGGGCGCCGCATCGCGGGCGTCTCCTCGGCGGTTTCCGCGCCGCCGCCGTCCTCGGCGAGGGCGTCGGCAAGCCGCGAGGATTGCGGCGGCGACAGCCGTGCGGGCCTGAGGCTGTCATCCGGGCGCAGCTCCCGCAGCACGTCGTCGCCGTTCTCCACCAGCTTCGCGCCTTCCTGGATCAGCCGGTGGCAGCCGGTGGACTGCGGCGAGTGGATCGAACCCGGGATCGCGAAGACCTCGCGCCCGCACTCCGCGGCCATGCGCGCGGTGATCAGCGAGCCCGACTCGAGCGCTGCCTCCACCACCAGCGTGCCGCGCGAGATGCCGGCGATCAGGCGGTTGCGGCGCGGGAAGTTTTCCGGCCTGGCGGGGGCGCCGAGCGGGTACTCGCTGGCGACCAGGCCCTGTTCGGCGATGCGCTTCATCAGCGAGAGGTGGCGGGCCGGGTACACCCGGTCCAGTCCGGTGCCGACGAACGCGACCGTGCTGCCAGGGCCGGCGAGCGCGCCCTCATGCGCGGCGCCGTCGATGCCCATCGCCAGGCCGGAGACGATCGTGAGCTGGCGCTCGCTCAGGAAGCGCGCGAACGCGCGGGCGTTGTCCAGGCCTTGCGGCGTGGCGCTGCGGCTGCCCACGATGGCGACGCTGTCGGCCGACAGCAGTTCGACGCGGCCGAGAGTGAACAGCAGCAGCGGCGGATCGGCCGTGTGCAGCAGCAGCGGCGGGTAGCGCGAGTCGCCGAGGACGACGATGTCGCGGGCGACGCCGGCCGTGGCGCCTTCCAGCCAGCGCTGCGTGGCGTCGAGCTGGCGCGCATGGCGGGCCGCGTCGCCGCGCAGGGCCTGCACGGTGTCGGCGCCGGCGAGCGCGCGCAGCGCGTTGTCGGAGGCGCCCAGCACGCGCTCGGGGGCGCCGAAGGCCGTCAGCAGCCTGCGTGCCGTGGCGCGGCTGAGGCCGTGGGTGGTCGACAGCCGCAACCAGCCGGTGAGTTCGTCGCGGGACAACATGGTCGCACCGGTCAGTCGGCGGTCAGGGTCGGGACGACGGCGGCGCGAAAGGGCGTCGAGCGACCGCGGAGCGTTCGAACCGGCGGCTCGGTGCGTTGCGCGGGGGCTCGCCGGGGCCGATCAGGGCTGGCTGATGCGGTCGCCGGGCAGCGTGGGCTGCGTGGTGCCCATCACCAGGCCGTAGGCCATGCGATCGAACACGCGGAACACGAACACCGAGCCGATGCGTTCGTCGGGCAGCTTGATCAGGCCGCCCTTCTGGACCGACTTGTCGTGCGTGACCGCACCCTCGTGCCACAGCGCCAGCACGGTGCCGCGCTCGAGGCCGTCGCGCGCGCCGCGGTTGAGCGACACGATCTGGTTCGAGCCGGCCGACAGCGCGTCGCCGTACAGCGAGACGATCTTGCCGTCGACCGGGTTGGCCGGCGCGTGCGGCACGAACGGGGCGAAGTCGCGCACCGTGGCGGGTGCCAGGCGGTCGCCGACCTGCGCGTCCTCGCGGTTGCCCGTGATGACGAAGGTGGCCGGCACGTTGAGGCCGCCGGACTGCGCGCCCGGACGGGCCTCGCCGTCCTGCTTGCGGTCGGCCGAGCCGACGAAGCGCGCCTCGTAGCCGAGGATCTGCTTGGTGTCCGGATCGACCAGCGGCTTGGGCTCGCGGAAGATCTGCCAGCTGCGCGTGTTGCCGAGGTCGCCCAGCACGTAGGCGGTATTGCCGCGGCCGAGCATCAGGTGGCCTTCCTCGCCGGCGACGATGCGCGGTGCCTTGGCGAGCTCGTTCTCGTCGAAGATCATCGCGTCCGTCAGGAACGGTCCGATCAGATTCATCGGGATCGAGGAGATCGCGGCCGATTCCGACGATTCGCTGCGAATCGACGGCGACAGTTTGACGGTGTCGCCCGCGCCGCCGACGCTGTTGCCGATTTTCAGGCGTGCCATGCCGTCGATTTTCTCGAGCACCAGCAACTGGCCGGGATAGATCAGGTGCGGGTTGTGAATCTGGTCGAGATTCATTCCCCACAGCTCGGGCCAGCGCCATGGGCTTTTGAGGAACATGCCGGAAATGTGCCAGAGCGTATCGCCGCGCTTGACCGTATACGTGTCGGGCGCGTTTTCGGCCAGCTCCGACAGCGGCACGCCCTTGGCGGCGACCTGGTTCGCGGTCTCGCGCTGCTGCGGCGTGATGGGGAAGGCCTGCGTCACGGAAGGCGTGGCCGCCAGCACCGCCAGCGCGAGCATGGCGAAGTTCAGGGCCGCAGCGGGCTGCGTGATGGCGGAACGGAATCGAAAAGTCATGTGCAGAAAACTCCCGGGCCGTCGAAGGCAATGGGACGCAGGTGAGACGGAATCCGCGCAGAACTGCGACAATCCCGATTCGGCCGGAGTATCCAGCCGGCCAAGAAAACTACCGAATTTGCCGCAGATTCTGCCCGCAAACCCCTCATGTCGCAATGAATCGGACACTCCGTTACGACGGAGATAGGCGTTCACCCTGAGTCAGGATGTTGCGCTTCAACACATTCTGCACCGCGCTCGCAAGGGTCCCCGCCGCATTACTCGTGAATTTCGTGGCAGATTTCCAGGAACGATCTTTTCCCATGTCCCAACTCCAGATTCTTCGTTACCCCGATCCGCGCCTGTACACGGTGGCCAAGCCCATCGCCGAAGTCACGGACGAGATCCGCACGCTGGCCGACGAGATGATCGAGGTCATGTACGCCTCCGACGGCGTGGGCCTGGCCGCGACGCAGGTCGACCGCCACATCCGCCTTATCGTGATGGACACCTCCGAGACGCACGACCAGCCGCGCGTGCTCATCAACCCGGAGCTGCTCGAGAGCTCGGACGACTGGGTGCTGGGCGAGGAGGGCTGCCTGTCCGTGCCGCAGGTCTACGAGAAGGTGGAGCGCCACGCCCGCGTGCGCGTGAAGGCGCTGGACCGTGACGGCAGGCCGTACGAGTTCGACGCCGAAGGCCTGGCCGCCGTCTGCGTGCAGCACGAGATGGATCACCTGCTGGGCAAGGTGTTCGTCGACTACCTGAGCCCGCTCAAGCGCGACCGCATCAAGACCAAGATGATCAAGAAGACGCGCGACGAGCAGAAGCGCTGATGGCCTCGACCGCGTCGCGCGCCGCCGCCTCCGATGGCGGAAATTCCCCGCTCCGCGTCGCATTCGCGGGCACGCCCGAGTTCGCCGCCGTCGCGTTGAAGGCGATCGCGGAGGCCGGCCACGTCGTGCCGCTGGTGCTGACCCAGCCCGATCGCCCGGCCGGGCGCGGCATGAAGCTGACGCCGTCGCCGGTCAAGCAGCTCGCGCAGGCGCTCGGTGCGCCCGTCGCGCAGCCGCGCAGCCTGCGCCTGGACGGCAAGTTCCCCGACGAGGCCGCCGCCGGCCGCGCCGCGCTGGACGCCGCGCGGCCCGACGTGCTGGTCGTGGCGGCCTACGGCCTGATCCTGCCGCAGTGGGTGCTGGACCTGCCGCGCCTGGGCTGCCTGAACATCCACGGCTCGCTGCTGCCGCGCTGGCGCGGCGCCGCGCCGATCCACCGCGCGATCGAGGCCGGCGACACCGAGACCGGCATCACGATCATGCAGATGGACGCCGGGCTCGACACCGGCGACATGCTGCTGATCGAGCGCGAGCCCGTCCTGCGCGACGACACCACCGCCCGCCTGCACGATCGCCTGGCGGCGCTCGGCGCCCGCCTGATCGTGCGCGCGCTGTCCGACGCCGCCGCCGGCGCGCTGGTGCCGGTCAGGCAGCCGGAGCAGGGCGTCACCTACGCCCACAAGATCGACAAGGCCGAGGCCGCGATCGACTGGGCGCTGCCCGCCGACGCCCTCGAGCGCCGTGTCCGCGCCTTCGACCCGTTCCCCGGCGCCGCCTTCCAGGCCGGCGGCGAGACCGTCAAGCTGTGGCGCGCCCAGGTCGAGCGGCGGGACGACGTCGCGGCGCCCGGCACCGTCCTCGCGGCCGACGGCCAGCAGCTGGTGGTGGCCTGCGGCGACGGCGCACTCGCGCTGCTCGACGTGCAGCGCCCCGGCGGCAAGCGCGCCGCCGTCGCGCAGTGGCTGCAGGCCCACCCGCTGCGACGCGGCGACGTGCTCGGCTGAGCCGGCGAACTGGCGCGAAAGCGCGGCCACTTCTCCGCGTCGACGTCCTCAAGTGCGGCGAAGGCCCGCCGATAACGACGTATCGACCCGTGCCTGCCATGCTCAGACGCCTCCTGCCCCTCCTCGCCATCCCGTTCGTCCTCGCCGGCTGCGACCAGCTGGGCCTGGAGCCGGCATCGGTGACGGCCGCCCGCGTCGAGGCCGACGGCAAGGCCGTGGGCGCCGCGTGCCGCCACGGCGG
>JAEKKH010000090.1 GCA_019510465.1 Burkholderiales bacterium
AGGCCGAGAACATCTACTACATCGGCGACCTGATCCAGCGTACCGAGACCGAACTGCTCAAGACCCCGAACCTGGGTCGCAAGTCGCTCAACGAGATCAAGGAAGTCCTCGCTTCGCGCGGCCTCACGCTGGGCGCGCGCCTCGAGAACTGGCCCCCGCAAGGTCTGGACAAGCGCTAATCCGCTGTTTCGACCCTTCCCGCTGCCGGGCCCGCCGAAAGACGGGCGCCGTGTGCAAACCCCCGGTACCTGATCCGGCCGGGGTTCAATAAAGAGACCAAAGGAAATCACCATGCGCCATCGTCACGGCCTTCGCAAGCTCAACCGCACCACGTCGCACCGCCAGGCCATGTTCAAGAACATGGCCGTCTCGCTGCTGCGCCACGAGGCCATCAAGACCACGCTGCCCAAGGCCAAGGAACTGCGTCGCGTCGTCGAACCCCTGATCACGCTGGCCAAGGAGCCGACGTTGGCGAACCGCCGCCTGGCCTTCGACCGCCTGCGCGACCGCGAGATCGTCACCAAGCTGTTCGACGTGCTGGGCCCGCTGTTCAAGGCGCGCCCGGGCGGCTACACCCGCATCCTGAAGATGGGCTTCCGCAACGGCGACAACGCGCCGATGGCGTTCGTCGAGCTGGTCGAGCGCTCGCACTCGGAAGAAGCCGTCACCGATTCGGAAGCCTGAACGGCTCCCGCATCCTGACAAAGGCCGGCACTTGCCGGCCTTTTTCATGGGCGCGCCGCGGGCGGGGGTGAGGGCGCGGGCCGGCGCGTGCGCGAGACGCCGGCGACGGCCAGCAGGCCGGTCAGCAGCATCGCGGCCGTGCCGGGTTCGGGCGCATCACTCACCGGGTCGCCCGAGCTCGCATAGGACGACACGTAGCCGCTGAATAGTCCGTAGATCGCCGCGTCGGTGTCGTTGAGGTATGTGAGGGTGACGAAGGTCGTCTCGGTGTCGCTGTACTGGCCGAACAGCCCGGAGGCGTAGACGTTGAAGTTGACGTAGCCGCGCTGCGGGCCCAGCCCGGTCTGGTCGCCGATGGACATCAGCAGCCCGCTCTCGGCGAACTCGTCGGCGCTGGCGCCGCTGGCCGAGGCCGTGGCGGTGACCGCGGCCGAGATCGTCATCAGCGTGCCCGGTGCCAGCGTGAACAGCGCCGCGCCGACGTCGTTGACCAGCCCGACCGTGCCCTCGCCGAAGGACGCGGGAACCAGGCTGCTCGCATACGACGTGGCGTAGGCCGCGGCACCACCGCCATACACGTCCCCGACGATGCCGGCGGAGCCGCCCGCGAACGGGTCCGCGGTCGTCGCGGTGGAGGCGCCGCCGAAGGCGTGGCCGCTCGCAGCCGTCCAGTGCTGGTCGGGGCGCGGACTGCCGGACGAGCAGGCCGATTCAGAGGTGCTGCCGCCCGCGTCGGCGAAACTCACGCCAGGGTGGCTGCCGGGGGCGATGGCCTTCACCGTGACGACGAAGTCGCTCACGCTGATGCCCGACGAGGTGCTGGCCCATGCACCCGGGACGAGGACGCCCGCCATCGCGGCCGCGCAGGCCGCGAGCCAATGCCGCTTCATGTCTCCTCCAGATTGTCGTTGTCGGGCGGCCCCCGAGTCGTCCGCCCCGATTCGGGGCAATCCGGGGGCCGCCCCGGCGGCCGGCCCATGGACCGGCGACAATCCATTCTTCCACGGGAACGAGCCGGCTCCGGCCGGCTCTACAACTCCATGATTCGATTGCCTTCGATGCGCGCCGCCTGGGCACTGCTCGCCGTCCTGCTGACGTTCGTCATTTCCGGCCCGGCCCGCGCCGCGGGCGACTTCCTCGATCCCGACCAGGCCTTCACGCTGTCGGTGCGCGTGCTCGACGCGAAGAAGCTCGAGCTGGACTACAAGGTCGCGCCGGGCTACTACCTGTACCGCGAGCGCTTCAAGTTCTCCTCGCCCGACGCCAGGCTGGGCGAGCCGCAGATCCCGCCCGGCAAGAAGCACTACGACACCGCGCTGGAGCAGAACGTCGAGACGTACCACGACGGCGTGGTCGTGATCCTGCCGGTCGCCTCCGCCGGCAAGTCGTTCACGCTGTACGCCACGCACCAGGGCTGCGCCGACAAGGGCCTGTGCTACCCGCCCCAGCCGCGCACGCTGGCCGTCACGATGAAGGCCTTCGGTGCCGACGCCGACTCAGTCAAGGTGGTGGCCGACGCCGACGCGGCCGCGCCCGCCGGCGTGAACCCGCCCGCCGTCGGCCAGGTGGCCGGCGGCATGAGCGTCGCGCCGGGTGCGCTGTCCGACCCGCTGCGCAGCGTGACGATGGCGCCCGGCGTGGCGCCGCAGGTCGACCGCGCGCCGCCGGGCGCCACGCCGACGATCCTGGCGCCCGCGCCCGCCCGGGCCGCCGCTGCGTCCGCCGCGAGCCCGACGTCGACCGGTGCGCGCCCGTCCTCGGTGGATGACCGCTTCCTGGCCAACCTGCAGCGCGGCGGGTTGCTCGTGATGCTGCCGCTGGCCTTCCTCGTCGGCCTGCTGCTGTCGCTGACGCCCTGCGTGTTGCCGATGCTGCCGATCCTCTCGGCGATCATCGTCGGCCAGGGCGGCGAGGTCACCCGCAATCGCGGCTTGCTCCTGGCGGCGACCTATTCGCTGGGCATGGCGCTCGTCTACACCTTGCTGGGCATCGCGGCTGCGCTGGCCGGCGAGGGCCTGGCCGCCTACCTGCAGAATCCGGTCGTGCTGGTCTCGTTCGGCGTTCTGCTGCTGATCCTGTCGCTGTCCATGTTCGGCGTGTATGAACTGCAGCTTCCGGCCTTCCTGCGCGATCGTCTCAGCAGCGTCAACTCGTCGCTGACCGGCGGGCAACTGGGCGGCGTGTTCATGATGGGCGTCCTGTCGGCCCTGATCGTCAGCCCCTGCGTCTCGGGGCCCTTGGCCGGCGTGCTGCTGTTCATCGCGCGGACGCACGACGTCGTCCTCGGAGGCTCGGCGCTGTTCGCCATCGCGACCGGCATGAGCGTGCCCCTGCTGCTCGCCGGCGCGTCGGCCGGGGCGCTGCTGCCCCGCGCGGGGGCCTGGATGGAACGCGTCAAGCAGCTGTTCGGCCTGATGCTGGTCGGCGTCGCCTTCTGGATCATGGGCCCGGTGCTGCCGCAAGGCGTCCATGCCGTCGTGTTCGGCGCGCTCCTGATCCTGTCTGCCACCACGATCGGCGCGTTCGACTCCCTGACGGCGGCCGCCGGCGCCGCGGCGCGGCTCGCCAAGGGGCTTGGCCTGGTGCTGGCGGTGATCGGTGCGCTCGTGCTCTATCGCCAGGTCGTCGGCGGCGGGACGAGCGGCGGCGCGGTCGTCGCCGCCCAGGCGGGCCCACACTTCGAGCGCGTCAGCAGCGTCGCCGAGCTCGACCAGCGCCTGCGGACGGCCGGTCGCCCCGTCATGCTCGACTTCTACGCGGACTGGTGCGTCTCGTGCAAGGAGATGGAGTCGCAGACCTTCGTTGATCCGGCCGTGCGTGCCCGGCTCGACAAGGCCGTGCTGCTGCGTGCGGACGTGACCGCCAATTCGCCCGAGGACCGCGCACTGCTCAAGCGCTTCGACCTGTTCGGACCGCCGGGCATCATCCTGTTCGACGCGCAAGGGCGCGAAGTGGCATCGGCGCGCGTCGTCGGCTTCCAGGACGCGTCCGACTTCGCGGCCAGCCTCGCCGCCGCCGGGCTCTGATGAAGCTCGCGCAGATCCTGTTCTCGCAGGGCTTCGGCACGCGTCGCGCCTGCGAAGGGCTCGTCGCCGGAGGCTACGTGGCCATCGACGGCGTGCTGCACGACGATCCGTCCGAGGACCTTGCTCCCGAGGGCCTGGTGCTCAACGTCGAAGGCAGGGACTGGCCGGTGCACCTGAAGGCGCTCGTGGCGCTGAACAAGCCCGCCGGCTACGAGTGCTCGAAGAAGCCGAAGCACCACCCGAGCGTCTACAGCCTGCTGCCGGCGCCCCTGCTGCGGCGCGATGTCCAGGCCGTGGGCCGCCTCGACGAGGACACGACCGGCCTGCTGCTGTTCACCGACGACGGCCAGCTGCTCCATCGCTGGACCTCGCCCAGGCACCACGTGCCCAAGGTCTACGACGCCTCGTGCAAGCATCCGGTGACGCCCGAGCAGTTCGCACGACTGCTCGCCGGCGTCGTGCTGCTCGACGAACCCGAGCCGGTGCGGGCACTGGCGGCCGAGCCCTGGGACGGCGCCGCCGGCGGCCTGCATGGCATCCGCCTGACCTTGGCCGAAGGCAAGTACCATCAGGTCAAGCGCATGCTGGCGGCCGTGGGCAACCGCGTCGAGGCCTTGCACCGCAGCCGCTTCGGCAAGCTGGCGCTGCCCGCCGACCTCGCGCCCGGCGCGTGGTGCTGGCTCCCGGGCACGCACGTCGTCGCCGACTGAGTCGCGCGCAGCTCGCAGCTGCCGGCCTGCATGAACGGGCCGGCGCGAGAACTGGGTCACGCCAGGGGCGGCGGTCGTCGCGCGCAGCTTGCCTGCGGATCGCGCACGCGGCTATGCTGGCGCAGGCGCGCTCCGTCGCCGCAGAGACTCCGGGTGACGCGCCTGACCATGCTCCTGCCGCGATTCAAGCCGATCCGCACGCTGGCCGCGATCGGCTTGGGTGCGCTGTGCGGCTGCCAGCCCGTGCCCGTGGTCAAGGTGGGCTTCGTCGGGGGGCTGTCGGGGCGCGTGTCCGAGCTTGCCGTCGACGGCCGCAACGGCACGCAGCTGGCCATCGAGACGCTCAATGCCCAGTCCGGCCCGCGCTACGAGCTGCGCGTGCACGACGACGCGGCCGAGGCCGGCACGCCCGTGGCGATCGTCGATGCGATGGCCGACGAAGGCGACGCCTTCGCGATCGGGCCGATGACCAGCGTCCTGGCCAAGGCGATGGTGCCCGAGGCCGACAAGCGCCAGCTCGTGCTGATCAGCCCCACCGCGAACTCCGACGACCTGAGCGGCATGGACGACTGGTTCTTCCGCGTCATCCCGCCAGCCGGGCCGGGCGCGATGCAGATCGCCGACGCGGCGGTCGGCCGCGGGTTGCTGACGGCGTCGGTGATGGCGGAGTGGCACAACCGCAGCTACAGCGAGCGCTTCACCGAGACGTTCGCCAGGCGCTTTCGCGCGCAGGGCGGCACCGTGGCCAACGTGGTGCGCTTCGAGAGCGAGCGGCATCCGGACTACGCGAAGATCGCCGGCGAGCTGCTGTCCGCCCATCCGCGCATCGTGCTGCTGGTGTGCGGCGCGGTCGACGCGTCCATCATCGCGCAGCAGCTGCGCCGGCTGGACCCGGATGTGCAGATCGCGATGGCGTCATGGGCCGCCAACGTGCAGCTGCTGCAGATGGGCGGCCGCGGCATCGAGGGCGCGCTGGTGCTGCAGGCGCTCGACCTGGACAGCCCGGAGCCGGCGTACGCCGCGTTCCGCAAGCGCTACGTCGAGCGCTTCGGCAACGCGCCCAGCCAGGCGGCCGTGTTCTCGTACGATGCCACGATGCTCGGCGCCGAGGGCCTGCGCCGCAGGAGCGCTGGCCAGTCGCTGCGTGACGCGCTGCGCGCGCCGGCCACCTGGCCCGGGCTCCAGCAGCCCATCGTGCTCGACCACTTCGGGGACAGCGTCAGCCGCTTCCACCTCAGCGAGGTGCGCCAGGGCCGCTTCGTGATGCTGGGGTCGTGAGGCGATGAAGCCCGCGCGCCGGTCGCTCAAGCACATCCTCACTCGCCAGTATGTGCTGCTCGCGTGCGTGCCGCTGCTGCTGGTGGTGCTGCTGTGGAGCGCGGTCGCGATTCCGCAGACGCTGCGCGGCATCGAGCAGGAGAACGCGCGCACCGCGCTGCTGATCCGCGCCCAGGTGGAGCTGCTGATCGCGACGCCGCGCGAGGCCGTCGCGCGCGCGGCCGCGCACGTCGCGCCGGGCACGCGCGAGCAGGACGTGCGCGAGGAGCTCGGCGAGGCGCTGGCGACGGCGCCCGCGCTCGAATCGATGCTGCTGCTCGATCGGGACGGGCTGGCCATCATCGCCGAGGTGCGTCCCGGCGCGCCGGTCAGCCGCACGGACCGGGAAGGGCTCGACCTGTCGCGCCGCCCGTTCTACGAACGTGCGCGAACGTCCGACGTGCCGGTCTGGTCGGACACCTTCCTGTCGCCGCTGACCGGCCACATCACCGCCGTCGTGGCCGCGCCCGCGGACGGCCGCATGGTGGTGGGCGAGCTGTCGCTGGACAAGATGGCGCAGCAGATCCGCGCGACGGGCGAGAGGCGCGACCTGGCCGTCATCGTGTTCGACAGCCTCGGCCGCGTGATCGTCCATCCCGACCAGCGGCGCGCGAACTGGCAGGAGAACCTGAGCCAGCACGCGCTCGTGCACCGTGCGCTCAACGGCTATTCGGGTTCCGGCGAGATCGACCTCGACGGGCAGCGCTGGCTCGCGAGCGTCGCGCCCGCGGCCACCACCGGCTGGTACGTGCTGGTCGCGCAGCCGCGCAACGCGCTGTTCGCGCCGGTCATGCAGCTGGCCGGCGTCGTGGGCATCGCGGTGCTCGTGGTGCTGGCGGTCGTCGTCGCCATCGCGCTGAGGCTCGCGCAGCGGCAGGCCGGCCACTACCGGCAGTTGGTCAGCGCCGCCACCGCCCTCGTCGACGACCGGCCAGCGGGGCTTGGCGAGCCCGGCGCCGAGGTCGACCTGGGCAGCGAGGAAGTCGCGGCCCTGTGGACGCAGTTGCGGCGGCTGCTCGATCGCGCGAAGGAGCAGGAGCGCAGCGCGCGCCATGCGCAGGCCGAGCTGCAGGCGCTGCTCGACGCGGCCACCGAGGTCGCGATCATCGCCGTCGACGCGAACCATGTCGTGCGCCTGTTCAACCGCGGCGCGGAAAAGATGCTGGGCTATCGCGCGGCCGACCTGCTGGGCCGGCCCTGTCCGAGCGAGGTGCACGACGCCTCCGAACTCGCGCGCCGAGCGCAGGAACTGAGCGTGCAGTTCAAGCGCCCGGTGCACAACCGCGAGGCGGTCACCGCCGTCGCCGAGCGCTTCGGCTACGAGGTGCGCGACTGGACCTACGTGCGCAAGGACGGTTCGCGCCTGACCGTGTCGCTGGCCGTGACCGCCGTGCACGCGCCAGCCGCCGGCGCCGGCGCGCCGCAGGACCCACGCGAGCGGGCCGGCGCCGGCGAGGCCGTGTTCGCGCCGGGCAGCGGCGTCGCGGCAGCCGTCGGCGAGGCGCTCGGCTTCCTGTTCGTGGGCACGGACCAGTCCGAGCGCGTGCGTTCCGGCGAGCTCGAGCTCGCGCGCCGCCGCGCCGAGGCGGCGAGCCAGGCGAAGTCGGAATTCCTCTCGCGCGTCAGCCACGAGCTGCGCACGCCGATGAACGCGATGCTGGGTTATGCGCAGCTGCTGCAGCTCGATGAGGACCATCCGCTCGACGAGCACCAGCGCGAGCGCGTGGCGCGCATCGAGTCCGCGGGCTGGCACCTGGTCACCTTGATCGACGACGTGCTGGACCTGTCCGCGATCGAGTCCGGCAACGCGCGCATCCAGATGACGGATGTCGACGTCACGCTCGTCATCAACGAGAGCGTGCGCCTGCTCGCGCCGCTGGCCGCCAACGCGAAGGTCGCGCTGGCGGTGACCTTGCCGCCCGAGCAGCCGCGCGAGGCGCTGGGCGTGCAGGCCGACGCCACCCGGCTGCGCCAGGTGCTGGTCAACGTGATCGGCAATGCGATCAAGTACAACCTCGACAACGGGCGGGTGGACGTGGCCGTGCATGTGCGGGCGCCGCGACTCGCCCGGCCCGACGACGGCGACGCGGAGCCCGACGCCGGCCGGCTGGTCATCGAGGTCGCCGATACCGGCCGGGGCATGACCGCCGCCCAGCTCGCGCGCCTGTTCTCCGCCTTCGACCGGCTGGGGCTCGAGGCCAGCGCCATCGAGGGCACGGGCATCGGCCTCGTGATCAGCCGTCGACTGATCGAGCGCATGGGCGGCGACATCGCCGTCGACAGCCGTCCGGACGTCGGCACGCGCGTCACGCTGACACTGCGCCGCGCCAAGACCGCGCCGATCGCGGCCGCGAGCGAGGCGCCCGCGACCCCGGCACTGCCGCGCAGCCCGGCCGGGCAGGTCGTCTACGTGGAGGACAACCCGATCAACGCGCTGCTGATGCAGGAGGTGGTCGATCAACGCCCGGACTGCATGCTGCACCTGGCCGCGAGCGTGCGCGACGGCATCGACATGATCGAGCGCGTGCGCCCCGGCCTCGTGCTGGTCGACCTGCACCTGCCCGACGGCTCGGGCCTGCAGGTGGCCGAATGGATGCGCACGCGGCCGACCCTGGCGCGCGTGCCCGTCGTGGTCGTGTCGGCCGACAGCGCGCAGTCGCAGCGCGACGCTGCCACCGTCGCCGGCGTGCGCGCCTACCTCGCCAAGCCCATCCGCCTGCCCGAGGCGCTGCGCCTCATCGACGAGCTGCTGCCACCGTCGAAGTGACGCTCCCCGGCGTGGACGTCCGATCTTTGCACCTCTTCACCACGCCGTCGTGACATGCGTCCAAATCTATGCCATAATCACATTCTTCAGTCGCGGGGTGGAGCAGTCTGGTAGCTCGTTGGGCTCATAACCCAAAGGTCGTTGGTTCAAATCCAGCCCCCGCAACCACAGAATACGCAGGAAACAAGCGGCGCTCCCAGTGAGCGCCGTTTTGCATTCCGGGCCGG
>JAEKKH010000091.1 GCA_019510465.1 Burkholderiales bacterium
GGGCTCCTGAGGAAACCGACAGCCCCCGAGCGCAGCGCTGCGGGACGCGGCGCCGACGCAGCGCGGGCCGCGCGTTGGCCCACGGCCGAATGGGCCGGCATGCCGCTTGCCCGTCGAGCTGCATCCCAACCAACCGCGATCGGAATCCACCATGCTCAGATGGGCCCTGATCTTTGCCGTGATCGCGCTCGTGGCCGGCCTGTTCGGCTTCACCGGCATCGCGGCCGGCGCCGCGGACATCGCGCGCATCCTGTTCTTCATCTTCGTCGTGCTGGTCGTCGTGTTCCTGCTCCTGGGCGCAGGCATCTTCGGCGGACGTTAGCGACGATCCGCTCGACAGCGCAACGGGCCCGGCACGCCGGGCCCTTTCATTTCCGCACCGCCGAGGCTCAGGACGCCGGGCAGGCCGCGCCCGTCCTGATCCAGGCGTCGATCAACGCGCCGAACTGCGCCTGGGTGCCGGGCGCGGGCGAGCGCGTGCCGCCCGGGTGCCAGCCCCACCCGACGAGCACGTCGTGCGCCATGTGGTCGTGGATCTGTGCCAGCGTGCGCCTGCCGTTGCGCGCGGGGTCCTTGATCTGCTCGCAGATCGCGCCCAGCGACTTGCCCTGCCAGGCCATCTCCACCGGCGCGACATGCCATTTCGGCGCGCCCGGCACGCCGGCGGGCTGGAAGTTGGCGACCTGATGGCAGGTGGCGCAGCGCATCGCGATGGCACCCTGGTCGTCCCTGCCGCGCACGACCAGGGGCAGATGCGGGTGCATGTCGTCGCCCTGAGTCGGGCGTTCGCCCACCGGATGGCAGTTCTGGCAACGCGGGCTTTCGATGACCTTGCCGGCCTCGGTGAACAGCGCGCGCGATCGCTCGGCGGGATCGCTGATGCCGGCGAAATCGGCGGGCGACTTCAGGGCCTGGCCCCAGGCAGCGGGCGCCGCCAGGCAGGTGCCGAGGAGAATTCCAACCAGCGTTGTCGGTCGCATTCGAGCCCCCTGGAAAAAATCCAAGCGGCGAGCATACTGCGGCCTCCGATTTCCTTCACGGGAGCCGCGTGATGACGACCGTATCGCTCAACGTCAATGGCCATGCCCACAAGGTGGATGCCGATGCGGACACCCCGCTGCTGTGGGTGCTCCGTGACGACATCGGCCTGACCGGCACCAAGTTCGGCTGCGGTGTCGCGCAATGCGGCGCGTGCACGGTGCACCTGGACGGCCAGCCCGCGCGCTCCTGCGTCACCCCCGCCACGGCGGTCGGCGGGCGCAAGGTCACCACCATCGAGGGCCTGCAGTCCAGGGCCGCCAAGGCCGTGCAGAAGGCCTGGATCGAGCACGACGTCGTGCAGTGCGGCTACTGCCAGTCCGGCCAGATCATGTCGGCCACGGCGCTGCTGGAACAGAACCCGAAGCCCAGCGACGAGGACATCGACCACGCCATGGCCGGCAACATCTGCCGCTGTGCCACCTACGTCCGCATCCGCGCCGCGATCCACGCCGCGGCCGGGCAGCTCTCGGCCTGAGGAGACCGCCATGCACCCGTTGATGCACGCCATGCGCGAGCAGATGCTCGAGGAACTCCAGGCCCAGGTGCCCGCCGCGCCCGCGGGCGTCACGCGACGCAGCGTGCTCGCCTCCGGCGCGGCCGGCGGCCTCGTCGTGGCCGTGGGCTGGCTGCCCGCAGCGGCACAGGCCGTCGCGGGCCAGGGCGGCGAGGGCCGCGCGGCCAGGGCCGCCCTCGTGCCCAACCAGTTCGTCAGCGTCGGCACCGACAACCTGGTGACCATCGTCTGCAAGCACCACGAGATGGGCGAAGGCAACACCACCGGCCTGGCCACGCTGGTGGCCGACGAACTCGACGCGGACTGGTCGCTGGTGCGCACCGAGTACGCCCCGTCGGACGCCAAGCGCTACGCCAACCTCGCGTTCGGCACCCTGCAGGGCACGGGCGGCTCGACGGCGATCGCCAACTCCTACATCCAGTACCGCGAGGCCGGCGCCACGGCGCGCGCGATGCTGGTCGCCGCGGCGGCCGATGCCTGGAAGGTGCCGGCCGGCGAGATCCAGGCCCGCGCCAGCGTGCTGACCCATGCGTCGGGCCAGCGCGCCACCTACGGCGAGATGGCCGCCGCCGCCGCCAGGCAGTCGCCGCCGGCCAAGCCGCTGCTGAAGACACCGGCGCAGTTCTCGCTGATGGGCCACGACCGCGCCACGCCGCGCGTCGACTCGCCGTCCAAGTGCACCGGCACCGCCGTCTACACCGGCGACGTCAAGCTGCCCGGCCTGCTCACCGCGGTGATCGCGTTCCCGCCGTCGTTCGGCGCGAAGATGGTGTCGTTCGATGCCGCGGCCGCGAAGAAGGTCAAGGGCGTCACCGACGTCGTCGCCGTGCCGGAAGGCGTGGCCGTCGTCGCCCGGAGCACCTGGGCCGCGATGCAGGGCCGGCGCGCCCTGCGCGTGACCTGGGACGAATCGGCCGGCGCGGGGCTCGATTCCGAGGCGCTGCTGGCGCACTACCGCGAGCTCGCGGGCCGGCCCGGCACGCCGTTCGCGAAGCCTGCGACGCCGCCGGCGGCCGCCGTGCGCACCGTCGAGGCGATCTACGAATTCCCGTTCCTCGCCCACGCGCCGATGGAGCCGCAGGGCTGCGTCGCCTGGCTGCACGACGGCCAGCTGGAGACCTGGGCCGGCCACCAGTTCCCCACCTTCGACCACATGCTCGCGGCCAAGGCGGCGGGCCTGCCGCTGGACAAGGTCAGGCTGCATTCGCTGGTCTCGGGCGGGAGCTTCGGCCGACGCGCCAACGCGTGGAGCGATTTCACCGTGGCCGCCGTCAACGTGGCCGTCGCGATCAAGGGCCGCGCGCCGGTGCGCCTGCAGTACAGCCGCGAGGACGACATGGGCGCCGGCCTGTACCGGCCGATGATGCTGCACTCGCTGAAGGTGGGCCTGGACGGCGCGGGCAAGGTGGCGTCGTGGCAGCACGTGGTGGTGGGCCAGTCCATCCTGGCGGGCACGCCCATGGCGTCGATGATGGTCAAGGACGGCATCGACCCGACGTCGGTCGAAGGCGTGCACCCCACGTCCTACGACCTGCCGATGATGGACGGCCAGGTGCACGACGTGGCGCTGCCGGTGCGCCCGCTGTGGTGGCGCTCGGTCGGCAACACGCACACCGCCTACGTGATGGAGACGATGATGGACCGGCTCGCGCGCGCCGCCAACCAGGACCCGCTCGCGTTCCGCCTCGCCTTGCTGCAGAAGAACGAGCGCGCCACGAGCACGCTGAGGCTGGTGGCCGACAAGGCCGGCTGGGGCAAGGCGATGCCGCCCGGCTCGGCGCAGGGCATCGCGCTGCACGAGAGCTTCGGCACGGCCGTCGCGCAGGTCGCCGAGGTCACGCTCAAGGACGGCAAGGTGCGCGTCGACAAGGTGTGGTGCGCGATCGACTGCGGCGTGGCCGTCAACCCGGACGTGATCCGTGCGCAGATGGAAGGCGGCATCGGCTTCGCGCTGGGCGCGCTCTACTACAGCGAGATCGAGCTGAAGGCCGGCCGGCCGCAGCAGCGCAACTTCGACCAGTACCGCTCGCTGCGGATCTACGAGATGCCCGCCATCGAGGTGTTCATCGCCGACAGCAGCGCGGCGCCGACGGGCGTCGGCGAGCCCGGCGTGCCGCCGCTCGCGCCCGCCGTGGCCAACGCCGTGCTGCGCGCCGGCGGGCCGGACGTGCTGCGGCTGCCATTCGCGCGGGCGGGGCTGGTCAGCGCCTGAGCCGCCGGGCCGGCGGGCCGGCGGCGATCCGGGGCGCAGGCGCCGGAGGTGCCGCCGCCGCGTTCGCGGCCGCGGGGCCTGGGCGGGGCATCGTCACACCGAGCCGAGCTGGTCGTCGGCGTCGAGCAGCCGCTCCTCGAGCGCGCCCAGCTCGCCGCCGAGTTCCTCGAGGTCGATCGAACTGGCGCGCAGCGCGGGGAACAGGCCCACGCGCTCCTGCTCCATCGAATCGACGAACTGCTCCTGCAGCACGCGCACGCCGGCGTCGTAGCGCGGCTCGGTGGCGTCGCCGGCCTGCACGTCGGCGATCGACTCCTCGAGCGCGGCATGCGATTCCAGCGCCTCCTCGACGAGGGTGTCGTCGTCGAGCGCCGCACGCGCGGCCGGGTAGAGGATCTCGCGCTTGGCCTGCACGTGAACGAGCAGCAGCGAGCAGATCTGCTGTGCCAGCTCGCGCCGGTCGTCGGCCTCGGCGGCCTCGGCCACGAGGGCGTCGTAGCGGTCGAAGAGCTCGAGGATCTGGTCCTGCTCGTCGGAGAGCAGCTCCAGGGCATCCTGGGCGGTGGGGGCGCGCGTTGCGGTGGTGCTCATGCGGACTCCTTGGTGGCCACGGGGCCGGCGCCGGACGGACTGCCCGCGAACGCCGCAACGTGTTGTACGGCAACGCCGATACCCCTGCAAGCCGCGTGCGCCGGAGGCGCCGGCTGCCGCATCCGGCCATCCGCGCCCCTGGAACCTGCCTTGCCGGCAGCCACCGTCGCCCCGCTTCGCGACGCTCCAGTCATCCCTCAATCGCCGATCGAATCGGAACAGGAAGGCCGTTCATGTTCTCGCACAACAAACGTCTGCAGTACACCGTCCGCGTCAACGAAACCAACCCCGGTCTCGCCAACCTGATGCTCGAGCAGTTCGGCGGCCCGCAAGGCGAGCTCGCCGCCGCGTGCCGCTACTTCACGCAGTACCTCGCCGAGGAGGATCCGGGCCGACGCGACATGCTGATCGACATCGCCACCGAGGAGCTGAGCCACCTCGAGGTGATCGGCACGATCGTGGCGATGCTCAATCGCGGCGCGAAGGGCCAGCTCTCGGAGGCGATGCAGGGCGAGGCCGAGCTGTACCGCTCCGTCAGCGGCGCAGGCAACGACTCGCACGTGACGCAGGTGCTGTACGGCGGCGGCCCGGCGCTGGTCAACTCCGGCGGCGTGCCGTGGACGGCGGCCTACGTCGACACGATCGGCGACCCGACCTGCGACCTGCGCTCCAACATCGCCGCCGAGTCGCGCGCCAAGATCATCTACGAGCGGCTCGTCAACTGCACCGACGACCCGGGCGTCAAGGACGCGCTGACCTTCCTGATGACGCGCGAGATCTCGCACCAGCTGTCGTTCGAGAAGGCGCTGTACTCCATCGAGCCCAACTTCCCGCCGGGCAAGCTGCCGGGCAAGCCGGAGTTCGCCAACGTGTACTTCAACATGTCGCGCCGGACGAGCGACGGGTTGTCCGCCGGCGACGGGAACGGCGGCGCCGCTGCGACGGGCGGCAGCGCCACGGGCACCGACGGCGATGCGGCGCTCGCCACCGATCGCCGCGGCCCGTGGAACGCCGCGCCGGCCTTCGACTACCAGGAAGGCCGGCCCGCCGTGGATGGCGGCAGCGGCGGCTTCGAGGTGCAGTGCGACGCCGAGGAAGGCCAGGCGCTGCAGGCCATGAAGCAGCGCCTGGCCTCGAGGGTGGACGGCGACCCGATCACCGGCGCGGAGCTCGGCAGCACCACGCCGGCTTCGGGCGACGGTGCCGGCGCCTCGGCCCGGTCGTGACGGCGCAGGGCGCGCTGCCCCGGCGGCGGCCCCTCGGCGCAGCCGCCCACCTCGCCGGCGGCCTCTCGGGAGGGACGGCCTGATGGCGCGGGCGCTGGACACGTCACCCGGCACGGCGCGGCCCCGGGTCGGCGGCCCGGCGCCCGGTCGCGCGCGCCTGGACGCGGGCGCCCTGTTGCGCCGCTGCTGCGCCTTCGCGGGGCCCGGCTGCATGGTGGCGGTCGGCTACATGGATCCGGGCAACTGGGCGACGTCCATCGGCGGCGGCTCGCGCTACGGCGAGGCGCTGCTCGCCGTGGTGATCGCCTCCAGCCTGATGGCGATGCTGTTCCAGGCGGCCGCCGTGCGGCTGGGCCTGGCGGGCGGCGTGGACCTGGCACAGGCCTGCCGCCGCCACTTCGGCCGGCGCGCCAGCCTCACGCTCTGGCTCTTCAGCGAAATCGCGATCGTGGCCTGCAACCTGGCCGAGGTGCTGGGCATGGCCATCGGGCTGAACCTGCTGTTCGGCCTGCCGATGACCGCCGGCGTGTGCATCACCGTGGTCGACGTGCTGCTCGTGCTGGCCCTGCAGGCGCGCGGCTTGCGCTGGATCGAGGCCGTCGTCGGCATGCTGGTGGCCGCGATCACGGCCTGCTTCGTGGCCCAGCTCGTCTGGGCGCGACCCTCGGGCCCTGCGATCCTGCACGGGCTGGCGCTCGCCCCGCGCCTGGCGGCCGATCCGCAGATGCTCTATCTCGCGGTGGGCATCGTCGGCGCCACCGTGATGCCGCACAACCTGTACCTGCACTCGGCGATCGTGCGCAGCCGCGCGTGCGGGCGCGACGCGGCGGGCGTGCGCTCGGCGATCCGGTGGTCGACCGTCGACTCCACGCTCTCGCTGGGCGTCGCGCTGTTCGTCAACGCGGCCATCCTGATCGTCGCCGCGGCGGCCTTCCATCGACCGGGGCAGGCGGTCGTGACCGAGCTGTCCGACGCCTACCGGCTGATCTCGCCGACGCTGGGCGTGGCGCTGGCCGGCACCGTGTTCGGCATCGGCCTGCTCGCGTCGGGCCTGAGCGCGTCCATCACCGGCACGCTGGCCGGCCAGGTCGTGATGGAAGGCTTCATGGATATCCGCCTGTCACCGGCGCGGCGGGCGCTGCTGACTCGCGCGCTCGCGATCGGGCCGGCGGCGGTGGCCACGGCATGGTTCGGTGCCACCGGCGCGAGCGCGATGCTCGTCTTCAGCCAGGTCGTGCTGAGCCTGCAGCTGCCGTTCGCCCTGGTACCGCTGCTGATGTTCACGACGCGCCGGCGCCATCTCGGCATGCATGCGTTCGGCCGTGCGGCAAGCGGGGCATCGTGGGCGGCCGCGGCCCTGGTCATCTGCCTCAATGCCTGGCTGCTGACCCGGCTCCTCACCTGAGAAAGCGCCTCTTCCCGCCGCGTCGGCGCGCTGCTTGCCGCGGTCGAGCCGCGGCCCGGCCGCGCACGTCCAACCCATTCATCCGAGAGGAGTTCACGACCATGGCAACTGCACCCCGCAAGACTTCCGCGTCCCGCAAGACCGCCGCCGGGACGGCGCGCGGCGCATCTCGCACGGACGCCATCGCGCTGCTGCGCGCCGACCACAAGCATGTCAGCGAGCTGTTCGAGCAGTACGAATCCGCGCGCTCCACCGCGAAGAAGAAGACGCTCGTCGCGAGCATCTGCCAGGAGCTCAGCGTGCACGCGCAGATCGAGGAGGAGATCTTCTATCCCGCGGTCAAGGCCGCGCTGAAGGACAAGGAGCTGGTGCCCGAGGCGCAGGTGGAGCACCAGAGCCTCAAGGACCTGATCGCCCAGGTGCGGGACAAGGAGCCGGACGGCGAGATGTTCGACGCCAAGATCAAGGTGATGTCCGAATACGTCAAGCACCATGTCAAGGAAGAGCAGAACGAGATGTTCGTCCGCGCGAAGAAGACACGGCTGGACCTGCAGCAGCTCGGCGAGCAGCTCGCCGCGCGCAAGCAGTCGCTGATGGACGACCCGTCGCAGCTCGAGGGCGCGCCGGCCGGACAGGCGCCGGTCGAGAACTTCGCCTGAGACCGCGGCGGCGCTGGATGGAACGCCAGTCCCGCCTGCAAGCTCTTCGCCCGGCCCTTGCCGCGCCGCTCGATCGCCGAGGGGCGGCGCGAGCGGCAATCGCCGCGAACGTCTCGCGGCGCCTGGCGGCTCCATTCGATCGAAGTCGACTCCTCAGCGCGCGTCGTCCTTCTCGACGTGCGGATCATGGGCCGCCTTGTCGGCGGTGGGTGCCGTTTCGCCCTCGACGACCGGACCGGCGACCGGCCCGGTGCCGCCTGCGCCCGACCCCAGCACGCCGCCCACGATGGCGCCGCCCACCGCCCCGGCGAGGCTGCCCACCGGCCCCGCGGCGATGCCGGTGACCGCCCCCGCCACGGCACCGCCAATGGCGCCCAGGGTGGTTCCGAGCGGATGCGTGCCGGCCTGGACGACCGGGTCGGATGAAGCCGCGGCGGCGGTCTCGGCCTGCTTGATTCGGGTGTCGTCGGGCATGGTGGGACTCCTTGCCTGGTGCGTGATGGACATGGCCATCGCGCGGCAAGCACGCTGCCTGGCCTTCCCGGGCCCCCCGCGCGCGAGAACGTCGAGCGGGCGTCGCCGTCGATGCGGAACGCATGTTGCCGAGTGCACGAGGCCAACGTCCGCCAACATGCGAACAGCCGAACCGATCATTGCAGCGCTGCTCCTTGCACGCACCCTCTCCGCCGCGGCCCGCGACGCGTGGGCAGCGTTGACCGGCCGGGAAACCGCCTTGCCACGTCGGCCCATCGCAACCCCGTCCCGAAGGACTCGCCATGGACCCCAAGCTCAAGCCCGTCGACCAGCAAGTCATCGTCATCACCGGCGCTTCCAGCGGCATCGGCCTGGCCACCGCGCTGGCCGCCGCGCACCAGGGCGCGCGCGTCGTGCTCGGGGCACGCAGCGTGGACGTGCTCGACGACGTCGTCGCCCACATCTCCGCGGAGGGCGGCCAGGCCGCCGCGGTGGAGGTGGACGTGTCCGACCGCGCCCAGCTCGAGCAGCTCGCCCGCCGCGCCATCGACGCGTTCGGCCGCATCGACACCTGGGTCAACAACGCCGG
>JAEKKH010000092.1 GCA_019510465.1 Burkholderiales bacterium
GGCGAACAGCTGCTTGAAGTAGTTGTACAGCGGCTTGTTCTTGTCGCTGAGCACGGCCAGGGGCGAGTCGTTGCCCATCGAGCCGATGCCCTCTTCGCCGAGCGTGGCCATCGGGCTCAGCAGGAACTTGACGTCCTCCTGCGTGTAGCCGAAGGCCTGCTGGCGATCGAGCAGGGTCGCGGCGGCGTCCTCGCTGGCGGGCGACGCCAGCACCGGCACCTCGTCGAGCTTGACGCGCACGTTGTCGATCCACTGGCGATAGGGCTTGGCGGACGCGAACTGGCTCTTGAGCTCCTCGTCGTCGACGATGCGGCCCTGCTCGATGTCGATGAGGAACATCTTGCCGGGCTGCAGGCGCCACTTCTTGATGATCCGGTTCTGCGGGATGTCGAGCACGCCCGACTCGGACGCCATCACCACGAGGTCGTCGTCGGTGACGATGTAGCGCGCCGGGCGCAGGCCGTTGCGGTCCAGCGTGGCCCCGATCTGCTTGCCGTCGGTGAACACCATCGCGGCCGGGCCGTCCCACGGCTCCATCATCGCGGCGTGGTATTCGTAGAACGCGCGGCGCCGCACGTCCATCACCTTGTGCTGCTCCCAGGCCTCCGGGATCATCATCATCGCGGCGTGGGCGAGCGGGTAGCCGGCCATCGTCAACAGCTCGAGCGTGTTGTCGAAGGTGGCGGTGTCGGACTGGCCCTCGAAGCTGATCGGGTACAGCTTCTTCAGGTCCTCGCCCAGCACCGGCGACTTCATCACGCCCTCGCGGGCGCGCATCCAGTTGAAGTTGCCCTTGACGGTGTTGATCTCGCCGTTGTGCGCAACCATCCGGTACGGGTGGGCGAGCGGCCACTCGGGGAAGGTGTTGGTGGAGAAGCGCTGGTGCACCAGGGCGAGCGCGGACACGACGCGCGGGTCGGCCAGGTCCTTGTAGTACTTGCCGACCTGGTCGGCCAGCAGCAGGCCCTTGTAGATGATGGTGCGGCAGCTCATGCTGGGCACGTAGTACTCGCGGCTGTGCGTCAGCTTGAGCGCCTGGATGGCGGCCGAAGCCGTCTTGCGGATGACGTACAGCTTGCGTTCCAGCGAGTCCGGCACGATGACGTCGGCGCCGCGGCCGATGAAGATCTGGCGCAGCACCGGTTCCTTGGCACGCACGGTGGGCGACATCGGCATCTCGCGATCGACGGGCACGTCGCGCCAGCCCAGCAGCACCTGGCCTTCGGTCTTGACGGCGCGCTCGAGCTCCTGCTCGCAGGCCAGGCGCGAGGCATGTTCCTTGGGCAGGAAGATCTGGCCGACGCCGTATTCGCCCGGCGGCGGAAGCTCGACGCCCTGGACGGCCATCTCGGCGCGGAAATATTCGTCGGGAATCTGGATCAGGATGCCCGCGCCGTCGCCCATCAGCTTGTCCGCGCCGACCGCGCCGCGGTGGTCGAGGTTCTCCAGGATCTTCAGGCCCTGCTTGACGATCGAGTGCGCCTTCTGGCCCTTGATGTGGGCGACGAAGCCCACGCCGCAGGCATCCTTCTCGTTGGAGGCGTCATACAAGCCGCCCGCGGCCGCGGAGGCGATGTCGATCGGCGTGCTGGCTTGGTCTTGGGCGGCCTTGCTCATGGCGGGTCCTTGGTGCGCTGGAAAACCCGAAGACTAAACGAGGCCTCGCGCCACGGCAAAGGCATTAAATTGGGGTCAGTGTCATTAGATGAGAATGCGCAACGCTGGTGCGTTCTTTAATGGGGCCATAGTCAATTCGTCGGTCCGTTGGCGACGAAGGCGCGCCATGGTGGTGCATTTGACGGTGCGTTGCGGGTCCGACCGGATTTCAGTCGCCGCGCGGTCCGCGCGGTGCTCCACTGCTCGAGGCGGACGGAAGCAGATTGCTCGGATATCGCGCCAGCGGATGAATGCCGTACCAACGGGATGGCGGTGGCCGGGCGCCGGCAGGTCGCAGGCACGAGGTCCCGGCGCGCGCCGGCTTCGGTCGCCGCTCGCATGATCGGGATCCGGCGAATCTCAGGAGACGGCTCTCAGGCGACCGGCTCCGACACGGGCCGGCGCGGGCGCCCACGCGGGCGCGGCACC
Source organism: Burkholderiales bacterium (assembly GCA_019510465.1). GTDB lineage: Bacteria > Pseudomonadota > Gammaproteobacteria > Burkholderiales > Burkholderiaceae_C > Scleromatobacter. Next base: position 2,086 of record JAEKKH010000092.1, read on the forward strand.
GTCTCGCGACCCAGTTGGGCGGCGAGCCGGCGCTGGCCATCCGCGCCGGCGATGGGCCAGCCACGGCGGGTGGCCTGCGAAATGGCCTGGGCTTCGCGTTGGCTGACGCCTTCGTCCAGGAAGCCGCGCCAGGCACCCTCGCGCTCGAACGGCGTGTTGCCGAGCGCCCAGTAGCGCGCGTGGTCGACGATCAACGGGTCGCGGCGCCGTCCCAGGTGATGCGCGCAGCTGGACCACGCATAGTCGGCCGCCTCGGCCACGAGGCCGCTGCGCTGGGCATGGCTGTCGATGTAGCGCATGCAGGGCAGCAGCGAATCGTCCGGGTCGACCAGCGCCGCCCGGAAGCGCCCTTCCCAGAGCGTGCCGGTGCGCGCATGGCGCCGGTTGAAGGCCGCGACATAGCGTCGGCCGAGCGACTGCATCATCGTGCTGAGGCCGTCGGCGCTGTCGCGCGGCGTGGCCAGCAGGTGCACGTGGTTGGACATCAGCACATAGGCGTGGATGTCGACCCGCGCCACGAGGCTGGCCTCGCGCAGGTGCGCGCACCAGGCCTGTCGATCCGCGTCGTCGACGAAGATGGGCTGCCGGTTGTTGCCGATCTGCATCAGGTGGTGCGGCAGGCCGGGGAGCGAGAGTCGGGTCAGTCGGGCCATGCGGCGAGTTTAGCTGACCCCTTTTGCACCCGGCCGACGGCGAGCGCGCAGCCGGCCACGCTCACGCCGTCGGGCGCCCCAGTGACGCCCACTCGCCGAACAGCACCTGGCCCGTCAGCCGCTGGTGCTCCTTCAGCGCGAAGCGGTCGGTCATGCCGGCGATGTAGTCGGCCACCGCACGCGGGCGGTCGACGGCGTGCTGGAATTCGTCGCTCATCTCGGCAGGCCGGTCGAGGTAGATCGCGAACAGCGCGCGCACGATCTCCTTGGCGCGGTCGGTCGTGGCGTTGACCGCGGGATGGCGGTACAGGTTCGCGAACAGGAAGCGCTTGAGCTCGCTGCTCTCGTGCCGCATGGTCGGACTGAAGCGCATCAGCAGCGGCAGTTCGCGCACGGCCTGCACGCTGGTGGGCGCGGCGGCATCGATGGCGGCCTGGCTGGTGTCGATCAGGTCGTAGATCATCTGCGACAGCATGCGGCGCAGCGTCTCGTGCACGGTGCGGCGCGGCGGCAGCGCATGCAGGCGCGGGTGCGCGTCGAGCGCCTCGGCGCGCAAGCGCGCGTACAACGGCACGTCCTCGAGCTGCGCCGGGTCGAGCAGGCCCGAGCGGATCCCGTCGTCGACGTCGTGGCAGTTGTAGGCGATCTCGTCGGCGACGTTGGTCAGCTGCGCCTCGAGCCCCGGCTGCAGGCCGGCGACGAAGCGGTGGCCGACGCCGCCCGGCTCGACCGCCTCGAGCGCCCGCGCCTGGGCCAGCGTGATGCGCTTGAGGATGCCCTCGCGCGTCTCCAGCGTCAGGTTCAGGCCGTCGAATTCCGGGTAGCGCAGCTCCAGCTCGTCGACCACGCGCAGGCTCTGCAGGTTGTGCTCGAAGCCGCCGTGATCGCGCATGCAGTCGTCCAGCGCGTCCTGGCCGGCGTGGCCGAAGGGCGTGTGGCCGAGGTCGTGGGCCAGCGCGATCGCCTCGACCAGGTCCTCGTCGATCGCCATCGTGCGCGCCACGGAGCGTCCGAGCTGCGCCACCTCCAGCGAGTGCGTGAGCCGCGTGCGGAACAGGTCGCCCTCGTGGTTCAGGAAGACCTGGGTCTTGTAGACGAGACGCCGGAAGGCGGTGGAATGGACGATGCGGTCGCGGTCGCGCTGGAACTCGGTGCGCGTCGGCGCGGTCGCCTCGGGCACGCGGCGGCCGCGCGACCGCGTGGGGTCGCTGGCATACGGGGGACGTTCGACGGGCAGGCTGGCGATCACGTCGAACGTCGGCGGTCAGGCCGAGGCGGTGAGCGCGGCGATGACGTCGACGACGACCGCCTCGGGCGCGGTGCGCACGCTGGCGTGGCTCTCGCCATCGAGCAGCACGAAGCGGATGTCGCCGCCCTGCGCCTTCTTGTCCACGCGCATCAGCTCGAGATAGCGTTGCGGGCTCAGGCTCGCGGGCCCGCGCACAGGCAGGCCCGCGCGCGCGACCAGCGCCTCGATACGACGCGCGAACGCCGCATCCACCAGGCCCAGACGCGCGGACAGCTCCGCCGCCATCACCATGCCGCAACCCACGCCCTCGCCGTGCAGCCATTGGCCGTAGCCAAGGCCCGCCTCGATCGCGTGGCCGAAGGTGTGGCCGAAGTTGAGGATCTCGCGCAGGCCGGCCTCCTTCTCGTCGGCGCCGACCACGCGGGCCTTGATCTCGCAGCTGCGGCGCACCGCGTGCGCGAGCGCGTCGCGCCGGCGCGCCCGCAGCTCGTCGACTTGGCGCTCGAGCCAGCCGAGGAATTCGATGTCGATGCTGGCGCCGTACTTGATGATCTCGGCCAGGCCGGCCGACATCTCGCGATCGGGCAGCGTGTCGAGTACCCCGAGGTCGCACACCACCTGGCGCGGCTGGTAGAACGCGCCGATCATGTTCTTGCCCAGCGGGTGGTTGACGGCCGTCTTGCCGCCGACCGAGGAATCGACCTGCGCCAGCAGCGTCGTCGGCACCTGAACGAAGGGCACGCCGCGCATGTAGCAGGCGGCCGCGAAGCCGGTCATGTCGCCGACGACGCCGCCGCCCAGCGCGTACAGCACGGTGCGGCGGTCCGCCTCCTGGCCCAGGAGTTCGTCGAACACCAGGTTCAGGTGCGCCAGGTCCTTGTAGGCCTCGCCATCGGGCAGCGCCAAGGTGCGCACGCGGGCGAAGTGAGGCTCGAGCGCCGCGGCCAACGCCGCGCCGTACAGCGCCGCCACCGTCACGTTCGTGACGATCAGCGCGACCGCCTTGCGGTTGGCCTGCGGGGCCCAGGTCGCCGGATCGGACAGCAGCTCGCCGCCAATCAGGATCGGATAGCTGCGCTCGCCCAGGTCGATATGCACCGACGTGGGCGCGGCGCGAAGGAGTTCAGGAGTCGACATCGGACGCTATTTTGCGTCCTCGCGCGAACCTGCGCTCAAGTCCAGTTGCATCGAGATGAGGTTGACCAGCATCGCGGCCGACTTGTGCGCGGTGTCCACGACGATGTGCGCCACCTCCCGGTACAGCGGGTCGCGCAGCGTGTAGAGCTCGCGCAGCCGCTGGCGCGGGTCGGCCACCTGCAGCAGCGGACGCGCCGTGTCGCGGCTGAGCCGTCGTGCCAGGTCATCGACCTGCGTGTGCAGGTAGACGACGGTGGCCTGGGTCTTCATCGCCGCCCGGTTGGCAGGCCGCAGCACGCTGCCGCCGCCGGTGGCGATGACGCGCGCCTGGGGATCGGCGAGCGTCTCGCCGATCACACGCTCCTCGATCTCGCGAAACGCCGCCTCGCCTTCGCGATCGAAGAACTCGCGGATCGAGCAACCGAGATAGCGCTCGATCTCGTGATCGGAGTCCAGAAACGGCAACTGGCGCATGCGCGCCAGTTGTCGCCCGATCGTGGATTTTCCACAACCGGGCATGCCTACAAGAACGATCAGGGACAAGTGCTCGGCCGTGCGCCCGCCGAGATGGTGAACGGCACCGTCGTCTTCAAGCCGAGCGGTGACGTGAAGTTGATCGTGCCGCTACCCGACGTCGCGGTGGCCCCGAACTTGTAGCCGAAGCTCACACCAGTGACATCGACGGAATTCGGGATGGGCGATCCGCCGGTCAGCGTCAATGTCACGAGAGTCGAGTCATCGGATGCGATCGACACGGAGGTACCTGCGGGCATCGGGTTCAGCCGTACTCCGTTGGCATCGGCGGCGATGATCGTCATGGTGCCAGACGTGCCTGCACCGCCCGAGTTGGCGTACCAGTGCGGATTGGCGCCGATCGAGTAGAAGGCATGCGGACCGGTCGTGTCGACCGTCTTGGGGCCGACGTAGAGCGGCGCTGCCGTGCAACTCGCATCCAGTCCGCCGGAACTGAGCCACAGCGGCCTGGCGCTAGAGGTCGAGAACACCGTCTCGGTCGCCCGGCGCACGTACGTGCGGCCAGACCAGACGCCATTGCACGTGTTGGGCTTGACCGGAACCGACTCGTCGGTCGCGAACTGCGGATAGTTGGTCGTGTCGTTCACACAGGCCTGGGTACCGGCCGCCGAGCCCGACAGCGACAGCGAGATGATCTCGTCGTTGGCCGGATCGTAGATGTTGTCAAAATTGCGGCTCTTGACGATGTCGCCCAGATCCTGGAACGGATCCGCCGTGGGATGCGAGGCGTCCACCGCCTGGTAGACATTGCTTCCGTACAGATCGATGAACGATTCCTCGCCGATGGCGTAGGCCAGCACCGTGACGCGCCCGTCTGCAGGGCGGAAGTCCTGCGACACGAAATTGGCCGTCGCGCTGGAGATGCCATTGGTGGTGCTCGTCGTCGCAGTTGCCTGAATCTGGCCGCCTTCGGCCCAGAACAGGATCGACGTCCCGTCCGGAACCGGGTTGCCGCTCCGATCGGTCGCACGCACCGTGTAGGTGTTGGGTATGCCGTCGTGGTTGCCACCTTCGATATTGAACGTGGCTTGCGACAGCGAGAAGTGCAGCTGGGTCGGAAGACCCGTCGCGACCGACAGCAGGCTCGACACGGTGGACACGCCGGACGGCAGGGTCGCCGTCACACGCACCGGCGTCGGCACCGTGCCGGAATTGACGATGGCGCTGACGAAACCGCTGGCATCGCTGGTCTCGGTCACGGGAACGGTGCCCTGATTGAGCAGCAGCCCGCCGGCCTGAGTGGACAGTGCGAGCGTGACCTGCTGGCCAGGCAGTGGATTGCCGTCCGTGTCCACCACCTGGAACTTCACGGTCGACGACTCGGCGTAGCCGGAGCCCTTGAGGTAGATCGTCGCGGGCGTCGCAGACGAGAACGTGATGCTGTTGGCCGTCGGCGAGGTCAGGTAGACCTGCGTGCTGGTGCTGCTTCCCGAGGTGATCGACGCCGTCACGGTATCCGCGGCAAGGGTGGCGCCGCAGCCGTTGTCCTTGTAGGTGAAAGTCGCCGTACCGGTCGTGTTGCTGACGGTAGCCGGCGAGATCGTGGCCTTGCCCGCGGCGACGCACTGCGAGGTCAGCGAAAGAGCAGCCGGCGCGGCCGTCGAGACACCCGACATGTTGAGCGTCAGGATGGCCTGGGCATAGGGCGCCAGCTTGTCAGTCGCAGACGTGCCGGTATTGGCGGCGAACGACGTGAACTGCGCCGACGTGGCGCTGAGCTGGTAGCCCTGCGACGACGACACGGTGGCCGATCCGATGGTGACCGTGGCGGTGACGGTGTCTGCACCGGTCCCGGTGACCGACGACGGCGAGAGCGTGACCGTTGCCACGCCGGAGGAATTCGTCAGCGCGGTGGCGGAACTGAGCAAGCCGATCGCGCCCGTCGAGAACGTGACGACTGCACCCGCAATCGGGACGCCGGCCGACGTCTTGACCGTTGCGGTGACCGTGGCCGGTGCGCCCGCCGTCACCGTCGACGACGACAGCGATTCGACGATGGTGCCCGACGTGGTGGTGCCACCGGTGCCACCAGTGCCGCCTGTGTTGCCGCCCTTGCCGTTGTCACCGCCACCGGCACTGCAGCCGCCCAGCGCCACGGCGATCGCCGCGACGGCGAACGCCGTGTTCAAGTACTTGGTTCCCTGCAATTTCATGTTCGGACTCTCAATGCGCCTGCGTGCGGTCGGAAATGATACGCGGCGTGATGAAGATAAGAAGTTCGGTGCGCGTCTGCAGCTTCGACGTGTTCTTGAACAGGTTGCCGAGGAACGGAATGTCGCCCAGGAACGGCACCTTGTCGGTCACGTTGTTCTCGATCTGCTGGAACAGGCCGCCCAGGACCACCGTGCCGCCGTTCTCGACCAGCGCCGTGGTCTTGACGTGCTTGGTGTCGATGGCGAAGCCGGCGCTCGTGCTGCGGCCGACGCTGTCCTTGTTCACTTCGACGTCCAGGATCACGTTGCCTTCGGGCGTGATCTGCGGCGTCACCTGCAGGCGGATCTGCGCCTTCTGGAACGCGACGGAGGTCGCGCCGCTGGACGTGGCCTGCTGGTACGGCAGTTCTTCGCCGGCTTCGACGACGGCCTGCACCTGGTCGGCGGTGATCACGCGCGGGCTGGAGATGATGCGGCCCGAGCCGTCTTCCTCCAGGGCGGAGAGTTCCAGGTTCAGGAAGCGGCTGGCGCTCGAGCTGAACAGCGACAGGGCGAACGTGGCGGCCGTCGCGGTGCTGGACACGATGCCGGCCTGCGCGGGGAAATTCACGAACTGCGAGTCGGTGTACGGCACGGTGCCCTGGATCTGGCCCGACTGGTAGCCGACGGCTTCGTAGTTGCCGCCCGGGCTCACGTACTGGCTGCCGCCCAGGTGGAACGCGTTGAACGCGGTCCCGCCGAGCTTGACACCCAGCGCACGGCCGAAGTTGTCGTTGGCCTCGACGATGCGGGCCTCGATCATCACCTGGCGCTGCGCGATGTCGATGCGGGCGATCAGGGCCTGGATTTCCTCGAGCTTGGACGGAATGTCGGTGACGAACAGCTGGT
>JAEKKH010000093.1 GCA_019510465.1 Burkholderiales bacterium
GATCCGGCGACCGTCCTGTCCGGCGAACCCGCCTACCTCGAGTTCGCGCACGAGGCGTTCAGGATCGCGGACGAGCGCCTCGACGCGCTGCACGCCGGCCGGTTGCCGTACGAGTCGGACAAGGCGTTCACGGTGCACGAGGGCCAGGTGCTCGCGCGCGCCGCGCGCGTCGCGGCCAAGCATGATGCGCCGTGGTTCCGCACGCTGATCGGCCGCGTGCTGCCGCGGGTCTCGATCGCGCCGACGGCCGCCAAGACGCTGCCCTCGCAGTCGGTGGCCATCGCGCTGGGCTACGCGGTGCAGACCGACCCGACGCCCGAGGGCGTGCAGGCGCTGCGCGACACGCTGGCCGCGATCCGCCACGCGGGCGTCCAGAAGAAGCTGGCGCGCAACCTCAAGCCTGCGGAGCGAGGCCTCGCAGCGCGGCCCGAAGTGGCGTTGCGCCTGCTGGTCGGCGACGCCAAGGCGGACAAGAAGCGCCAGGCTTTCGTCGGCACCTGCCTGGAGGCGACATGGTGCACGGGCGCCGACTGGCCGCTCGCCCAGTGGCGAACCGAATTGGCCGGCACGCCCAACGGGCTTCCGTTCGCCCTCGGTCAACTGTGGCGCGCGACCTCGAGCGGCGCGCCCGCGCGCGTGCTCCGTGTCGAGGCGGTCAAGGCGGGCGGTGTCCGTTTCGTCGATATCCAGGGGCGCGTCGCAGAGTTGCCGCCGGATGCCCGCCTGGCGCTGTGGCACCCCTTGCAGTCGCCAGCGGACGAGCGCGCCGCCTGGCAGCGCGTCGTGGCCGACAGGCGCCAGCGCACGCCGTTGCGCCAGGCGTTCCGCGAGATCTACGTGCCGCTTGCCGAGGAACGCGACGATTCGGAGTCGATGGAATTCGACGGCCACGAATTGCGCTTGCAGCCGCTGGTCGGGTTGGCGCGGCGCGAGGGCTGGACCTTGGGCGCTGGTCAAGCGGGCTTGACGCGGCGCTTCGGCGACCTGCGCGTGTTCTTCCGCGTCTGGGCGGAGCTCTATCCCGGCATCGCGGGCAACGCGGGATCGGGCGAAATGTGGTTCGACGCGTGGCGCGACGGGCGTTGGGAGCGCCAGACTCTCGGCGCCGTGGCTCCCGTGCTGTACTCGGAGGCCTGTCGTGCCGTCGACCTGCTGGTCAGCGTCGCGGGCTTCGCCATCGACAACCTCGATGACTTCGGTGTCCTGACCGTCGCCGACCTGGGCGTACGCCTGGTGTCCGACAAGTCGCCGGTGGTCGCCCCCGTGCGCGAGCACCCGGGGGTCACCCGCAGGCGTCGCCTGCGCACGCTGGGAGACCGCCCGCTCGGCGTGATGTCCGAGATGCGCCGCCGGGCGCTGGAGCTTGCGCTGGCGCCGCACATCGCCGCCGGCCGCGTGGCGGTGGAGGCGCGCCATGTGCGCGTCGGCGACGCCACGGTGCACCTTGCGACGGGGCGCGTGGTCGAGAACGGGCAGGCCGTCGAGCTGGAGCCGCCGCAGAAGGCGGCGCTGGCGGCCGTGCCCTGGCTGCCGTACGACGAGGTGCTGTTGCAGCGCATCGCCGACAACGTCGCGGCGTTGCTCGCGCGCTGACCGCGGCATGAAAAACGGCGCCCGCGGGCGCCGTCTGCGTCAGTGCCGAAACTCGTTCAGCGGCGGTCGCCCGTCAGCGAGGTCAGGATGACCAGCAGGTTCTGGAACAGGTTGTACAGGTCCAGGTAGATGCTGAGCGTGGCCATGATGTAGTTGGTCTCACCGCCGTCGATGACCCGCTTGACGTCGATCATCACGAACAGCGAGAACACCACCGTCATCGCGGTCGAGATGGTCAGCATCAGGGCCGACGACTGCAGGAAGAAGATGTTGATCAGGCTCGCGACGATGGCGATCAGCACGCCCACCATCAGGAAGCGCGCCAGGCCCGACAGGTCGCGCTTGACGACCGTGGCCAGCGTGGCCATGCCGAAGAACACCGCCGCCGTGCCGCCGAAGGCGGTCATGATGAGGCTGGAGCCGTTGCTGTAGCCGCCCAGCACCACGGCCAGCAGGCGCGACAGCATCAGGCCCATGAAGAACGTGAAGCCCAGCAGCATCGCCACGCCGATGGACGAGTTGCGGAAGCGCTGCACGCCGAACATCAGGCCGAAGGCACCGACGAAGAACAGCAGCACGGCCGGGCCGTTGGCCATGTGCGCGAGCGCGCCGGTGGCCACGCCGAGCCAGGCGCCCAGCACGGTGGGCACCATCGACAACGCGAGCAGCCAGTAGGTGTTGCGCAGAACCTTGTGCGTGTCGACGCCATAGACGGCGCCGCCGTTCAGCATGTCGAGACGTTGCACGTTGCGATCCATGAGAAAACTCCAGTCTTGGGAAATCCCGCCTCTTTGGAGACGGTCGAGCCATTCTAGTTCCGCGGCCCGGACACGGGATTGACGGCACGCAGATCGGGACGTCCGGCCGAGATGACAAGGGGGTGACAAGCACGCCCCGGCGGGCTACAATTTACAGGTTTACCCGCAATCAGCCCAGACACCCTCGAGCGCCTGAACAGCGACGTTCTCCGGTCCCGTCTACCGCAGCCACGAATTCCCGCCTCCCGTGCCCTGCCGAGCCTGCTCGGCAGCCACGCGGCAGGAGTCTCGCAGAACTGGGCACGCACCCTTCCGGAGTTCCCTTTGCTGCCTGTCCTGCCCCCCGCAATCCTTGCACTCGCAGACGGCACGGTCTTCTCCGGCACCTCGATCGGCGCCGCCGGCCACACGGTCGGCGAGGTGGTGTTCAACACCGCGCTGACTGGCTACCAGGAAATCCTCACCGACCCCAGCTACTGCAGGCAGATCGTCACGCTGACGTATCCGCATGTGGGCAACTACGGCGTCAGTGGCGAGGACGTCGAGGCGTCGAAGGTCCATGCCGCCGGCCTGATCATCAAGGATCTGCCGCTGCGACACTCCAATTTCCGCGCCGCCGAGACGCTCGATGCCTACCTCGCGCGCGAAGGCACCGTCGCCATCGCCGGCATCGACACCCGCAAGCTCACCCGGCTGCTGCGCACCGACGGCGCGCAGAACGGCTGCATCGTCGCGTTCCCGGCCGGGCACGTCGTGACGGCTGCCGAGCGCGCCGACGCCGTCGCGAAGGCGCGCGCGGGCGAGAACATGGCGGGCCTGGACCTGGCCAAGGTCGTCAGCTGCACGAAGGCGTACGAGTGGACGCAGACCGAGTGGAAGCTCGTCGGCGGCTACGGCACGCAGGACGCGCCGAGATTCCATGTCGTCGCCTACGACTACGGCGTCAAGTTCAACATCCTGCGCATGCTGGCCGAGCGCGGCTGCAGGATCACGGTGGTGCCGGCGCAGACGCCTGCCGCCGACGTGCTGGCGCTGAACCCGGACGGCGTGTTCCTGTCCAACGGCCCGGGCGACCCGGAGCCCTGCGACTACGCGATCGCCGCCACGCGCACCATCGTCGAGTCGGGCATGCCCACGTTCGGCATCTGCCTGGGCCACCAGATCATGGCGCTGGCCGCCGGCGCGAAGACCTTCAAGATGAAGTTCGGCCACCATGGCGCGAACCATCCGGTCAAGGAGACCGCCTCGGGCCGCGTCTCGATCACCAGCCAGAACCACGGCTTCGCCGTGGACCCCGCCACGTTGCCGGCCAACCTCGTGGCCACGCACGTCTCGCTGTTCGACGGCACGCTGCAGGGCCTGGCCCGCACCGACAAGCCCGCGTTCTGCTTCCAGGGCCACCCGGAAGCCTCGCCCGGCCCGCACGACATCGCCTACCTGTTCGACCGCTTCATCGACTCGATGACGGCGAACGCGAAGAAGAACTGAACCCATGCCAAAGCGCACTGACCTCAAGTCCGTCCTCATCATCGGGGCGGGCCCGATCATCATCGGCCAGGCCTGCGAGTTCGACTACTCCGGCGCCCAGGCCTGCAAGGCCCTGCGCGAGGAGGGCTACAAGGTCATCCTCGTCAACTCGAACCCGGCCACGATCATGACGGACCCGGCCACGGCCGACGTCACCTACATCGAGCCCATCACCTGGCAGGTGGTCGAGAAGATCATCGAGAAGGAACGCCCCGACGCCATCCTGCCGACGATGGGCGGGCAGACCGCGCTCAACTGCGCGCTCGACCTGCACAAGCACGGCGTGCTCGCGAAATACGGCGTCGAGATGATCGGCGCCAACGAGCACGCGATCGAGAAGGCGGAGGACCGCCTGAAGTTCAAGGACGCGATGACCAAGATCGGTCTCGGCTCCGCGAAGTCCGGCATCGCGCACACGATGGAAGAGGCGTGGGCCGTCCAGAAGGCGATCGCGGCCGAGATCGGCGGCACGGGCTTCCCGATGGTGATCCGCCCGTCGTTCACGCTCGGCGGCTCGGGCGGCGGCATCGCCTACAACCCGCAGGAGTTCGAGGAGATCTGCCGGCGCGGCATCGACCTGTCTCCCACCAACGAGCTGCTGATCGAGGAGTCGCTCAAGGGCTGGAAGGAGTACGAGATGGAAGTCGTCCGCGACCGCGCGGACAACTGCATCATCATCTGCTCGATCGAGAACCTCGACCCGATGGGCATCCATACCGGCGACTCGATCACCGTCGCGCCGGCGCAGACGCTGACCGACAAGGAATACCAGCTGATGCGCAACGCGTCGGTCGCGATCCTGCGCGAGATCGGCGTGGACACCGGCGGCTCGAACGTGCAGTTCTCCATCAACCCGGACGACGGCCGCATGGTGGTCATCGAGATGAACCCGCGCGTGTCGCGCTCGTCGGCGCTGGCGTCCAAGGCCACCGGCTTCCCGATCGCCAAGATCGCGGCCAAGCTGGCCATCGGCTACACGCTGGACGAACTGCGCAACGACATCACCGGCGGCGCGACCCCGGCGTCGTTCGAGCCGTCGATCGACTACGTCGTCACCAAGATCCCGCGCTTCGCGTTCGAGAAGTTCCCGGCCGCCGATTCGCACCTGACCACGCAGATGAAGTCGGTCGGCGAGGTGATGGCGATGGGCCGCACGTTCCAGGAAAGCTTCCAGAAGGCGCTGCGCGGCCTGGAAACCGGCATCGACGGCCTGACCGAGCGCACGCAGTGCCGCGAGAGCGACCGCGAGGAGATCGTCGAGCAGATCACCAACGCCGGCCCCGAGCGCATCCTGTTCGTCGGCGACGCGTTCCGCATCGGCATGTCGCTGGACGAGGTCTTCGACGCCACCAAGATCGACCCGTGGTTCCTCGCGCAGGTCGAGGATCTCGTGAAGGTCGAGCAGTCGCTGCGCGGCCGCCAGGTATCGACGCTGACGGCCGCCGAGCTGCGCTTCGTCAAGCAGAAGGGCTTCTCCGACAAGCGCCTGGCCAGGCTGATGGCCAGCAACCAGCACGAGGTGCGCAAGGCGCGCCACGCGCTGGGCGTGCGTCCTGTCTACAAGCGCGTCGACACCTGCGCCGCCGAGTTTTCCACGCAGACCGCCTACATGTACTCGTGCTACGAGACCGAGGACGGCGAGAACGAGGCCAACCCGACGGATCGGAAGAAGATCATGGTGCTGGGTGGCGGTCCGAACCGCATCGGCCAGGGCATCGAGTTCGACTATTGCTGCGTCCATGCGGCGCTCGCGATGCGCGAGGACGGCTACGAGACCATCATGGTCAACTGCAACCCGGAGACGGTCTCGACCGACTACGACACCTCCGACCGCCTGTACTTCGAGCCGGTGACGCTCGAGGACGTGCTGGAGATCGTGGCCATCGAGAAGCCGGCCGGCGTGATCGTGCAATACGGCGGCCAGACGCCGCTGAAGCTGGCGCTCGACCTCGAGGCCAACGGCGTGCCCATCATCGGCACCACGCCCGATTCCATCGACATCGCGGAAGACCGCGAGCGCTTCCAGCAGCTGCTGCACAAGCTCGGCCTGAAGCAGCCGCCCAACCGCACGGCGCGCACCGAGGAAGCCGCGCTCATGCTGGCGCAGGAGATCGGCTACCCGCTGGTGGTGCGCCCGAGCTACGTCCTCGGCGGCCGCGCGATGGAGATCGTGCACGGTGACAAGGATCTCGAGCGCTACATGCGCGAGGCCGTCAAGGTCAGCGAGAAGTCGCCGGTGCTGCTGGATCGCTTCCTCGACGACGCGATCGAGGTCGACGTCGACTGCATCAGCGACGGCACCGAGGTCATGATCGGCGGCATCATGGAGCACATCGAGCAGGCCGGCGTGCACTCCGGCGACTCGGCGTGCTCGCTGCCGCCGTACTCGCTGACGCCCGCGATGCAGGACGAGCTGCGGCGCCAGACGGCGCTGATGGCCAGGGCCCTGAAGGTGGTCGGCCTGATGAACGTGCAGTTCGCGATCCAGGGCGAGGGCGACGAGGCCGTCGTCTACGTGCTCGAGGTCAACCCGCGCGCCTCGCGCACGGTGCCGTTCGTCTCCAAGGCCACGGGCCAGGCGCTGGCCAAGGTCGCCGCGCGCTGCATGGCCGGCACGAAGCTGGCCGACCAGGTCGGGCTGCACGGCAAGCCGCCGGTCGAGGTCGTGCCGCCGTACTTCTCGGTCAAGGAAGCCGTCTTCCCGTTCAACAAGTTCCCGGGCGTCGATCCGGTGCTGGGCCCCGAGATGCGCTCCACCGGCGAGGTGATGGGCGTGGGCCGCACGTTCGCCGAGGCGATGCTCAAGAGCCAGCTGGGCGCGGGTTCGCGCCTGCCGACCAGGGGCAATGTCGTGCTGACCGTGAAGAACGCCGACAAGGCACGCACGGTCAAGGTCGCGTCGGACCTGGTCAACCTCGGGTTCACGCTGTCGGCCACCAAGGGCACGGCCGCGGCGATCGCCGAGGCCGGCATCCCGGTCAAGCTGTGCAACAAGGTCAAGGACGGCCGCCCGCACATCGCCGACATGATCAAGGCCGGCGAGGTCCAGCTGGTGTTCACGACGGTGGACGAGACGCGCACGGCAATTGCCGACTCGCGCTACATCCGCACCGCCGCGATCGCCAACCGCGTGACCTACTACACCACGATGGCCGGCTGTGAGGCCGCCACCGAGGCGCTGAAGCACGACGACGACATCACCGTGGTTTCCCTGCAGGAACTGCACGCGGAACTGCCCTGATCTGATCTAAACTTCCGTTCCACAAGGGCCGCCGCCCGTCTGCGCCATGCAAGCGCAGCCGGGGCGGCGGTTTGCTTTTTCCCCCGCTGAGACCCTGATATGGCCACGATTCCCCTGACCCGCCGCGGCGCCGAGAAACTGAAGGAAGAGCTGCATCGCCTGAAAACGGTCGAGCGCCACGCCGTCATCCAGGCCATCGCGGAAGCGCGTGCCCAGGGCGACCTGTCCGAGAACGCCGAGTACGAGGCCGCCAAGGACAAGCAGGGCTTCATCGAAGGCCGCATCCTCGAGATCGAAGGCAAGCTCGCCGCCGCCCAGATCATCGATCCGTCGGGAGTCGACGCCGGCGGCCGCGTGGTGTTCGGCGCGACGGTGGTGCTCGAGGACGAGGAGTCCGGGCACGAGGTCACGTACCAGATCGTCGGCGAGGACGAGGCCGACCTGAAGGCGGGCATGATCTCGATCGGCTCGCCGATCGCCCGCGCGATGATCGGCAAGGAGGCCGGCGACACGGCGTCCGTGCAGGCGCCCGGCGGCGTCAAGAACTACGAGATCGTCGCCGTCAAATATATTTAGCCCCCACGCTCCCGCTGGTCGCTGCCCCCCGAGGGGGCGCTCCGCGAGCGGCCCGGCAAAGCCGGTTCCGCCGCTCCCTTGATCTTCCGACAACGAGGGGCCAGCGACAGCGTCGGAGCCTTGTCTGGCCACAATGGCCATTGCGCACCGAATGACGAGTCCTGATTCAATGCGTGAGCGCTTGCGCCGCCTGCTGCCCGGCCTGTGGTGCGGCGTGCTGCTGGCGATCGCGCTGATCGCCGCGCCGGCCGCGTCGGGCGCGCTCGATCGGGCGAGCTTCGGTGCGGTGGCGCGCGCCATCTTCGCGCGCGAGGCGCCCGCGAGCCTGGTGTTCGGCGTGCTGATCCTGATGGTCGAACGTCGCGCCGCCCTCGACCGCCACCACGAGTCGGGCACGTCGCAGTTCTCGGCGGAGATGATGCTGGCGCTCGGGGCGCTGTTCTGCACCGTGGCCGGCTACTACGGCCTGGAGCCGATGATGGCGCAGGCGCGGGCCGGTGGCTCGACGGGGCTGACCTTCATGCAATGGCACGCGGTCAGCCTCGCCTTCTTCGGTGTGAAGGGCCTGCTGGCCCTGGCGCTGGCCTGGCGCGCGACGCGTCCCGCGCCGCGCGGAGGCGTCAGACCTTCTTCTTGATGCTGGTCACACGCTTCTTGGCGCGCTTGACCTGGCCGCCGGCGGTCACGCGCTGGTTCCCCATCACGGTGACCTTCTTGATCTGCGGCCGGTGGTTGCCGCGCTTGGAGAACTTCAGGATCTTGACGACGCGCGGCGCGGCGCCGGCGTCGCCGGACGGCGCGGCCGCGGCTTCTGCCACCGGCCGCCACAGTACCAGCAGCTTGCCGATATGCTGAATGGGGGCGGCGTCGAGCTTGTCGGCCATCTCCAGCAGCATCGCCTCGCGGGCGGCGCGGTCGTCGGAGAACACGCGCACCTTGATCAGGCCGTGCGAGCGGATCGCGACCTCGGCCTCCTTGAGGACGGCGGGCGTCA
>JAEKKH010000094.1 GCA_019510465.1 Burkholderiales bacterium
GACCACGCCGAGAGGCGGCCAGCCGGCCGCAGGCCCACCCAAGCACCGGGGAGCGAGGATCGCATCCGAGCCGAACCGGCTCCCCTTCGGGGGGCAGCGACCGGAGGGCGCGTGGGGGCCAACAGCTTGACCGATCGCCACGAACAGCGCTCCCTCTTCGGCGAGATCCTCGACTGGATGCTCGCGCCGCTGCTTTTGCTGTGGCCGATGAGCGTGGCGCTGACCTGGCTGGTGGCCCAGGGCATCGCGAGCCGGCCCTACGACCGCGAACTGGGACAGCTGGCGCACAGCGTGGCCCGCGAGATGCGTACGGACCCCGCGTTCGACCGCGGCCTCGTCGGGCGCCACGACCTGCGCCTGGACGAGCCCACCGCCGCGCTGCTGCGAAGCGACGACGTCGACCGCATCTGGTTCCAGGTGCGCAACGCCCAGGGCGACCTGGCGGGCGGCGACCCCGAGCTCGACGCGCCGCCCGACGAGCGTGCCGCGGCCGACGAGGTGCAGTTTCGCGACGACACCGTGCACAACGACTCGGTGCGCGTCGCGTACCTGTGGGTGGGCACCACCGCGGGCGCCAACAGCGGCGTCCTGGTGCAGGTGGCCGAGACGATGGACAAGCGGTCGCGCCTGGCCACCGAGATCATCAAGGGGGTGATCCTGCCGCAGTTCGTGATCCTGCCGCTGGCCGTGCTGCTGGTGTGGTTCGCGCTGGCGCGCGGCATCGCGCCGCTGAACACGCTGCAGCAGCGCATCCGCCGCCGCCAGAGCCAGGACCTGAGCCCGATCGACGAGCACGACGTGCCCGAGGAAGTGGCCCCGCTGGTGCGCTCGATCAACGACCTGCTCGCGCGCCTGGACCAGACGATGGGCTCGCAGAAGCACTTCCTGGCCGACGCGGCGCACCAGATGAAGACGCCGCTGGCCGGCCTGCGGATGCAGGCGGAGCTCGCGCAGCGCGAGATCGACGCCGGCGGCGACCCGCAGGCCGTCAAGCGCTCGCTCAAGCAGATCGCGCGTTCCAGCCAGAGCGCCGCGCACCTGGTCAACCAGCTGCTGGCGATGGCGCGCGCCGAGGATTCCGAGCAGGCCCGCCGGCAGCAGGACGTGCCCCTGATCAAGCTGGCGCGCGAGGTGGTGCGCGACTTCGTGCCGCGCGCGATGGACAAGCGCATCGACCTCGGCTACGAGGGCCCGGACGCCGATCCGGCCGCCCCGCGCGTCGTGGGCCAGCCGGTGCTCGTGCGCGAGCTCATCCGCAACCTCGTCGACAACGCGCTGCAGTACACGCCCGCCGGGGGCACCGTCACCGTGCGGCTGATGCCCGACCCGTACGGCCAGGTGATCCTGCTGCAGGTCGAGGATACGGGCCCGGGCATCCCCGAGGCCGAGCGCGAGCAGGTGTTCCAGCCGTTCTACCGCGCGCTCGGCACCGACGTCGACGGCAGCGGCCTGGGGCTGGCGATCGTCAAGGAGATCGCCGACAAGCACGCCGCGACCGTGGCCATCACCAGCTCGACAGCGGTGCCGGCGCACGGCGGCCATGCGCACGGGGCGCTGTTCACCGTGAGATTTTCCTGCGCGCCGCCGCCGGCGCCGCCCGCCGCGGCCCCGATGTGAGGCCGCCGGGGCGGCGCCAGCCCTTATCATCCGCGACGCCCTAGAAGAGAATTTCCCGCGACCCCCGGGTCGACGCGAGGAAGCCTGGGCACGACAGGGAGTTTCGAACCGATGATCGGCCCACTGAAGGCGCGCCTGGCCGCGCCATGGACGTCGCGCCTGCTCACGACCCTCGCCCGCCGGCCGGGCGCCGCTGGCAGCGCGAGCGCGCAAGGTCCTGCCCGATGACGCGGCCTTCGACCGGCACCGCGGCGGGCGCGCCCGCCACCAGACTGCTCGCGCTGCTGCTCGAGGTCGCATGGATCGTGCTGCTGGTGCTGCCGGGCGCGACCTCGGGCTCGGCGAGCCGGGCCTTCGATGCCGACGAGAACGCGCTGTTCCTCGTGTCGTGCTGGCTCGTCGTGGCCGCCCGCCTGCTGTTCCCGCGCCGCGCCTTCTTCCTCGCGACGCTGCCGGCGATGCTGTTCGGCGCGGTCTACATGGCGGTCGACTTCCTGCGCGGCGCCGACCTGCTCGCGCTGCTGCTGCAGTGGCGCACGTTCTCGGCCGTCGACGTCGGCGGCGCCGTGCGGCCCTACGTCTGGATCGCCCTGGCGGGCACCGGCGCGCTCGCCGTCTTCGCATGGGCCTGCTGGCGCGTCGTGCCGGGCCGCGCGACGGACTTTCGCACGCGCGTCGCCGTGTTCGCGCTGACGGCAGGCGCCGCCGTCGCCGTGCCGCCCACGACCTGGCTGCGCGCATGGCCGGTCAACGGCGTGCTCGTGCTGGCCACGACCGTGTCGAACTCGCGCGTGATGGCACAGTACCTGTTTCCCGACTCGTCCACCGTGAACCCGCGCAACCCGGCCGCGCGCTGGAATGCCACGCGCGTGCCGGGCGCGCCCGCGAGCGAGACCGTGGTGCTGGTCATCGGCGAGACGATCCGCGACGACTTCCTGCGCGAATGCGGCGGCCCGACGCACGTGCGGCCGGTCGCGCCCGGCGCGCTCGTCGCCTGCGACGTCACGGCCGGCGCCGACGGCACGGACATGTCGGTGCCGCTGCTGGTGTCGCGCGAGCTGCCCGGCCATCGGGTGCGCGCGTCCGACGACGCCACCGTCGTCCATGCCCTGCAGGAGGCCGGCTTCGAGGGCCACTGGATCAGCGCCCAGGCGCTGCCGATCGCGTGGCCCGACGCCGAGCACACGGTGTTCGCCGGCCAGCTCGGCGCGGACGCGGCGCTGCTGCTGCCGCCGTTGCGCGCGGTGCTCGCGCGGCCGGCGCCGCTGAAAGCGGTCGTGCTGCACGCGAACA
This sequence comes from Burkholderiales bacterium, assembly GCA_019510465.1. Taxonomy (GTDB): domain Bacteria; phylum Pseudomonadota; class Gammaproteobacteria; order Burkholderiales; family Burkholderiaceae_C; genus Scleromatobacter. The sequence goes on from JAEKKH010000094.1 coordinate 2,911, forward strand.
ACGCGCACGACCCGTACTGCGTGCGCTACGACCCCGCGCGGGCGCCCTACCCGGCCGCCTGCATGGACCTCGGCATGGAGCCGTCGCCGGCCAACCTCACCGCGCTGCGCGACAACTATGCGAATGCGGTCGACGCGAGCGTGGGCTTCGTCAACGACGTCGTCGCCGCGCTGGACGGCCAGCCGCAGCCGGCCTTCCTGATCTACTCGCCCGACCACGCCGAGAACCTGCTGGACGACGGCCGCGTCATCTGGGGCCATTCGCGCCGGCATCCGACGCAGTGGGACACGCACGTGCCGGCGATCTTCTGGGCCAACGCCGCCTGGCGCGACACGCATGCCGCGCAATGGGCCCGGCTGCAGTCGCAGGCGCACGCGCCGCTGATGCATGCCGACCTGGTGCCGACGCTGCTCGATGCCGCCGGCGTGCGATACGACGAGCCGCGCACGTTGCCGGTCGACCTGCTCGCGCGCCCCGTCCCGGCGCGCACGCGCATCGTCCAACGCATGCTCGACGCGGTGATCCCGTGGCAGACGCTGGTCGACGAAGCGCGCGCGGCCGGCCCGCGCCCGGCGTCGGCGACGCGATCGGCGCGCTGACGCGACGAACGGCAGCGCCGCCCGCCCGTGACCGAACTCTCGCACGCCTCACACCCCTTGAACGACACATCGCCGACTTCCAGCAATCCCCCCGCCCGGACGCCACGCGCGTCCGGGCCGCCGAGTCGATCCCGCCGCAACCGTGCGCCCGAGCGCTCGATGCCGGGCCATCCGCGGCAGCGCGCGTCCGCGGCAACGGCAGCCCCGCGCCACCGGCCCCGGCTCGGCTTCGTGCTCGAAGCGGCCTGGATCGCGCTGCTGGTCGCGCCGGCCGCCTCGCGGCTGCCCGACGCGCTGGCTTGGCAGCTGGACGACGTCGCCCGCGCCGTCGCGCCGCTCTGGCTGGTGGCGCTGCTGCGGCTCCTGCTGCCGCGGCGCAGCTTCTTCGCGGCCACCTGGCCCATCGCCGCAATCGGCGTCCTGGTCGCCGGTGCTTCGCTGCTGCGTGGCATCGACCCGCTGGACCTCTTCCTGCAGCTGCGCACCTACGCGCCGGCCGAACTGGCGGCCGCCCTGTCGCCGTACGCCGGCATGGCGCTCGGCAGCCTGACGCTGGTGACGGCGCTCGCGTGGGGCGCATGGCGCCACGCCGCGTCGCGATCGCCGTCGCGCCGGTCGCGCGCCGTCGCAGCGGCGGCCACGCTGGCCGCCGCCCTCGCGCTGCCGGCGGCGACCCTGGTGAAGCTGTGGCCGGCGGAGCCCGTGCTGGCGGCGGCGTCGGTCGCCGCCAACTCGCACTGGCTGGCCAATCGGCTCTATCCGGAAGCGTCCACCTTCGACCCGCGCGACCCGGCCGCGTCGTGGCACGCGTCGCGCGCGCCCGGGGCGGCCGCGCACGAGACCGTCGTGATGATCGTCGGCGAGAGCGTGCGCGACGACTACCTGAAGGAATGCGGCGGCCCGGCGCTCGTGCGCCCGGTGGACGCCGACGCGCTCGTCGCGTGCGACGTCGTCGCCGGCGCCGACCAGACCGGCGCCTCGGTGCCGCTGCTGATCTCGCGCGAGCTGCCGGGGCACCCGGTGCGGGTGTCCAGCGACGGCAGCTTCCTCCGGGCCCTGGACGAGAGCGGCTTCGCGACGCGCTGGATCGCCCTGACCCACCAGCGCCGCGACGTTGCCTGGCCCGACGCGGCCCAGGTGGCCTTCACCACCATCGCGCACGATTCGGACGCGTGGCTGATCCCCGCGCTCGATGCCACCTTGCGCGAGCCGGCATCGCTGAAGGCGGTCGTGCTGCACGCGTACAACGCGCACGACCCCTACTGCCAGCGCTTCGATCCGGCCACGGCGCCATACCCGGTCGACTGCAGCGCCCGCAGCCAGCACTGGCGCGAGGAGAGCATGGCGACCAAGCGGCGCAGCTACGCCGACGCGGTCGACGCGTCGGTCGGCTTCGTCAACCAGGTCATCGCACGTCTGCGGCAGCAGCCCGAGCCGGTGTTCCTCGTCTTTTCGTCCGACCACGGCGACGCCCTGATGGACGACGGCCGCCACATCGTCGGCCATGCGCGCCGCTATCCGACGCGCTGGGACAGCCACGTGCCCGCGGTCTTCTGGGCCAACGACGCCTGGCGCCGTGCACACGCGGCGCAATGGGCCCGGCTCGCCGCACAGAAGGGCCTGCCGCTGATGCACATGGACCTCGTGCCGACGCTGCTCGACGCCGCGGGCGTGCGCTACGACGAACCGCGGACGCAGGCCGTGGACCTGCTCGCGCAGGCGGTGCCGGCGCGGCAACGGCTCGTGCAGGTGGCACCGGGCCGGGTGGTCGACTGGCAGACGCTGGTGGGCGAGGCCCGCGTGGCCGGCCCTGCGGCACCGGCCGCGCGCTAAGGGCGGCAGGCGCCGCCGTCGTTCAGGTCTGGACGCTGCGGCGGTTGCGCGCGATCGAGGTCAGGAAGCCGAGCCCGAGGCCCAGCGTCACCATCGCGGTGCCGCCGTAGCTGACGAACGGCAGGGGCACGCCCACGACGGGCAGGATGCCGCTGACCATGCCCATGTTGACGAACGCGTAGGTGAAGAAGCTCAGCGTGATCGAGCCGGCCAGCAGCCGCGTGAACACCGACGGGGCATCGGCGGCGATCGCCAGCCCGCGGAAGATCAGCAGCGTGAAGCCGGACAGCAGCAGCAGCGCGCCCAGCATGCCGAACTCCTCGGAGTAGGCGGCGAAGATGAAGTCGGTCGTGCGCTCGGGGATGAACTCGAGGTGCGTCTGCGTGCCGCTCATGAAGCCCTTGCCGGTGACGCCGCCCGAGCCGATCGCGATCATGCCCTGGATGATGTGGAAGCCCTTGCCCAGGGGATCGGTGGTCGGGTCCAGCAGGGTGCAGATGCGGTGCTTCTGGTAATCGCGCAGCAGCGGCCAGACGACCGAGTCCTGGCAGATCCGTTCCTCGCTCCAGACGACGGCCGCGATGCCCACGGCGGCCAGCAACAGCACCGGCAGGATCAGCTTCCAGGGCAGCCCGGCGAAGAAGATCACGTACAGGCCGGCCGACAGGATCAGGATGGCGGTGCCGAGGTCGGGCTGCTTGACGACCAGCCCCACGGGCAGCAGCAGGATCAGGCCGGCGATGGCGAAGTCGAGCGCGCGCAACTGGCCTTCGCGCTTCTGGAACCACCAGGCCAGCATCAGCGGCATCGCGAGCTTCATGATCTCGCTGGGCTGGATGACCACGCCCACGTTGAGCCAGCGCGTGGCACCCTTCTTCGTGATGCCCATCACCGCGGTGGCCAGCAGCAGCGCGAGGCCCACCGAGTACAGCGGCACCGCGATGCGCATCAGGTTCTGCGGCGAGATCTGCGCCGCCACGAACAGCACGAGGAAGGCCAGCGCCATGTTGCGCGCGTGGTCGGCGAAGCGCGAGCCGTAGTCGTAGCCGGCCGAGTACATCGTCACCAGGCCGATGGCGCAGATCAGCAGCACGGCGACCATCAGCGTGGCGTCGAAGCCGAGCAGCACGGGTCGCAGTCGCTGCCAGAGCGTGGGACGTTCGACGACGGCGATCATGGGGCACTCCTGCTGGCGCCGGTGGCGGCGGCACGCCGCTGGGCCGCGCGGGCGGCGCGGCTCGACGCGGTGGCGGGCGCCACCGTCGCGGCCGTGGAGGCGGCCGACGCGGACGCGGCCGGCGCGCGCCGGGTGTTGAGGCTGCGGCGCGGCGGCGCGGCCGCCCCGCCGGCGGCGCTCGCCACCGTGCCCGGCCCGGCGTTGACCAGCGCGGCGCTGGCGGCTTCCGCGCGTGCGGCGGCGGCACGCTCGGCGGCGCTCGCGGCCGATGCCGCCGCACTGGCGGAGGTCGGCGTGGCCACGCCCGAAGCCGCGGCGCTGGCGGCGGCGGCGCCGTGCGCGGCGTCCTCCTCGGCGCCCGGCGGATGGTTGGTGCCCATGCGCACATTCTTCGCCAGCGCGATCGGCACGGGCGGCTCCAGCGGCGCGGTGGCCGTGGCGGCCTGCACGCCCGCGATGTCCTTGTCGGTGGGGTACAGGCCCTTGATCCAGTAATCCATCACCCGGCGCGCGATCGGCGCCGCGTTCTGGCCGCCGAAGCCGGCGTTCTCCACCACCATGGCCAGCGCGATGGTGGGGTGGTCGGCAGGCGCGAAGGAGATGAACAGCGCGTGGTCGCGCAGGTGCTCCGCCACCTTGGCGGCGTTGTACTTCTCGCCGGCCTTCAGGCCCACGACCTGCGCCGTGCCGGTCTTGCCGCCCACGTCGTAGCCGGCGCTGGCGAAGGCCGGCGCGCCGGTGCCTTCCTTGTTGACGCCCACCATCGCATGGCGGATCACCTCGACGTACTCCGGCTTGAGCGGCAGCGGCGTCATCGGCTCGGGCACCACCGGGTGGCGCTCGCCGGTGACGGGGTCGACGATGTCGCGCACCAGGTGCGGCGCGTGGCGCTGGCCGCCGGTCGACAGGATGCTGATCGCCTTGGCCAGCTGCACGATCGTGTAGTTGTTGTAGCCCTGGCCGATGCCCAGCGAGATGGTCTCGCCGGCATACCAGCGCTGCTGCTCGGCCTTGCGGTAGGCCTTGCGCTTCCACTCGGTGGACGGCAGCACGCCGCGCAGTTCGCCCTCGAGGTCGATGCCGGTGGGCTGGCCGAAGCCGAACGGCTGCATGAAGCCGGCGATGGTGTCCACGCCCAGGTCGTTGGCGAGCATGAAGTAGTAGATGTCGCACGACTTGACGATCGACTGGTACATGTCGACGAAGCCGTGGCCCTGCGGCACGTCGTCGTGGAACGTGTGGTTGCCGAAGACGTAGATCGCCGGGTCGTGCATGCCCCATTCCGGGGTGCGCTTGCCCAGCGTCAGCGCGGCCATCGCCATGTACGGCTTGTAGGTGGAACCCGGCGCGTACGTGCCGCGGATCGCGCGGTTGAGCAGCGGCTTGTCGATCGACTCGTTGAGCTCCTTCCAGTTGTCCGGGTCGATGCCGTCGACGAACAGATTGGGGTCGAACGTGGGCTTGGAGACGAAGGCCAGAATCTCGCCGTTGCGCGGGTCGATCGCCACCAGCGCGCCGCGGCGGTCGCCGTACAGGGCCTCGACCAGGGCCTGCAGCTTGATGTCGATCGACAGCTGCAGCGTGTTGCCCGGCGTGGCCGGCCTGCTCGCGAGCTGGCGCACCGCGCGGCCGCCGGCGGACGTCTCGATCTGCTCGAAGCCGGTGGTGCCATGCAGTTCCGACTCGTAGCTCTGCTCCAGGCCCAGCTTGCCGATGTATTCGGTGCCGCGGTAGTTGGCCTGGTCCTCGTCCGACCACTCGTCGACGATCTGCTGCTTCTCTTCCTGGTTGATGCGGCCGATGTAGCCGACCAGGTGGCTCGCGAGCTCGCCGTACGGGTAGTTGCGGAACAGGCGCGCCTTGATCTCGACGCCGGGGAAACGGAAGCGCTGCGCCACGAAGCGCGCGACCTCCTCGTCGGTCAGCTTGGTGCGGATCGGCACCGACTCGAAGCTCTTGCCCTCGGCGGCCAGCCGCGCGAAGCGCTTGCGGTCGCGCGGCAGCACCTCGATCACCTTGGCGATCTCGTTGATCGTCGACTCCAGGTCGGCGACCTTCGAGGGGGTGATCTCCAGCGTGTAGGCCGGGTAGTTGGTGGCCATCACGACGCCGTTGCGGTCGACGATCAGGCCGCGGTTGGGCACGATGGGCA
>JAEKKH010000095.1 GCA_019510465.1 Burkholderiales bacterium
GCCTCGGCCATGATCTGCTCGGCATAGACGGCCCAGCCCTCGATGAAGGTGCCCGAGCCCGTCATCGCGCGCACCAGCGTCGGCATCTTCACCTGGCTCGCGTGCGCGCCCTGCAGGTAGTGGCCGGGCATCGCCTCGTGCGCGGTGATGTCGCGCAGCTCGGCGCTGTTGTCCTCGCGGTACTGGGATTCGACGCGCTGCGGCGACCAGTCGGCGGGCGTCGGCGAGATCGCATAGAAGGTCTCGCCGTTCTTCTCGAGCGGGCCGGCCCAGTCGCAGAACGCCGTGGCCTGGCCGCGCTGGAACTCGGGCATCACGATGACCTTGATCGGCTTGGTGGGCAGCGAGACGAGCTTGTGCTCGCGCACGAACGCGGTGGCCTTGTCGAGGTCGTCGCGCGCCTCGGCGACGATGGAGTCGTTGTTCGGGTGCGTGTCGGCGATCTTGTCCAGCACGGCGCGCACGATCACGTGGCCGTCGATGCCGTCGGTGGGCTTGCCGGGGAACCAGCGCTGGTACATCGGCAGCGCGAGCTGTTCCATCTGCGCCTGCGTCGCCTTGAGGTCGGCCTCGGCGCGGGCGAGGATCTCGTCGGCGCCGAGGTCGGAATCGAGCGAGAACTTCAGGCGCTGCTCGAAGTGCGCCCTGCCGAAGCGGAAGTCGCCGTCGGAGCGCGGCAGCAGGGTCTTCTCGAGCCACACGCCGTAGTCCTTCAGCGCCGCCGCGGCACGGGCGCGGGCGGGGGCGAGGACGGCTTTCATCTCGGGCGCCTGCTTGATGAAGTCGTCGAGATCTTCCTGCACGAACGAGATGGCGCCCTTGTTCTGCGCGATCGCCGTCTCGGTGAACACGCGCGGCGGGCGCTGCAGGTTCTGCTTCGCGGCGGCGACCAGCCGGGGGATCGCCTCCAGCCGCAGCTTGGCGGCGGCCAGGCGTTGCCGGATCGGCGCGAAGTCGCGCGCCAGCAGCACGTAGACGCCTTCGGTGCCCGAGTAGTCGGTGACCTGCCACGTGTACGTCTTCATCACCTCGATGTCGAACAGGCGCGCGCGCAGGTCGTTGACGAGGATCTCGCGGTCGACGGCGTGGTCGGGCGGCAGGCTGGACGCCGGGATGGCCTGCAGGATGTCCAGCGTCTTGCGGTACAGCCTGCGATCGGCCGCGATGCCGGCGGCGGACGCGTCGCCGCTGCGGCGGTCGAACCGGTGGTCGCCCAGCTGCGTGGCTTCCTCGGGATGCGTGGCGAGGTAGCGCTCGTAGAAGTCGTGCACGACCTGCTCGAAGCGGTGCGTGGCGGCGGGCTCGGGCGCGGCATGCGCCGGGACGGCCAGCAGGGCCAGGGCGCCGCTGAGCGCGACGGACAGGATCGAGCGGGTGAGGAGGGGCTTGGTCATCCCACGAGTATGCGGCAGGCATCGACGAACAAAACGCGCGCGTGGGCGCGTTTGGAAGAGAGATCGGCGGACAGGGGCGGCCGGATCGGAGAACACGGCGGCGGCCGCCGAGGTGGTCGACCGCCCATCTCCGCCGTCGACGTTCCGGCTGCGCCGTGCGGCGGAGCCAGACCCCCGGCGCTGCCGCTCGCATGCATCAAGGAGGGTTCGAGGGAGCGACGGATCCGGCTCTGCCGGGCCGTTCGCGGCCGGCCCCTCGGGGGCAGCGAGCGCGCGCGAAGCCTCCCCTCCCGGGGGACAGCGAGCGTGGGGCTCAAATTTCCGCGAATCCGTTCTCCAGGTCGGCCTTCAGGTCGTCCAGCGCCTCGATGCCGACCGACAGCCGGATCAGCGTGTCGCCGATGCCCAGCCTGGCGCGCTGGTCGGCCGGGATCGACGCGTGCGTCATGATGGCCGGGTGCTCGATCAGGCTCTCGACGCCGCCCAGGCTCTCGGCGAGCGCGAACAGGTGCACGTGCTCGAGGAAGCGCCGGGCGCCGGCGAGGTCGGTCTTCAGGTCCAGCGAGATCATGCCGCCGCCGCCACGCATCTGGCGCTTCGCGAGCGCGTGCTGCGGGTGGCTCTCGAGCCCCGGGTGGAACACGCGGGCCACCTTCGGGTGCGACTCCAGCCACTGCGCCATCGCGAGCGCGCTCTGGTTGTGGCGCTCCATGCGCAGCGCCAGCGTCTTCACGCCGCGCAGCGCCAGGAACGAGTCGAACGGACCGGCGATCGCGCCCACCGCGTTGTGCAGGAACGCGAGCCGCTCGGCCCAGTCGTCCTGCCGGCCCTCGCGGCCCACCACCGCCACGCCACCGACCACGTCCGAATGGCCGTTGAGGTACTTGGTGGTGGAGTGAACGACGATGTCGAAGCCGAACGCCAGCGGGTTCTGGCCCCAGGGGCTCGCGAAGGTGTTGTCGGCCACGGCGATGAGGTTCGCCTCGCGCGCGATCGTCGCCACGGCCTCCAGGTCGATCAGCTTGAGCAGCGGGTTCGACGGCGTCTCGACCCACACCATCTTCGTGTTGGGCCTGATCGCGGCGCGCACGGCCTGCGGGTCGGACATGTCGATGAAGCTCACCTGCAGGCCCATGCTGCGCTTGCGCACGCGCTCGAACAGGCGGAACGAGCCGCCGTACAGGTCGTCGCTGGCGATGACATGGGCGCCCGCGTCCAGCAGCTCCAGCACCGTCGACATGGCCGCCAGGCCGGAGGCGAACGCGTAGCCGCGCCGGCCGCCCTCGAGGTCGGCCACGCAGCGCTCGAGCGCCTCGCGCGTCGGATTCTGGCTGCGCGAGTACTCGTAGCCCTTGTGCACGCCGGGGCTGGACTGCACGTAGGTGGACGTCTGGAAGATCGGCGGCATGATCGCGCCGGTCGACGGGTCGGGGAACTGGCCGGCGTGGATGACGCGGGTCTCGAAGCCGTGGGGCTTGTCAGTCTTGCTCATGAGTTGTTCCAGGTGCGGTGCGAGATGAGGTGGACGGCTGAGCGCTCGGTTCGCTGCGCGCTGTCATTCGAAATGTTCATGCGAGGCGACGTGGACCGCCGGCGAGCGCTCGGCCGCTCCGGAGCGAGCCGGCTGAGCCCCTCGGGGGCGGTGAGCGGAGCGAGCCCAGGCCATCATTTCCAGCGCTCGGCCGCTCCGGGAGCGAGCGGGTCGTCATGACACGAGCGTCTTGCGGAGGTAGTTCAAGAGGTCGAACCGCGTGATGAGACCATAAAAGCCCTCGGCATCGGCGACCACCGCGACCCAACCCTCCTGCAGGGTCGTGATCAGCGACTGCAGGCCGGCGTCGGGGCGCAGCGTGCGCAGCTGGCGGTTCATCGCCTGGCGCACGGGCTGGCGGAAACGCTCGGAGTCGGCGCTGACATGCATCAGCAGGTCGGACTCGTCGAGCAGCCCGGCCAGCTTGCCGTCCTGCAGCACCGGCAGCTGCGAGATGTCGGCCGCGCGCATGCGCTGGAACGCGGTCAGCAGCGTGTCGTCGGGCGTGACGCTGATGACGGCTTCGTCGACGACGCGGCGCGAGATCAGGTCGCGCAGGTCGCCGACCGTGGAGCGGTGCAGCAGGCCCTGGTCGAACATCCAGCTGTCGTTGTAGACCTTCGACAGGTAGCGCGTGCCGGTGTCGCACACGAAGCTGACGACGCGCTTGGGCGTGGTCTGCGCGCGGCAGTGCCGCAGCGCGGCGGCCAGCAGCGTGCCGGTGGACGAGCCCGCGAGCAGGCCCTCGCGCTTGAGCAGCTCGCGCGCGGTCGCGAAGCTCTCCTCGTCGTCGATCGAGTAGCCGGTGCGCACGTTCTTCAGGTCGGCGATCGCGGGGATGAAGTCCTCGCCGATGCCCTCGACGGCCCACGAGCCGGCCGCGCCGTACCTGCCGGTGGCGATGTAGTCGCACAGCACCGAACCCTTCGGGTCGGCCAGCACGAATTCCGTCTCGGGCGAGACGCGCTGGAAGTAGCGCTTCAGGCCGGTGATCGTGCCTCCGGAGCCGACGCCGCACACGATGGCGTCGACGCGGTGGCCCATCTGCTGCCAGATCTCCGGCGCGGTGGTCATCTCGTGCGCCAGCGGGTTGGCGGGGTTGTTGAACTGGTCGATGTAGAACGCGTCGCCGCCGGCTTCGCGCGCGAGGCGCGCGGCCATGTCCTGGTAGTACTCGGGGTGGCCCTTGGCGACGTCCGAACGCGTGATGTGCACCTCGGCGCCGAGCGCCTTCAGGTGCAGCACCTTCTCCGACGACATCTTGTCGGGCACCACCAGCAGCACGCGATAGCCCTTGGCGCGCGCGACGAGCGCCAGCCCGAGGCCGGTGTTGCCGGCCGTGGCCTCGATGACCGTGCCGCCCGGCTTGAGCCGGCCTTCGCGCTCGGCGGTCTCGATCATCGCCAGGCCGATGCGGTCCTTGATCGAGCCGCCCGGGTTCTGCGATTCCAGCTTCAGGAACAGCTGGCAGCAGCCGGTGTCGAACTGGGTGAGCTCGACCATGGGCGTGTTGCCGATGAGGTCGAGCACGGCGGGTCGGGCCGGGCGTGCGGCCGGGGTCTGGACAGGAGTGGTCATGTCTGCAGGGAGCGCGACCGTCGGGCTTGTGGCCGGGTCGCTCGGAGTTGGCGGTGACCCAGGATAGCGCGCGGCGTCATGCGTCCGCGTCATGGCTTTATCCAATGCGCCGGTGCTAGGGGGCAGTGGAATCCCGGGGGCGTGGCCGGGCGCCGGACGCCGTCCCGGCTTGAAGGAGAATGCGGGGCCGGCAAAGGCCGGTCAACGGAGCAACGAAGATGGCGATGGACGTGGTCGACTACGAGATCAAGGGCGCGGAGATGCAGTTCGTGGAGGTCGAGCTCGACCCCGGCGAGGCCGCGGTCGGCGAGGCCGGCTCGATGATGTTCATGGAGAACGGCATCGTCCTGGACACCGTCTTCGGCGACGGCTCGCAGCAGAATTCCGGCCTGTGGGGCGCGCTGGTGGGCGCCGGCAAGCGCCTGATCAGCGGCGCCAACGTCTTCACGACCGTGTTCATGAACCAGTCGGGCCAGAAGCGCCGCATCGCGTTCGCCACGCCCGTGCCCGGCAAGATCCTGCCGATCGACCTGCGCTCGGTGGGCGGCACGCTGATCTGCCAGAAGCAGTCGTTCCTGTGCGCGGCCCGCGGCGTGTCGCTGGGCATCGCGTTCCAGCAGCGCCTGGGGGTGGGCTTCTTCGGCGGCGACGGCTTCGTCATGCAGCGGCTCGACGGCGACGGCATGGCCTTCGTGCACGCCGGCGGCACCGTCGAACGGCGCGAGCTCCAGCCCGGCGAGACGCTGCTGATCGACCACGGCTGCCTGGTCGCGTTCACCCAGACGGTCAACTTCGAGATCCAGTACGTCGGCGGCATCAAGACGGCGATGTTCGGCGGCGAGGGCCTGTTCTTCGCCAAGGTCACGGGCCCGGGCACGGTGTGGATCCAGAGCCTGCCGTTCTCGCGCCTGGCCAGCCGCGTGTTCGCGTCGGCACCGCAGAACGGGGGCGGCGGCAGCGACCGCGCGGGCGCCAGCGGCGGCGGCGTGCTGGGCGGCCTGGCCGCGGGCGGCATCCTGGGCGGCCTCGGCAGCCTGCTCAGCGGCGACGACGACTAGGGACCGGATCCGGCCTGAACGTCATGCGACCCGCCTCGCCCCTCACGTATCCTCACGCCCGATGAAACTGCTGTTCGGCTCCTTCTGGCGCGCGGTCGCCTACTGCCTGCACCCGCGGGTGATCATGCTGTCGCTGCTGCCCCTGCTGGTGGCCGGCGTGGCGACACTCGGGCTGGGCTACTACTTCTGGGAAGACGCCAACCGCGCGGTGCGCGGCGTGCTGGAGCACTGGTCGCTCGTCAACTCGCTGCTGGAGTGGATCTCGTCGATGCTGGGCGCGGGCTTTCGCACGGGCATCACGCAGCTGATCGTGATCGCGCTCACCATCCCCGTCGTGGTGGCCTTCACGCTGGTCCTGGTGGGGCTGTGGATCACGCCCGCCATCGTCGGCCTCGTGTCGCGCCGGCGCTTCGCGACGCTCGAGCACCGCCATGGCGCCTCCTGGTGGCTGAGCGTGGCGGCCTCCTTCGGCTGGACGATCGCCGCGCTGCTGGCGGTGGTGGTCACGCTGCCGTTCTGGCTGGTGCCCGGCCTCGCGCTCGTGCTGCCGCCGCTGATCTGGGGCTGGCTCACCGCCCACATCATGGGCTTCGATGCCCTGGCCGAACACGCGTCGCGCGCGGAGCGCGAGGCCATCCTGCGCGCCCACCGCTGGCCGTTGCTGGTCATGGGCATCGTCTGTGGCTTCCTGTGCGGCGTGCCGTCGATGATCTGGACGCTGGGCATGTGGGCGGTCATCGCGGCGCCGTTCGTCATGGTCGGCGTGATCTGGCTGTACACGCTGATCTTCACGTTCTCCGCACTGTGGTTCACGCACTACTGCCTGTCGGTGCTGGGCGAGCTGCGCGCGGCCGAATCGGCGATGCTCGCGACGCGGCGCGCGGCCTCGACCTCGTCCGACCTGGAACTTGTCGAGGAGGTGCCGCCGCAGCAGCGCTTCGGCTTCGACGCCGGACCCGAACGCGAAGCGGGAGACGCGGCATGAACTTCGGCGCGCTGATCATCGGCGACGAGATCCTGTCCGGCCGCCGCGAGGACAAGCACCTGGCGCGCGTCATCGCGGCGCTGGAATCGCGCGGACTCGCGCTCTCCTGGGCGCGCTACTTCGGCGACGAGCCGGCGCGCATCGTCGCCGAGATCCGCGCGGCGGCGGCCTCGGGCGACGTCGTCTTCTCGTTCGGCGGCATCGGCGCGACGCCCGACGACCACACGCGCCAGTGCGCCGCGCAGGCGCTGGGCGTGCCGCTCGCGCTGCATCCGGAGGCGGCCGAGCTGATCACCCGGCGCGGGCGCGAAATGGCCGCAGACAAGGGCATCGCCTACGACACGACCGGCCCCGACCACCAGCGCCGCCTGAACATGGGCGTGTTCCCGGCCGGCGCGCAGATCATCCCGAACCCGTACAACCGCATCCCCGGCTTCAGCGTCGGTCGCCTGCACTTCATGCCCGGCTTCCCGGTGATGGCGCACCCGATGCTGGACTGGCTGCTGGACACGCTCTACGCCGGCCTCGCGCGCGAGCGGGCGCTGCGCGCCATGCGCGTGCGGGGCGCCAACGAGTCGGCGCTGATCCCCGTCTTCGAGCGCATCGAGGCGGCGTTCCCCGGCGTGCGTTCGTTCAGCCTGCCCAGCGTCGACCATCCGGCGCTGGGGCCCCACATCGAGATCGGCGTCAAGGGCGACGACGCCGAGCAGGTCGACCTGGCGATGGCCGCGCTGCGCGAGGGCGCGGCGGCCACCGGTGCGACCGAGATCGATCCGTCCTGAATGGTGCGCAAAACGCCCCAAACGGGTGCATACGAAGGCATGCACAATGGCGGTGCGCGATCCGCGCCGTCGAGCTGCCGATTCCCCCGGGATTTCATGACGCCGTCCGCGGCATGGAACCTGCTTTAAACCCCCTCGCAAACCGTTCTGACAGGCCGACCCCTGGTGCGCCGGCCCGGTAACTTGCCAAACAAATTAGGAGCCCGTTGATGTCCAAGACCGTCGCCGACGTGATGAAGTTGGTGCAGGAAAACGAAGTCAAGTTCGTTGACTTCCGTTTCACCGATACCCGTGGCAAGGAACAGCACGTGTCCGTGCCGATCTCGCACTTCGACGAAGACAAGTTCGTCTCCGGCCACGCCTTCGACGGCTCGTCGATCGCCGGCTGGAAGGGCATCGAGGCCTCGGACATGCAGCTCATGCCCGACCCGAACACGGCCAACATCGATCCGTTCTTCGAAGAGCCCACCCTGATCCTGACCTGCGACGTGGTCGAGCCCAGCGACGGCAAGCCCTACGAGCGCGACCCGCGCTCGCTGGCCAAGCGCGCCGAGGCCTACATGCGCTCGTCGGGCCTGGGCGACACCGCCTACTTCGGTCCGGAGCCCGAGTTCTTCATCTTCGACTCGATCCGCTGGGACGTGAGCATGAAGGGCTGCTCGGTCGAGATCGAGGCCGAGGAAGCCGCCTGGAACACGGGCAAGAACTACGAGCACGGCAACAAGGGCTACCGTCCCGCCGTCAAGGGCGGCTACTTCCCGGTGCCCCCGGTCGACGCCGGCCAGGACATGCGCTCGGAGATGTCGCTGATCCTCGAGCAGATGGGCATCCCCGTGGAAGTGCATCACCATGAAGTGGCCAACGCCGGCCAGATGGAGATCGGCACCAAGTTCTCGACGCTGCTCCAGCGCGCGGACTGGGTCCAACTGCAGAAGTACATCATCCACAACGTCGCCTTCGCCTACGGCAAGACGGCCACGTTCATGCCGAAGCCCATCGTCGGCGACAACGGCTCGGGCATGCACGTGCACCAGTCGGTGTGGAAGGACGGCAAGAACCTGTTCGCCGGCGACGGCTACGCCGGGCTGTCGGAATTCGCGCTGTTCTACATCGGCGGCATCATCAAGCACGCCCGCGCGCTGAACGCGATCACCAACCCGACCACCAACAGCTACAAGCGCCTGGTGCCGGGCTACGAAGCCCC
>JAEKKH010000368.1 GCA_019510465.1 Burkholderiales bacterium
CGCCTGTCCGCCACCGAGATCGCCGCGACGCGCGAGCGGCTGCAGGCGCTCAAGCGCCACCCGCGCGACGAGCAGGACAACCGCTACCAGATCGAACGCGCCAAGCGCCTGTTCGAGGACCGCCTGGGCAACGACCGGGTGATGCTGCAGGACTGGCTGGCCGGCTTCGAGGCCGCGCTGCAGACCCAGGACCCACGCGCCATCCGCGGCGCGCGCCAGCAGTTCAAGGAAGCCCTGGACAGCATCGACACGTCGTTCCGCTTCTGACCGCCATGTGGAAACAGGACTGGGCCCTGCTGGGCATTGAACCGACAACCGAGCTGGCGGCGATCAAGAAGGCCTATGCGCTGAAGCTGCGGGTGACGCGGCCGGATGACGACGCCGAGGCCTACCAGGCGCTGCGCGGCGCCTACGAGCGAGCGCAGCAGTCGCTCAAGAGAGAGCAGCAATCGGCCGCTGAAGCCAATGGAGAGCTGCATACGCCTGCCTCCCTGTTGGCGACGCCTGAAGCCGAAGCGGCACCACTGACGCACGACGAACCTTCAGAGCCTGCGTCCGAACACGTCGTTCAGGCCCGCCATCTCATCGACGAGTTGGAGCTCCGATGGCAGGACGGCGGGGAACTGGCGTTGATGTCCGCTTGGGGGGAAGTGCGTCGGGAATTGAACGAACTGCCGTTCGGCCGTGAGGCCGAGCTCTCGGCCACGTTCGCGCGATGGGTGTTGATGAACGTGTCCGACCTGCCGGACGTGTTTCTAACGGCGCTGGACAGCCACTTCAGCTGGCTGAATGACTTCAGGAGCGAGCGGTTGCTCGGCAGGGAACTCGCCTACGCTCTCCATCAGGCGCTCGATACACGCGTGCGCCTCGTGACCGACCCCGGCGTGCTGGCGCTGGCCGGCCCGTTGGTGGGCCTCGACGCAATGCGAAAGGCCGGCGGTCGCCGGTGGCGGTTGCACTTGCTGAGCTTCCTGATGGAGCCCACGCTCAGCCGCACTCAGAAGCTGCTGGGCGAGCAATGCCTGCACCGGCTCGGCCTTGACCTGAATGCGCAACACGAATTGAAGGAGGCCGCGCTGCGCGGAAAGTGGCTTCGCGCGACGGTCATGACCCTTGCTTGCATGGCTACCGCGATGCTTGTGCTGGACGATGCCTTCATCGGCATCGGGCGCGGATTGGTCTGGCTCCTTTGCACTGGTGTTGCCATGTATGTCGGCATCTTCATCGGCAGCCTGGCGACGCTGCTAAGGCTGGCCCCGCCCGTGGTCCGGTCTCCCCGCCTTTGCCGTCAGCCCCTGCTTGGTCTGGCATGGCTGTTGTTCGCCGCCTTCTTGTCGTACCTGGCCGCAGCACCGGACGTGCCCCCCACCGCAGGCATCCTGTCCTTGCTCCCCCCATGGGCCATCGACTGCACCGCTCTAGCCTTCACTCTGGCCGGCCTGGCGCTGGCCTGGCCGCTCGACGCGCTACGCAGCTGGGTCGTGGCCGGCTTGGCGCCTCTGGTCGGTTTCCTCAGCATGGCAGCGCTGGGCGAATGGCTTCCACCATTGAGTTGCCTGCTGATCGGCGCTACCTGGATACTGACGGCGGCAGCGCTGTACGAGGGGCGCCTGGCGTTGCCCGAGTCGGCCCCGCTGCGTTGGCTGGTGCGGCCAATGCTCAACAACCTTGCTCTGGCCGACCGCTGGACCTATAGCGTCGCCCTGCTGCCACTGTCTGTGGCGATTGCCTGGGCGGTGCTAACAAATGGTCAAGTGAGCGCGCTGCGGCTATTCCTTGTCTGGATGCTGAGCATCCTGGCGACCGGCTGGCTGCAGACCAAGGCGGACGCGTGGGGCTTGCACCAGTTGCAGACATGGCGGAAGCCCGACGCGCCCTGATCAACCCTTGTTCAACACCTTGGGCACCGGATTCGGCCGCAACCTGAACGCATCCGGCATGCCCGAGCCCAGCAGCGGGCGCAGGTAGAGGCGGAAGGCGTCGGTCACGTCGGTGCCGCTGGCTGTGATGAACTCGTCCTCCATCGTGCGCGTCTTGCCGGCCACGGCGGTGAGCGGCAGCAGTTCGTAGTCGACCGCGTAGGTGCCGGTGCGCTTGATGGCCACCGATCCGTCGCGATCGCCGTGGAAGGCGTATTGCACGGCCTTCTCGCCGACCTCGCGGGCTTCGCGCTGGTCCACGTCGCTCACGCAACCCAGGAAGCTGCGCTGCAGGTAGCCGAAGGTGTCGCCGCGCACGCGCTTGATGCCGAGCTTGGCCTTGATCTCCT
>JAEKKH010000369.1 GCA_019510465.1 Burkholderiales bacterium
CTCACTTTCTTGTGCACACAAGAAAGTAAGCAAAGAAAGCGCCCCTGCAAAACCGCCCTTCGGGTGCCCTGCGATGCTCGAAGGCCAAGGCCGCGCCGAACTCACTTCGCTACGCTCCGTTCAAACAAGCGTCGCGAGTCAGTTCTTGAAACGAGCTTCGCTCGCGCCTTGGCCTTCTGCGCTTCTCGGCGGTTTTGAAGGGGGTGTTTCCAAACTGCCCAATGGCCGACAGCCAAGCCCACAAGCCGGCTGGCGCCGGCTGTTTAATCACCCCCCTTTTTGCGCCGCCGAGGAGCGGAAGACCTCAAGCCCTTTCGCGCAGCGAACTTCAAGCACTGCCTCCGAGCGGCTGTCTGACCGGAGCGGAGCGAAGGGAGTTCCGCACGGGGGCTTGAGGTCTGAGCACCGCAGGGAACCCGCAGCACAGCGAAGGGCGGCGCGGTCGGGGGCGACTTTTTGCCTTCTTTTTGGTCGCTCAAAAAGAAGGTCGCCCGCCGGGGCGAAATCCCGGCACCTCACTGGCCACCAAGCAACCGCAGCGAGGGACACATGAACTGGCAGACCCTGACGCAAACGCTCTTCGGCAATGACCACACCATCCACGTCGACGACAACTTCCTCCACGGCCATGCCACCTTCGACGGCAAACAACTGACCGTCATCGGCACCACCAACCACGCCCCCATTGGCGTCGCCCTCGCCCTCGCCCAAGCCAGCGCCGTCCTAGGCACACTCAAGGAACATCCCGGCCAACCCATCCTGCTGCTCATCGACACCCAGGGCCAGCAACTGCGCCGCCGTGACGAACTGCTCGGCATCCACCGCGCGATGGCACACCTGGGCTGCTGCATCGACCTCGCCCGCCGCCGCGGCCACCGCGTCATCGGCCTGATCTACGACCAGGCGCTGTCCGGCGGCTTCATCACCTCCGGCCTCATCGCCGACGCTTGCTACGCGCTGCCAGAGGCCGAGATCCGCGTCATGCGTCTGCCCGCGATGGCACGCGTCACCAAGATTGCCGAGGAGCGCTTGGCCGAGCTGTCGCGCAGCAACCCGGTGTTCGCACCGGGCGTGGAAAACTACGTCGCGATGGGCGGCGTGAAGGCGTTGTGGCAGGGCGACCTACAGGCCGCGCTGCGCGACGCGCTGGCCCATGCGTCGACGACCGACGAGCGCGCCGCCGACGGCGCCGCTCGCGGTGGGCGGCGACTGGCCGCCGACGTGACCGCCCGCGTCCTGGTCGCCTGAAGAAGGCGTCCGACAGTCGCCGCCGCACGATGGAACTCGAGCGCCACCGCCTCGTCTGGCTGGCCGACGCCGGCTGGCGAGAACTGCTGCCTCAGGCGCCGGACCCTGCGTCCCGCCAATGCCTCGCGCACTGGGCACGCGAACATCTGCCGCTGGTCGTCACGCGCCAATCGCCCGATGACGCACTGATCGCCGTCGGGCTCGCGATGCCCACACGCTGGGAGCGGCGCAAGCTCGCGCTGCGTGTCGCGCACCAGCACCTGCTGTACAGCGGCGCCTTTCCCGCCGCAGCCGACATCGCGCCACTCCTGTCCACTGCGGCGCGACTGCCGTGGCGCACGCTATGCGCGGAGCTGTCGCTGCTGGGGGTGAGCCCACGTGTGCATGGCAGCCATGGCTGGCAAAAGCTCACCGGGCTGCGCTACCTGCACGCGGCCTCTGACATAGATCTGCACATCAGCGTGGACAACGACTTGCTGGCCGATCGCGTCGCGACGCTGTTGCAACTCGGCACTGGCAGCGGCGGGCCGCGCATCGACGGCGAGCTGCTGTTTCCCGACGGCGGGGCCATTGCCTGGCGCGAGTGGCTGCAGCTGCGCGAAGGCCGGGTGCGCGAGGTGCTGGTGAAGCGGCTCGGCGGCGTCGCGCTGGAGGCGCTGTGAGCGCACTGCCCTGCGCCGCGACGCGGGTCGACACACAAGCCCTTGGCCGGGCGGCCATCGTGTCGCTCTACGACGAACTAGCACTCGATCCCAAGCCCGGCCTCGTGTCCTTCGTCGACAGCGGCAGCCACGCGGACATGGACGCCGGCACGCTGTTGCGCAGCCTGTTCACGCTGCGCCGCTATTTTCCGGCCATCGCCGCGGCCGGCGCGGCGGACTCCGACTTCCCTGCGCTGCAGCAGCTCGGCATCGCCGCCGAAGCCCGCATGCTGGCGGCGACCGGTGGCATCAACACGCACCGCGGCGCGGTCTTCACGCTGGGCCTGCTGTGTGCCGCGGCAGGTCGCCAACTCGCGCA
>JAEKKH010000166.1 GCA_019510465.1 Burkholderiales bacterium
CGTCGTTGCTGTTGCGGATGGCCACGTTCATGCCGCGCACCTGCGCGTTCATGCGTTCGGCGATCGACAGGCCGGCGGCGTCGTCCTTGGCGGTGTTGATGCGCAGGCCCGAGGACAGGCGCTGCATCGACGTCGCGAGGGACGTCTGGGACGCCTGCAGGTTGCGCTGGGCGTCGATCGACGCGATGTTGGTGTTGATCGAGAGAGTCATGTTGGTCACTCCTGGGGAGACAAAATCCGGCGGGATTGCCGGGTTGTTCGCCCCAAAATCGAAAAACGGTCGGGGCCGTGAGCTGGTTTTCGGAACGCCGATCCAAGAACTTGAGGACTTTTTGATCGGTTCTTTTCACGACCGCCGAAGTCGGCCTGGTGGCAGGCGCTCCCTGCCCGGCAGGAAGGCCGCCCCGGGCGTTCCCGCGAACTGCACCGTGACTGGGCCTGTTATCGGAGCGCGTGCGCGCAGGCTTGAACCTAGACTGGCCCGATCATGAAGAACTCCACACAGACCGCCTCTTCCGGCGCCCGTCGCGCCGAAGGCCACCGCCAGGCCGGGCTGCTCGCGCACCGCGCCGGGCACTGGGATGCCGCCGTGCAGGAGTTCGAGCGTGCCACCGCGCTGGCGCCCCAGGACGCCCTGATGTGGATGAACCTGGCGCGTTCGCGCATGGCCCAGGGCCAGCCGGTGCCCGCGCTGGCGGCGGCCCGGTGCGCCTGCGAGCTCGACCATGGCAGCGCCGTCGCCTGCCGGATGGCGGCGGAGCTGGCGCTGCAGATGGCCCGGCCGGCCGAGGCGCTGGAAGTGCTGCAGGCACTGGCGCCCGACGCGCCGCGCGACCACGACTATTACAACGCGCTCGGCAATTCCCTGTTCCAGGTGCGCCGCCCGCGCGAGGCGGTCGACGCCTATTTCCTGGCGCTGGCGATCAAGGTCGACTCGGCCATCGTCCACTACCGCCTGGGCCTGTGCTTCATGGACCTGGCGATGGACTTCGAGGCCGCCCAGTGCTTTCGAACCGCCATCTCGCTGGACGACGGCGCCATCCGCGCGCTCGCCCTGAGCCTGGTGCTGCAGACCAACCGCCAGGCCTGCGCCTGGGCGCAGGACGCCGAGGACACGCGCGCCCTGCTCGAGGCCGTCGACCGCGACGATCCGGAGACGGCACGCCTGCTGCTGCCGTTCGCGCTGATCTCGATCGACTCGACGCCGCAGCAGCAGCGCCGCCTCAACGAGCGCCGCGTCGCCGGACTGACGAGCGCGATCGTGCCGCTTCCCGCGCCGGGCCCGCGCCAGCCGGGACGCATCCGCGTGGGTTGGCTGTCGTCCGACTTCTATCACCACGCCACCGCGGTGCTGATGACCGAGCTGCTGGAACGCCGCGATCGAGGCCGCTTCGAGACCTTCCTGTATTCGCACAGCCGCGACGACGGCTCCGAGACGGCGCGCCGCGTGCGCGCCGCCTGCGAGCACTACGTCGACGTGCGCGGCATCGGCAACGGCGCCGTGGCCCGGCGCATCCGCGACGACGGCATCGACATCCTGATCGACCTGAAGGGCCACACGCGTGACAGCCGCATGGAGCTGATGGCCTACCGCCCGGCGCCGGTGCAGGCCGCCTGGCTCGGCTACCCGGCAACGACCGGCGCGCCCTTCATCGACTACCTGATCGGCGACCGCGTCGTCACGCCGCTGGCGCACGCAGGGCACTACACCGAGCACATCGCGCAGCTCGAGGGCTGCTACCAGCCCAACGACGCCGCGCGTCCGCTGCCGCCCTGCCCGCCGCGCGCGGCGCTGGGCCTGCCCGACGACGCGGTCGTGCTGTGCTGCTTCAACCAGACGTACAAGCTGTCGCCGCGCATGCTGGACCTGTGGGCGCGCATCCTTGCCGGCGCGCCGAAGACGGTCCTGTGGATGCTGGCCTGGAACCCGCACGCGAAGGCGAACCTGCTGCGCGAACTCGCGGCCCGCGGCGTCGCGACCGAGCGTGTGTTCTTCGCCGCCAAGCTCGAGCTGGCGGACCACATCGCGCGCCTGCGCGCGGCCGACATGTTCCTGGACACCTGGCCCTGCAACGCCCACACGACCGCGAGCGAGGCCCTGTGGGCGGGCGTGCCGGTGCTGACGGTGCCGGGCGAGACCTTCGCCTCGCGCGTGGCCGCCAGCCTCGCGAGCGCCTGCGGCCTGGGCGAGCTCGCCTGCCAGGGCGAGGACGACTATGTCGAGCTCGCGACGGCGCTGGCCAACGAGCCCGACACGCTGCGCGGCATCAAGGCCCACCTCGAGCAGCACCGCCACGCGCTGCCGCTGTTCGACGCCGAGCGCCTGGCGCGCGACATGGACGCGCTGCTGCTGCGCATGCACGAACGCCATCTCGCGGGCCTCGCGCCGCAGGCCTTGGCGGCGGGCGAACCGGCCACCGCGCTCGGGAGGGAGCCGTCCTGATGTCCACGTACAAGGTCGCCCTCGTCATGATCGCGCGCAACGAGGCCGCGCGCATCGTGCGCGCGCTCGCCAGCGCCACGAACTGCGTCGACGAGCTCGTCGTGCTCGACACCGGATCCACCGACGCCACCGTCGCGCTCGCGCGCTCGGCGGGCGCGCGCGTGCACCATTTCCCGTGGTGCGACGACTTCGCCGCCGCGCGCAATGCCGCCCTCGCGCTGGCGGACGCCGACTGGAACATCGTCGTCGACGCCGACGAATGGATCGCCGAAGCCGGCGTCGAACTCCTGGCGCTGCGCCATACCCGGCCCGACTTCGCCGGCACGCTGCGGGTGGACAGCCAGTTCGACACGCCCATCGGCACCGCCGTCGCCCCCAGCTGGCTGCCGCGCGTGCTGCCGCGCGGCGTGCGCTACGAAGGCCGCGTCCACGAACAACCGGTGCACGCGCTGCCCGTCAGGCGCCTGCCGACGGCGCTCGCGCACGACGGCTACCGCGCCGACGCGCTCAAGGCCAAGGCCGGCCGCAACGCCGGCCTGCTCGCGCGCGCGCTGGCGCAGGCGCCCGACGACGCCTACCTTCACTACCAGATCGGCAAGGACCACGACGTCTACGAACGCTGGGCCGACGCCTGCCTGCACTTCGACCGCTCGCGCGCGTGCGAGGCCGCCAGCGGCGCCACCGTCACGCTGGCCGGGACGACGCCGGGCTGGCACCACGACCGCCTGGTGCGCGAGATGCAGGCGCTCAAGCAGTGCAGGCGCCACGCCGACGCCGTGCTGCTGGCCGAGGCGGCCATGCCGCACTGGCAGCACTCGCCCGACTTCTTCTTCGCGCTCGGCGACCTGCTGCTCGACTGGGCCACCGAGGAGCCGGCGCGCGCCGGCGAACTGCTGCCGATGATCGAGTCCGCCTGGCTGCGCTGCCTGGAGATCGGCGAACGCCCCGACCTCGAAGGCTCCGTCGCCGGCCGCGGCTCCACCCTGGCCGCGCGCAACCTCGTCGTGCTGTACGAGGGAACCGGGCAGGTGCTCAAGGCGATGAAGCTGAAGCAGTCGCACTGACGAAGAGACGCGGATCCCACCCGCGCGCCCATCCTGCGCGCAGCCGCGGGATCCGCGTCGGCATGAGGCTCCGTCGCACTGAAGTGGATGCTGTGAATGCGCGCAGGACGGCGTCGCAGTCTCTCGGACGCCGGCGATGCCGCGAGCCGGCCCTCCGGTCCGGCCTCGAATTGCCGGGGGGCAGCGGGCCTTTTCGAGGCTTGGGCGCGCGCGCCCTTCTCCAGAATCGGTTCACGACCGTCGATGCGGTCCACGAACCATTCCGGAGCCCGGTTCCATGAAGAATATCCCCGCGATCCACCTGGCGATCATCCAGCCCGCCGGCTACGTGCACTCGCTCGGCTTCCTGGACCAGGCGCGCTACTTCCGCCACATGTTCCGCCGCCAGGGCGCGACGGTGACGATGGCCAAGAACCGGCTGCGCGAGGACGCGGTCAACGTCGTCTTCGGTGCTCACCTGGGCTTTCCCGCCGACTGGCAGGAGCGCCACGCCTGCATCTTCGTCAACCTGGAGCAGCTGGGCCAGGGCGGCGCGTCCGTCGACCCGGACTACCTCGCGCTGCTGCGCCGCTCGGCGGTCGTCGACTACGACGCCGCCAATGTCGGCGCCTACGCCCAGGATCCGGCCGACGTGCCCATCGTGTCCTTCGGCTACGCGGCCTACCTCGACAAGCCCGCGCCGGCGCTGGAGGAGCGCCCGATCGACCTGCTGTTCTTCGGCAGCACCAACCCGCGCCGCGACGCGTTCATCGCCCGCGTGGAGGCCGCCGGCTTCAACGTCGCCATGTTCGACGGCCCGGTGTACGGCCCCGAGCGCGACGAGTACATCCGCCAGTCCAAGGCCGTGCTGAACTGCCACTTCTACGAGAGCAACCGCTTCGAGCAGGCGCGCGCGTTCCATTGCCTGTCGCTGGGCACGCCGGTGATCTCGGAGTACACGCCCACCACCGATCCGGCCCCCGCGTTCCGCGACGCCGTGCTGTGGCTGCCGGACCAGGTCGAGGAATGGTTCCGCCTGCACTTCAAGACGCCCGCGTTCTACGAGGAGGCCCGCAAGCGCCTGGCCGCGTTCCGCTGCGGCGACGCCGTGCACGACCCGATGGCGCAGTTCGCCGACCTGCTGGCCTTCGCGGACGGCTTCCGCCAGGGCTTCGCGCGCGTGCGCGCCCCCGGCCCGTGGCGCCCGCGCGCGATCAACCTCGGCTCGGGCAAGGACTACAAGCCGACCTGGCTCAACATCGACATCCTCGACCGCGCCGAGCCCGACCTCGTGCTCGATCTCGGCCAGCCGCTCGCGCTGCCGCTGGTGGCGCCCACGCCCATGGGCGGCGAGGTGCTGCTCGAGGAAGGGGCGCTGGAGCTGATCCACGCCAACAACGTGCTGGAGCACGTGCCCGACCTGCCGATGCTGATGACCAACGCGCTGCGGCTGCTGAAGGTCGGCGGCGCGTTCTCCATCGAGGTGCCGTACGAGAAGTCGCTCGCCGCCTGGCAGGATCCGACGCACCTGCGCGCGCTCAACGAGAACTCGTGGCTCTACTACACCGACTGGTTTTGGTACCTCGGCTGGTTCGAGCACCGCTTCGAGATCGTCAAGCAGCAGTGGCTGGACGCCGCGACCCGGCCCTGCGCGAAGGACGCCGCCGCCTTCATGCGCGTGGCGCTGCGCAAGGTCGCCACCACCCCGCGCGAGCGCACCAACGCCCGCATGATGCGCGCCGACTTCGGCGGCCTGGACGACGACGACCAGTTCGCCGCCGCCGATGCCGTCGCACTGATCTGACCGAGAGACCGACATGAACACGCTCGCCATCGCGATGATCAAGAACGAGGCCGACATCGTCGAGGCCTTCGTCCGCCACAACCTCGCGCTGATGGACCTGCTGGTCGTCATCGACAACGGCTCGACCGACGGCACGCGCGAGATCCTGACCTCGCTGCAGCGCGAGGGCCTGCCCCTGGTGGTGTTCGACGACCCGATCTTCGGCTACTACCAGTCGGAGAAGGTCACGCACGTCTACCGCAAGGTCGTGCCCGTGTTCGATCCGGAACTGGTGTGGTTCCTGGACGCCGACGAGTTCATCCACGCCCCGTCGCGCGCGAAGCTCGACGCGGCCTTCGCGACGGTGCCCGCGGGCGAGGTGGTGCTGCTGCCGTGGCGCACCCATCTGCCCGACGCCCAGGTCGATCCGGCCCGCGTGCTGGCCGATCCGCTGGGCGCGATGCCCGATCGCCGCAAGCGCGAGGAGCCGCAGGTCTTCAAGGCCGTCGTGCGCCGGAATCCGCGCGACGATGCCCGCCTCGTCGTCGACCAGGGCAACCACAACGTCCACTTCATCGACGGCACGCGGCCGCCGCTGCACGTGATGGACGGCGTCAGCGTGGTGCACCTGCCGGTGCGCAGCGTGGAGCAGCTGTCGGCCAAGGTCATCAACGGCTGGCAGGCCTACCTCGTGAAGAACCGCCGCGCCGAGGTGCCGACCGCCGGCTTCCAGTGGCAGCTGCTGTACGAGCGCGCGGTCTACGGCCAGGGCCTCGACGCCGGGACGCTGACCGAGGTCGCACTGAACTATGCGCAGCCCGAGCGCGCCGGCCGCAACCGCCGCGACGACGCGGTGCGCGACCCGGTGCCCGCGCGCTACGGCCCGCTGCGCTACCTGCAGCTGGCGCGCACGAACCTGCTGGCCAAGGTCGCGATGAACATGGAGTCGTACATCCTCAACGGCGACGGCACCTGGAAGCCCGAGACCGACGAGAGCGCCGCGCCGCGGCGCGACATCGCGGGCCTGCTGGAGGTGTTGCGCCAGTCCGAGGCGGTGCGCCTGCACGGCGCGGGCGACGAGGGCGCGCGCTGGATCGAGGAACTCGTGCTGGCCAATCCGGGCTGGCAGCGCGCGCAGCCGGGGGCCGCCGACCTGCTGCTGGCCGCCGACATGCCCGCGCCGCAGTTCGCCGCGCTCGCGCGCGACGCCGCGGCGCAGCCGACCCGTCGCGTCGTCTGGTGGGCGCCGCGCGCGGCGTCGCCGTCCGAGCTCGATGCCACGCTCGCCGCCTGGTACGCGGCCGGCTGGGAGCCGCACATGGTGCAGACGCTGGCTTACCGCGCGCTGTCGGCCTTCCCCGAACTGCGCGCCGGCGTCTTCGTCCTGCAGCGCGCCGACGCGGCCCGCGCGCCGCGCGCCCTGGCCGTGCGCAGCGCGCTGTGCGGCATGGGCGACGGGGCGCGCCCCGCGGCCATGCCGCTGCCCAAGCGCGTCCTGCACCCGATGCAGGACATGGAACTGCTCCAGGCCGCCTGAGCGGCCGTCGCGAGATACGAGGCCGACATGCATCCTCTCCAACCGCTGCGCACGCTGTCCGCGTCCGCCTTCCTGGCACCGCACACGCTGGAGGAACGGCTC
The DNA here is from genome assembly GCA_019510465.1 of Burkholderiales bacterium. Taxonomy (GTDB): domain Bacteria; phylum Pseudomonadota; class Gammaproteobacteria; order Burkholderiales; family Burkholderiaceae_C; genus Scleromatobacter. The sequence goes on from JAEKKH010000166.1 coordinate 6,909, forward strand.
GCGCTCGCGATGCACACGCTCCAGCGGCGCCTGTTCAGCCATGACGCGGCGAGCGCCTGGCTGGACTGGATCGGCGCCCGCGGGCGCGAGCTCGACGCCGGACAGGTGGAGCAGCTGATGCGCGAGGTGCTGCTGATGTCGCCGCTGCACCCACAGGCGCCCGCCATCTACGGCGCGCTGATGCGTCCCAGCGAGCCGCTGCCCGCCGGCGGCCGCGTCGTCTTCATGGTGACCAGCTGCCGCAAGTATCTTGCCCAGGCGCAGCGCGTGCAGGCCGACCTGCGCGCCCGCGGCGCCACCGCCTGCATCGTCGTCGGCGACCCCGCGCTGCGCGTGCCGCGCTGGGATGGCGACACCTGCGCGCTGCCGGTGGAGGACAACTACGAGACGCTGCCGCTGAAGGTGGCCGCGGGCGTCAATGCGCTGCTCCAGCGCTTCGGCGGCGTCGCCGTCGTCAAGATCGACGACGACTGCCACCTCACGGCGAACTTCGCGCCCGAGCGCTTCCTGCAGCTCTCGCGCGCCCATGACTACGTCGGCATGCTGGCCGTCAACCCGCACCTGTGCCGCTTCTGGCATTTCGGCAAGACGTCCCGGCCGATGGGGCCGTACTCGCGCCGCCACCACGGCGCCTGGGCCGGTGGGGCCTGCTACCTGCTCGGACCGAAGGCCGCCGCGCTGGTGGCCAGCGAATACGCGCACTACCCGGCCGAGATCGGCGACGAGTACTACGAGGACAAGGCGATCGGCGACTTCATGCGCCGCCAGGGCGTGCCGCTCACGACGATCCGCCATGCCGACTGGGGCATCGGCTTCGACACCGCGGAACGCTTCGTGGCGCCCGTGCTCGAGGCCATCGCGCCGGCGGTCCGCGCCGCCGTCGGCATCGCCTGACGCGCGCCGTCGAGATCGCCCGATCGCGCGCGACGCAGCGCGCCGTCAGCGTTGCGCCCATGGCGTCGCTTGCGCGCCGCCGGCACGCGAACATCAGCCGCTGACATATCGCGCGACGCGTCTTCATAGCGTCCGCAGCTTGCGCTCCCGGGTGTGACTTAAATGCCATTCCAATGGCGTTTCTGACCATTTCCATGTAACCAGATGCTTCCCGTGCGAGCGTGTCAGTGACAGACTGGCATGAACAAGTGTTCAGAACAACGTCCGGTCCGACCGGACCAACAAGCTCAGGCGAGGGTGCGATGGAGGAGGGTCCTTCCAGCGAGATGAGGCGGTTCTCCGCCGGCATCAGGGTCGTGACGGCCCTGATGTGCACCGTCTTGCTGCTGGCGGCGGACGGCCCGGAAGGCGGGCTGCCCACGGTCGTGCTCGTCGCCTACAGCCTCTGGTCGGCCTGGCTGCTCTGGGCCGAGGCGCGCCAGCGGCCGCGCATCACGGGAGTGTGGCCGTTCTGGGTCGACGTCGTCTGGTCCTGCGCGGCGATGAAGATGTTCGCGGCGGGCTCGTCGATGATGCTGGTCACGCTGGTGCACCCGGTGGTGCTCGCCAGCATCGGCTTTGGCGTCGGCTCCGGCGTGGTGCTGGCGCTGCTGGCCGCCGTGGGCATCGCGTACGACGACTTCGGCCGCTGGATGCAGGAACTGCCCGAGGGCTGGGGACATGCGCTGCCGCTGCTGCTCGTGCTGGGCCTGATGCCCGCGGCGGCCTTGCTGGCCCAACCCATGAGCGTGCTGCGCCATCGCCAGGCGCTGGTCGTCGGCCTCGAGGCGCAGCTCGATCCGCGCCGCGGCTTCGAGGCGACCTGCGGCGAACTCGTGCAGCGCCTGTGCAAGGGCACGCATGCCGACGTCGTCGCGCTCGTCCCGCCGACGCGGCGCGCGTCCCCCGCGATGCTGGCCACCGGCGAGGACGGCAGCTTCCGCGCCCGCGCCGAGGTGCATCGCCAGCTGGAGACGCTGCTGGCAGACGTCCCCGCCTCGCCCGTGAGCTACATCGTGCGCCGCGCCTGGGATCCGCGGCGGCGCCTGCGCGTGCACGGCGGGCCGGCGCCCGGCCGGGAGGTCGCGGCCGCGCTGGCGGCGCTGGCGCGCACGCTGGACGTGCGCAGCCTGCATGTCGTTCCCCTGACCCGCTACGGCCAGCGCCATGGCCATTTCGTCGTCGGCTACGGCAGCCCGCGCAGCGCGCTCCAGGACATCTCGGTGCTGTCGGGCGCCGCGCCGGATCTGCTGCGCATCGTGGAGCAGGCCGCGCTCGTCGACCAGCTGCAGGACGAGAGCGCCTCGCTGGAGCGCGCCCGCATCGGCCGCGACCTGCACGACAGCGCGATCCAGCCCTACCTGGGACTGAAGTACGCGGTCGAGTGCCTCGCCCTGCGGACGTCGCCCGACAACGAGGCGCGCGCCGACATCGACGCGCTGGCCCAGCTCGTCAACAACGAGGTCTCGAGCCTGCGCGAGCTCATCTCCAGCCTGCGCACCGGCGCCGGCCAGGGAGACAACGCCTTCGTGCCCGCCGTGCGGCGCCAGGCGCGGCGCTTCGCCCTGCTGTTCGGCATCGACGTCGACATCCAGTCGCCCGAGCACCTGCCGACCACGCGCGCGCTGGCCGGCACCCTGTTCCACATGGTCAACGAGGCGCTGAACAACATCCGCAAGCACACGAGCGCGCAGCGCGTGTGGATCGCGCTGTCGGCCGACACGGGCGTCGTGCGCATGTCCGTGCGCGACGACGCGGCCAGCCGGCAGGGCCGGCCCGCGAACGATTTCCGGCCGACCTCGCTCAGCGAGCGCGCGGCCGAGCTGGGCGGCTCACTGACCGTGGCGCGACCCAACGGACTGGACACCGAGATCCAGATCGAGATCCCCTTGTAGAACCCACCCGAACCGAACGACCACGAAAGCAGGTACTTCCATGCAGGCCCCCCACGACGCGATCCTCGTTCCCGCGAACACGCCGCGCGCCATCGGCGTCTTCGTCGCGGAGGACCACCTGATCACCCTGTGGGGCCTGAAGCGGCTCATCGACGCCGCCGGCTCGCGCATGGCGCTGGTCGGCAGCGCCAGCAGCCACGCCGAGCTGATGGCCGACGACGCCGTGTGCGGCGCCGACGTGATCCTGCTGGACCTGAACCTCGGGGGACACGACATGGGCGCGTCGCTGGGCCAGCTGCGCCAGCGCTGCCGCGGCCGCATCCTCGTGCTCACCGGCGCCGACGACATCGCGCTGCATCGCGACGTGGTGGTCCAGGGCGCGCGCGGGGTCGTGCACAAGTCCGAACCTGCCGAGACCATCCTGCGCGCGATCGAGAAGGTCGACGCCGGCGAGATCTGGGTGCATCGCGCCCTGCTCGGCGAGGTCATGGGCATGCTGACGGACGGCCCGCCGGCGGCCTCCAGGCGGCCGGCCGATCCGGAGGCCGAGCGCATCGCCAGCCTCACGCCGCGCGAGCACGAGATCGTCTGCACGATGGTGCGCAACTCCGGCGCCAAGCAATTCGCGGTGGCCAGCGACCTCGGCATGAGCGAGCACACCCTGCGCAACCACCTCACCACGATCTACTCCAAGCTCGGCGTGCGCGGACGGCTCGAGCTGCACCTGTACGCCAGCGCGCGCGGCCTCGGCCACGTGGAGGCCTCGCGCCGCGCGGCCTGAGCGGTCGCGGAGACGCTAGCTGCAGACCGACGCGCTGTTCGGATCCTGGCCCATCGATTCGCGCGGCAGGTAGGTGGAGAACGCCGGCACCGTCAGCGACGAGAAGCCGATCCACGACACCGGCGACACCGGCGCCACGCTCAGTCCGGTGACACTGACGGACACGCCGGCGCAGCTGGTGCTGTCGCAGCTCGTGCTGATCGCGCCCGCCGTGTCGTACCAGGAGATCGTCAGGTTCGACGAATTCATCGGCACGAACTTCTGCATCTCGGTCAGGACGCGGCCGGCGCCCGGGTTGCAGACCACCGAGACGCGCGCCCCGACGCGCGTGGCCTCCGCGACGGAGCTGAGCCGGAACAGCACGCGGCCGAAGTCGGCGATCGCCAGCAGCACCATCACCAGCAGCGAGATCGCCAACGCGAACTCGACCACGTACGCTCCCCGCTGTCGATGGATCCGCATCACAGTTTCCTCATGGTGACGGCGATGTCGCCGAACGGGATGGAGGCGATGCTGCTGGAGCCGCCCCCGTAGAAGCGCGTGAACGCGAGCACGTCCAGCAGCGGGCTGAAGCGAAAGCCGGTGATCCGCACGGTCACCGTGTTGATCGACGGGTCGGCGCCCTGGTTGAGGTTGGCGGCGCAGCGCGGCTGGTCGGACGGGTCGCAGATGACGACGAGACTGGCCATGTTGGTGGCGTCCAGCCCCGTCACCAGCGCGGGCCCGGTGCCGGCGGGGTTGCCGTAGGCGGCCAGGTTGCGCGCGATGGCCCACGCGGTGCTGCTGCCGGCGGTCTGCGTCGTGAGGTAGCGCGCCGCGTCGCGGGCCGACTTGGCCAGCGTGTCGTAGGTGTAGATCGCGCGGCCGAACTCGGTGATCGCGAAGCACACGGCCAGCAGCAGGGGCAGGACGAGCGCCAGTTCCACGAGGGCTGCGCCGCGCTGGGAACGGAAAGGCTTGCGCATCGGGCATTACCTCACGAGGGTGGGAACGAGCGGACCGGCGCTGCCGCCCGGCAGGCCGTCGGCGGTGCACGGGCTGGACAGGCTGCTCGCGCTGCCGATGTACTCGAGCTGCACGGTCGTCGTGGGTCCGCTGATGGGCTGCAGCATCAGCATGCAGGCGAAGTCGGCGATCTTTCCCGAGATGATGACGGGGGCCAGGACGATGCGCCGATTGCCGCCCCAGGCCTGGTGCTGGCCGCCGGTGGCGGGCGACGCGAGATCCTTGTAGCCGCCCTTCATGTTCAGGCCGGTGATCTTGTCGCCGTCCTTGATGTCCGTGCCGGCGTCGTCGTAGCTCGCGAACTCGGCGCGCTTGGCCTTGAAGTTCTCCGCGGTCGCGTCCGAGCCCACTGCCTTGCTGCCGGCGTAGGCGTTCTGCGGGCTCGCGTTCTTCCAGTTCACGCTCGTGTAGACGTAGCCGGTGAAGTCGGGGCGCTGCGCCGCCTGGCTCGGGTCGCTCTTGTTCTTGTAGATGCCGAAGCGCGCGTTCCACGCGTCGTCCACGCCGACCTGCGCCCCCGGGGTGCCCACGCTGTCGCCGACGCGCGAGCCGCAATGGCCGGTGCCGGCCACCTCGCTCTTGGTCTCCGAGGCGCTGTTGGAGCCGTCCAGGTTGTACCAGCCCATCTCGGAGCTCGAGCTCTTGCTCGGGTCGTACAGCATGGTGATCCATTCGCCGGCGGTGAAGCCGTAGTCGGGCGGCGTGGACGTGCGCGCCCGCAGCCCGATCGGCACCGGGCATACCGATTGCGCGTGGGCACGGGTCGCGACGGCGACGGCGGACACCGACGTCGTCGACGGTCCGCCCACCATCTGCACGAAGTTGTTGACGAGTCCGCCGGACGTGTGCGTGCACTGGGCATAGCGTGCGTTGGCCACCGGCGCGAAACTGTGGCTGTAGCTGCCGTTCAAGGCGTCGCTGAAGACGACGTCCGCGTCGACGACGGCCGCCGCGGCGCTCTGGTAGCGCACCTTGTTGGCGTTGCCCGCCGTCTCGCCGGCGCTGGTGGCGCGTGCCAGCGAATCCGTCGCGCCATTGAGCTCCGAGGCGGCGGCCAGGCTGCAGCTGTCCAGCGCGGACTGCAGCTCCGTCTTGGCGACATACATGCCGCCGATGTCGATGACGAGCCCGGCGAAGCCGAGCATCACCGCCAGCACGATCGCGACCATCGGCAGGATGGCACCTCGCTGTCCGGCCGCGCCACGCGCGTGCATGAGCGCTCCACGTCTTCCACCGGTCATCGCCACCTCCTTGGTCTGCGGCCAGTCTAGGAGGCGTGCGCGAACGCGGCATCGGAGCATTGTCCCGGGAGGGTGGGGGCAAACCTACCGTCGCCGCGCCGGGACGCCGGACGGGAGGAAGCTCCCCCGCCACACGCCGCAAGCTCCCATGTCGGCGACGGGCCGGCCTGCGCAGAATGACCCGAACCTCGCGTCACGGCATGTCGCCGCGGCGTCCTCGCAACTCAAGGTCAGGGCCTGCACCATGGCGTTCCTCCGCATCCGCCTCCCGAGCCCGCCGGCGCGCGACACCGACCCCGGCACGCCGGCGAGGCCCGCCCCCGAGGGCCGCCTCGTCGAATGGCTGCTGCGCACGATCGCCGTGGTCGTCATGGGCTTCGTCGTGATGATCTGGGGCCGGGTCTGGTGGGCCGATCCCGCGCGCTGGACGGCGCTGCTGCTGCTGGTGTCGGAGAGCTACACGCTGGCATTGGTGCTGGTGGCGCGCCGCGCGACGACGCGCGACCTGTCCGTGCCCGCCGTCGTCACGTCCGCGTACGCGCTGGGCTTCCTGCTGCTGCTGCGGCCCGGCGGCACGACGCACCTCGTGCCGGAGGCCGCGGGCGCGGCGCTGCAGGTGGCGAGCATCTGCTGGCAGTTCACCGCCAAGATCACGCTCGGGCGCTCGTTCGGCATCCTGCCGGCACGACGCGGGCTGGTGACGGCCGGACCGTACCGTCTCGTGCGCCACCCGATCTACTTCGGCTACCTGGTCGGCCACGTCGGCTTCATCCTGGCCAACTTCAGCTGGCGCAACGCCGCGGTGCTTGCACTGCTGTACGCGGCCCAGGCCGTGCGCCTGCTGCGCGAGGAGGCCGTGCTCGCAAAGGCCGAGCCCGACTACCGCGAGTACCAGCGGCGCGTGCGCTGGCGCCTGCTGCCGCTGGTGTGGTGAAGCGCCCGCACGCGCCGCGAGACATGACGCCTGCGTCGTCCCGGATCACGGCGAACGCCCTGCCCCTCCGCCTCCAACCGCCTGGTACGTGACATGGTCATCGACCTCCTGCCCACCGCGAATGCCGGCCCCGGCCGCGGCGCCGTCACGGTGCTGGTGATCGACGACCAGCGCGCCGTGCGCGAGGGCGTCGCGCGCCTGATCTCCTGCGCCGGGATGGCGGTGCGCCAGATACGCACCGCCGGCAGCGCGGCCGAGGCCCTGCGCGAGATGCAGCAATGCCATCCCGAGGTGGTGGTGCTGGACGTCGACCTCGACGGCGACGACGGCCTCGCGCTGCTGCCCGAACTCGCGCGCGAGGCGGGCGTCCTGGTGCTCACCAGCCATGGCGACAAGTCGACGCGCGCCCGTGCCCAGCACCTGGGCGCGCTGTGCTTCGTCGAGAAGCACCAACCCGCGGCCGACCTGCTGGCCGGCGTGGCCGAACTGGTGCGCCGCGGCCGGGAGGGACAAACCTCCTGGGCCACGAGGGACAACTGCCCGGCCGCCGATGGCCGCATCCTCCGTGGCCCGCCGGACGGCGCGTGACTAGAGTGAAGACGTCGACATCAAACAGCCGCATCGAACGCGGCGGCTCTCGACGAGAGCTGTGGAGGGCCTGCCGGGGTCGACGCGATGCAGGCGGGATGGATCCGGCCCGACCGGATCGCGAACGGCGCTCTTGCCAACAAGACCTTTTCAATCACACCTAGGAGTTCCAAATGCAGATCAAGCAGATGTTCCAGCAGTTCGCCCGCGACGAAGAAGGCGTGACCGCCATCGAGTACGGCCTCATCGCGGCGCTGATCGCCATCGTCATCGTCGGCGCCGTCACCAATGTCGGCACGCGCCTGAGCGCGATCTTCACGAGCGTCTACACCGCGCTGGGCGGCTGAACGGAAGCTTCCGGTCCGGGCGCCGCGCGTCCCGGACCGGCGCTCACCGGTCCCTCGAGTCATCCAAGGAGTCCATCGTGCAGATCACCCAGTTCCTGCGGAAAGCCGCCCTCGACGAGGAAGGCGTGACCGCCATCGAGTACGGCCTGATCGCCGCCCTCATCGCCGTCGTCATCGTCGGCGCCGTCACCAACGTCGGCACGCAGCTGTCCACGCTGTTCACCAACGTCTACAACGTGCTGCTGGCCGCCTGACGAGCCGAAGCCGACCCGCAGCCCGCACCGCACCCGAAACGGACGAGCACGACACCATGACCGCCTGGCCCGCCTTCGTCGCCGGTGCATGCCTCGCAGCCCTGCTGCTGGGCGCGGTGTCGTCCGATCTGCGCACGCGCCGGATTCCCAACCGCCTCGTGCTCTCGGGCATCGCGCTCGCCTTGGCGATGGCGGTGCTGGCTGCGGCCACCGGCCATGCCGGCCTGGCCGGCTCGCAGCCCTGGTCGCCGCTGGCCGGCCTGGCCGCCGGCTTCGCCCTGATGCTGCCTCTTCACCTGCTGCGCGCCATGGGCGCGGGCGACGTCAAGCTGATGGCCATGGTGGGCGCCTTCACGGGCCCGTCCACCGTGCTGTCCGCGACCGTCTACACCCTCGTGGCCGGCGGCGTGCTGTCGCTGGTCTTCATGCTGCGGCCGGGCGTCGCGGCCCAGGCGCTGTCCAACGTGCGCCTGCTGCTCACCGACTGGCTGCAGCGCGCCGGCGCCGGCCGCGGGCTCGCGCTGAGCCCGCTGCAGGCCACCGCGGCGCGCCTGCCGTACGCCGTCGCGATCGCCTGCGGCACCGCCGCCGCGCTCGCGTGGCCGCTGTCCCTGCCGGCCGCCACGCCGCCGTCCGCCCACGCGGGCGCCGGCGCACCGGCCATCCTCGCCGTCCTCGCGTCGTCGACGACGCCACCGAACCGGAGTCAGCAATGAGATCACGTGGCCTCCTGATGCTTTTCATCGCGGTCATCGCGGGACTGGCCGCGGTCGCCCTGGCGGCGCGCTGGATGCAGAACCAGGGCGGCGCCAAGAGCCGCATCGCCGTCGCGACGACGGACATCACGATCGGCGGGCGCATCTCGCCCGAGATGGTGCGCCTGGCCGACTGGCCCGAAGGCAGCGTGCCCACCGGCGCGTTCGCCGACGGCGAGAAGCTCGACGGCCGCGTCGTGCTGCAGTCGGTCCAGCGCGGCGAGCCGCTCACCGAGGCGCGCCTGGCGCCCATCGGCACCAAGGGCGGGCTGTCCGCCGTCGTGCCGGCCGGCAAGCGCGCGATGACCGTGCGCGTCAACGACGTCGTCGGCGTCGCCGGCTTCGCGCTGCCGGGCACCTTCGTCGACGTGATGGTCAACACGCAGGTCGACCACGCCCAGCGCGGCGACGGCTCGATCTCCAAGATCGTGCTCGAGCGCATCCTGGTGCTGGCGGTGGCGCAGGAGTCCGACCGAGACTCGACCAAGCCTGTGGTCGTCAACGCCGTGACGCTGGAAGTCACGCCGCGCGACGCCGAGATCCTGGACCTGGCACGCAGCGTCGGCTCGCTGTCGCTCGTGCTGCGCAACCAGACCGACGCCGTCGCCCAGGCCGCGGGCAACGGCGCCACCAAGACCGAGATGCTGACGGGCCTGCCCGAGGCGCCCGCCGCGTCGGCGCCCGCGCCCGCCCCGGTCGCCCGCGCCCCGCGCGCGCGCGCGCCGGTGACGGTCGCGGCGGCGCCCGCGCCCAACGGCAACTGCGTCGAGGTCATTCGCGGACTGAGCAAGGTGATCGAATGCTTCTGAACCCCCGCCCCATCGCCGGCACGCGCGTCCTGCGCGCCGCCGCACCCACCCCGTTCGCGCTGGCGACGGGCACGCTGCTCCTGGCCACGGCCTGCGCGAGCCAGGCCGCCCTGGCGCCGGGCGCCGCCGCCAAGGCCGCGCCCGCCAGCCCCGCGGGCCAGTGCCTGCGCGTCGAGACGGCGCCGCTGGTGAGCGTGCCGGTCGGCAAGTCCCTGGTGCTGCACCCGCAGGCGCCCATCGCGCGCATCCTGCTGGGCAACCCGGAGAACGCGCACGCCGCACGTCCCGCCGAAGGCGTCGACGCCAGCAAGGACGCGGCGGCGGCCAACCGCGCGGGCGCCGCGCCCGGACGGCCCGGCGTCGCCGACATCGACGTGCTGCTGCTCGCGCCCACCGAGCTGTACCTGCTGGGCCGCAGCGTCGGCTCGACCAACGTGGTGATGCTCGATCGCGCCGGCACCTGCACGACGTTCGACGTCGTCGTGGGCATGGACACGGCGGGCCTCGAATCGACGATCGCCGCGCTGCTGCCGCAGGAGAAGAACGTCAAGGTCACTGCGGCCTTCGACTCGATCGTGCTCTCCGGCGCGGTCAGCGATTCGGAGGCGCTCGCGCGCGTCACCGACCTGGCCAACGCCTACCTGCGAGGCAGCGACACGGGCGGCAAGTCCAACCCACGCCTGGTCAACATGCTCGAGGTCGGCGCGCCGCAGCAGGTGATGCTGGAAGTCAAGGTGGCCGAGATCTCGAAGTCGCTGCTCGACCAGTTCGGCATCGATTTCTCGCGCGCCTACACCACCGGCTCGATGCTGCGCTTCCTGTCCGGCGTGTTCGGCGGCTCGATGGGCGTCGTCGGCCAGATCGGCGGCGGCGGGCCCAACGGCGTGCCGTACAGCTCGGTCGACCAGGTCGTCGGCGGCACGGTGCCGATCCCCAACATGGCCGGCGGCAACGTGACGGTGACCTACGACGCCAACGGCCGCCCGACCTACACCACCAGCTACGGCATGGTGCCGGGCCGCGGCGCGACCAACGTCGGCATCAACATGCAGAAGAACGACGGCCTGGTGAAGGTGCTGGCCGAGCCCACGGTGATGGCCATCAGCGGCCAGACGGGCAGCTTCCTGGCCGGCGGCAAGATCTTCATTCCCGTCACGCAGGACAACGGCAGCGGCGGGCGCACGGTCACGCTCGAGGAGAAGGAATTCGGCGTCTCGCTGAAGTTCACGCCCACCGTCCTCGGCAGCGGCCTCATCAACCTGCGCGTGCGCCCCGAGGTCTCGGAGCTCAACGCCGCGGGCGTGCAGGTGTCGGCCGGCGGGGTCAGCGCCGTGCTGCCCTCGTTCACGTCGCGCAAGGCCGAGACCACCGTGCAACTGATGGACGGCCAGAGCTTCGCCATCGGCGGGCTGATCAAGAACAACACGACGACCAACGTCACCGCGTTCCCGCTGCTGGGCGAACTGCCGGTCATCGGCGCGCTGTTCCGCAGCACCTCGTTCCAGACCGACAAGTCGGAGCTGGTGTTCGTGATCACCCCGCGGCTGGTCAAGCCGCTGCCCCCGGGCTACCGGCTGCCGACCGACGACTATGTCCCGCCGACCCGCAGCGAGCTGATCTGGGACGGCAAGATCGAAGGCGCGCGGCCCGACCCGTCGTCGCACGCCGCCGCAGCCCCCGCCGACGGCGGGTTCGAACAGGAGAAGCACTGATGCGCCGCACGCTCACCCTCCCCGGCGCGCTCGCCGCCGCCATCCTCGCGGCCGGCTGCGCCGCCTCCGCCTCGCCCGGCTGGGACGCGCACTTCGGCGACGGCGTGCGCATCCTGCAGGCCCAGCAGGTCGGCGACCCCGGCGCGCCGGCCCGCCATGCGCAGGCCGTCCCGCCCACCGACGGCCGCACCGTGCGCGCGGCGCTCGACCACCAGGCCGAGGCCACGCACAACCCGCCGCCCTCCACCGTGGTCGACGCCGGCGGCAGCCGCTGACGCACCGCGACCCTGGCGCATCCCCTCCCAACGAGACCGGCCCGTGAAGATCAAGCTCATCACCCCCGACGCGCGCCACGCGGACGACTGGAAGCAGGCGCTGCTCGCCGAGCCCGCCTTCGAGGTCGCCACGGTCGTGCGCGCGCTGCGCGACGTCAACGTGATCGTCAACGGCAGCCGGCCGGACCTCGCGCTCGTCGAGACGACGACCGCCGAGGACTTCCTCGCCTTCGAGGCGCTGGCCGCCCGCCATCCCGAGGTCGACTACGTGCTGGTGGGCAACGCGCTCACGCCCGAGCTGCTGCTGCGCGCGATGCGCGTCGGCGTGCGCGAGGTGCTGGAGGCGCCGACCGCGCCGGCCGACGTGCTCGCCACCTGCCGCCGCGTGCTGCGCAAGCGCGCGCCGGCCGCGCCCGCCGCGCCCAGGCAGGCGGGCCAGGTGCTGGCGATGGTGTCGTGCAAGGGCGGCAGCGGCGCCACCTTCATCGCCGCGAACCTCGCGCACCTGCTCGCCGACGGCGGCCGCCGCCGTGTCGCGCTGGTCGACATGAACCTGCAGTTCGGCGACGCGGCCCTGTTCGTCAGCAGCGAGACGCCGCAGAGCAACGTGGCCGAGGTGGCGCGCAACATCGCACGCCTGGACGCCGACCTGCTGCGCGCATCGATGTCGGAAGTCGCGCCCGGGCTGTGGGTGCTCGCGGCGCCCGACGATCCCGCCAGCGCCGCCGACGTGCAGCCGCGCCACGCACGCCAGATCCTCGAGCTCGCGCGCGAGATGTTCGACTACGTGATCGTGGACACCGGCCGCTCGCTCAGCGCCGTGACGCTGCAGGCGCTCGACCTCGCCGACCGGGTCTACGCGGTCCTGCAGCTCACGCTGCCGTTCATCCGCGACGGCAAGCGGCTGCGCGACGTCTTCCGATCGCTCGACTACCCGGCGCACAAGATCCAGTGGATCGTGAACCGGCACCAGAAGAACAGCCAGTTCACCGTCGAGGACCTGCGCAAGACGCTGCAGATCGCCGAGGTGATCACGCTGCCCAACCACTACGAGGCGGCCGCCGCGGCCGTGAACCAGGGGGTGCCGGTCAAGGAGATCGCGCCCACCAGCTCGATCGCGCGCAGCCTGCGCGACCTGGCCGAGTCCATCGCACCGCCGGCGGCGCTCCCGCAGCGCGGCGGCTGGTTCTCGGGATTCCTGGGCAATGGCGCCGCCGCGCGATGAGGAGCCTTGAATGAGTCTGCGAGAAAGACTGGGCGCCACGCCCACCGGGTTCGCCCCCGTCCCGGATTCCGGGTTCGAGGACGGCGCCGCGTCCACGCGCGTCTACCAGGACACCAAGTCGCACATCCACCAGGTCCTGCTGGACCGGCTGGACCTCGGCGCCATGGAAGGCCTCGCGCCGGACAGCCTGAAGGAGGAGCTGCGCCAGATGGTGGAGCGCCTGCTGGTCGAGGAGAACCTCGTCCTCAACACCAGCGAGCGCCGCAGCCTCGTGCGCGACATCCAGCACGAGATGCTGGGCTTCGGCCCGCTGGAGCCGCTGCTGGCCGACCCCTCGGTCTCCGACATCCTCGTCAACACGCACAAGCAGGTCTACGTGGAGCGCCGCGGCCGCCTGGAGCTGACCGAGATCGCGTTCTCCGACGACGCGCACCTGATGAAGATCATCGACAAGATCGTGTCGCGCGTCGGACGCCGCGTCGACGAGTCGAGCCCGATGGTGGACGCGCGCCTGGCCGACGGCTCGCGCGTGAACGCGATCATCCCGCCGCTGGCCATCGACGGGCCCATCCTGTCGATCCGCCGCTTCGCGGCCGACCCGCTCAAGGCGTCGGACCTCGTCGAGTTCAAGTCGATGTCGCCGGAGATGGCGCAGTTCATCGGCGCCCTGGCCGCGGCGCGCATGAACATCCTGATCTCGGGCGGCACCGGCTCGGGCAAGACCACGCTGCTCAACATCCTGAGCAGCTGCATCTCGGCCAGCGAGCGCATCGTCACGATCGAGGACGCCGCGGAGCTGCAGCTGCAGCAGCCGCACGTCGTTCGCCTGGAGACGCGGCCGCCCAACATCGAGGGCCGCGGCGAGGTCACGCAGCGCTCGCTGCTGCGCAACGCGCTGCGCATGCGGCCCGACCGCATCATCCTGGGCGAGACCCGCGGCGGCGAGGCGCTCGACATGCTGCAGGCGATGAACACGGGCCACGAGGGCTCGATGACCACCGTGCACGCGAACACCGCGCGCGACGCGCTGGCCCGCCTCGAAAGCATGATCGCCATGGCCGGCGTCGACCTGCCTGCCCGCGCGGCGCGCGCCCAGGTGGCGTCGGCGATCGGCGTGATCATCCAGGCGAACCGGCTCAGCGACGGCACGCGCAAGCTCACCAGCATCCAGGAAGTCACGGGCATGGAAGGCGAGACCGTGAGCCTGCAGGAGATCTTCACCTTCAAGCAGACCGGCCTCGGGACCGACGGCGCGGTCGAGGGCTATTTCACCGCCACCGGCGTGCGCCCGCGCTGCTGCGAGCGCCTCGCCACGCGCGGTGCCGAGTTGCCGGCCAGCCTGTTCAACCCGCAACGCCGCGCGGTCTGAGGACGCCATGGACACCTCGCTCATCGTCGTCGCCGCGGTCGGCTTCCTGGCCGTGGTGCTGTCCCTCGAGGGGCTGTACAACCTCTGGTCGTCGCGCAGCAGCCCGCAGGCCAGGCGCATCGCGCGCCGGCTCGAGATGATCGGCGGCGACATGGCGGCGATCGCCAGCATCGAGCGGGCCCGCGAGAACGCGCGCATGCCGCGGCTCAACGCGTGGCTGCGTCAGCTCGCGAGCGGCCGCCGGCTGATGCACTTCGTCAACGCGTCGGGCATGAACATCTCGCCGGCGGAGCTCGTCACGATGTCGGTCGCGCTGGGCCTGCTCGGCTTCGTGCTGCCGGGCCTGTTCGCCAAGCCGCCGATCTTCGGCGCGGCGCTCGGCCTCGGGCTCGCGGTGGCGCCGTGGCTGCGCGTGTCGAGCCGGCGCAACGCGCGCATCGCCCGCATCGAGCGCCAGTTCCCCGAGGTGCTGGACCTGATGAGCCGCTCGATGCGCGCCGGCCACGCATTCCCGTCGGCGGTGAAGATGGTGGCCGACGAGATCGCCGAGCCGCTCGGACAGGACTTCCGCCTGCTGTTCGACGAGATGAACTACGGCGTGCCGACCGACGAGGCGCTCGCGCGCCTGGCCGACCGGGTGCCGCTGGCCGACGTGAGCTACTTCGTCGTCGCGGTATTGATCCAGCGCGAATCGGGCGGCAACCTCGCCGAGCTCCTGGACAGCATCGCCGAGATCGTGCGCGAACGCCTGAAGCTGCACGGCAAGGTGCGCACGCTGTCGGCCGAGGGAAAGATGTCCGCCTACATCCTGACCGGCCTGCCGTTCTGCGTCGCGCTCGGCGTGAACCTCGTCAACCCCGGCTTCATGTCGCTGCTGTGGACGGACCCGATGGGCCACAAGATGGTCGGCGCCTCGCTGTTCATGATGCTGCTGGGCATTCTCTGGATGCGCAGCATCGTGCGCATCCGCGTGTGAAGGGAGGCCGGCGATGACACCGACCGCGATCCTGTTCCTCGTCCTCGTCTTCGTCGTGGTGGTGACCGGCTGCCTCGGCGTGGCGATCATGCTGCGGCCCGATGCCGGCCGCCAGCGGCTGCGCAGCCTCGATCCGGCGGCGCTGGCCGGCGACCCGTTCGCCGACCGCACGATCGAGTGGATCACCCGCGCCACGCGTCCGTTCGGCAAGCTGTCGATGCCCGCGGAAGGCTTCGAGAAATCGAGCGTGAAGCTGCGCTTCCTGCACGCCGGCATCCGCAACCCGGCGGCGGCCACCGTGTTCTTCGGCGTGAAGACGCTGCTGACGATCGGGCTGCCGCTGCTCGGGTTCCTC
This sequence comes from Burkholderiales bacterium, assembly GCA_019510465.1. Classification (GTDB taxonomy): domain Bacteria; phylum Pseudomonadota; class Gammaproteobacteria; order Burkholderiales; family Burkholderiaceae_C; genus Scleromatobacter. Next base: position 22,363 of record JAEKKH010000166.1, read on the forward strand.
GCGATGTCGCTCGGCGGCTCCGCGCCCAAGGGCAACAACTTCATGATGGCCGTGTTCCTGCTCGCCGCGGCGGGCTACTACGCGCCCAACATCGTGCTGTCGCACCTGGTGAACACGCGCCAGCGGGAGATCTTCGAATCGTTCCCGGACGCGCTCGACCTGATGACCGTGTGCATCGAGGCCGGCATCGGCACCGAGGCCGCGATGATGCGGGTGGCCGACGACATGCAGTTCAAGAGCCCCGCGCTCGCCGGCGAGATGCGCACCGTCAACCTCGAGCTGCGCGCGGGCGCCGACCGCGAGCGCGCGCTGCGCAACCTGGCGATCCGCACCGGCGTCGACGAGGTGGACAGCTTCGTCTCGATGATCTGCCAGGCCGAGCGCTTCGGCACCAGCATCGCCGCGTCGCTGCGCGTGCACTCGGACATGCTGCGCTCGCGCCGCCGCCAGCGCGCCGAGGAGGCCGCCGCCAAGATCTCGCTGAAGCTGCTGTTCCCGCTGATCTTCTGCATCTTTCCCTCGCTGATCGTGGTGCTGATGGGCCCGGCCATGATCCTGATCCACCGCGTGCTGCTGCCGACGATGGCCGGCTCGGGAGGTTGACGCCATGGTTCCGATCACCCTGCGCCGCCGCGCGTTGGAAAGCCTGCTGGCCGGCGTCGGCCTGTCGCTGGCCTGCGGCTGCGCCTCGCTGCGCGACGCGCCTGCCGCGCCACCGGCCAAGGCGCCGCCGTGGAGGCTGGAGCCGGTGTTCGACGTCAGCACGCCGGTGCGGGCGTCGTCCGCCGGCCGCGGCTACTACACGCTCGGGCGCTACTACGAAGGCTCGAAGGAATGGGGGCCGGCCGAGCGCGCCTATCGACGGGCGCTGGCGATCGATGCCGACTACCCCGACGCGCTGGACGCCCTCGGCGTGCTGCTCGGGCGCACCGGACGCGCCGGCGAGGCCGAGCCGCTGCTGCGGCGGGCCGTCGCGCTGGCGCCGGCGCGCGCCTCGCTGCACAACAACCTGGGCTACCTGCTGCTGGCCGGCGGCCGCACCGCGGAGGCCGCGCGCGAGCTCGAGGCCGGCGTGGCGGCCGACCCCGGCGACGCCGTGGCGCGCGCGAACCTGCGCGTGGCGCAGGCGCGGCTCGAGGACGCCATGGCACTCGCGGCGGCGCGCTCGGCCGATCCGGTGGGCCGTGCCATCGCGCCCACGCCCGCGCCGTCGACACAGGCCGCGCCGGTGCCGGCGTCCGACCCCGCCCGCACGGTCGCCTTCATGCCGGCGCCGGCGCTGCCCATCGCCTCGCCGCCGGCATCCGTCGTCGCGCAGACGCCGGCCGCCCCGTGGGCCGCGGCGACGCTGGCGACGCCGCGCGCGCCGGTGCGCAGGCTCGAGATCAGCAACGGCAACGGCGTGGCCGGCATGGCCGCGCAGGTCGGGCGGCTGCTGGCGAGCCAGGGGCTGCCGTCCGCGGCCCTCAGCAACGCAGCATCGTTCACCCGGCCGGAGACGCTGATCCAGTACCGCCCGGGCGACGCGGAGGCGGCGTTGCGCGTGGCCAATTCGCTTCCGGCCCCCGCCCGCCTCGAGGCGACGCTGGCGCCGCAGGCCGGAACCGACGTCCGCGTGCTGCTCGGACGCGACTGGATCGCGCATGCGCCGTGCCTGCAGCGCGACGACTGCCGCCCGGTGGTCGTCGTCGCCGCCGCCGCGAAGGCGACGCTGCGGTGAAGCGGCGCGCGCCGGGCCGCGACGTCGCGGCGCTGGCGGCCAGCGCGAGCCCATGCGCGCGGATTCCCGAAGTCGGGACCCGTTGGGCCGTTGATCGCCCGCGCTTCGCGGCAATGACGAAGGCCCGGCATCTCGCGATCGCCGGGCCTCCTGGTCGATGGACGCAGGCTGCGCCTGCCGCCGCTCAGTTCGACCGCACGGACTCCAGCAGGCGGGCCGCATCGGCGTGCTGGCCGCAGCGGATCTGCGAGATCACCACGCCTTCGAGGGCGTCGTGGTCGCTGCCGTCGGTCGACAGCAGGGCGCCGTAGAGGTCCATCGCGCGGTCGGGGTGGCCGAGGTCCAGGCTCATCTGGGCCAGGACGCGGAGCATCTCGCGGTCGTCGCGGGCGCGGCCGAGGCGGGCGCGCCAGGTCGGGTTGCCCATGGCCTGCTCGCCGGCGGCGACGGTCGTCTCCTCCAGGCCCTCGACGACGATGCCGGCGGTCGCCGTGGCGCTGCCGCGCTCGGCGGTGATGGCGGCCGGGATCTCGGCGGCCGCCGCAAACGGCTCGGCTGCGGCGATCGGGGCCGCCATCGCCGCGCCAGCGGGCGTCGCCGGCGGGATCGCGGGACGCGGCTCGCCGGCGCGGCGCGCGGCCGCCGGCGCCACGGCCTGCGCCGCGAACCCGCTGGCGCGGATCTGCGCATGCTCGGGGTTGACCAGCACCAGCATGATCGTCGCCAGGTCGGGGCTGCCGTCGTTGCTGCGCGTATGCGTGGCAGCGGCCAGCGTGAAGCCTTCGCGTTCGAACAGCGCGCTCAGCTCGGCCAGCGTCCATTCGCGGATGTGGGCCGGGTTGGGCGGCGGGCCCATGTGGACCTTGCCCCAGGTGCGCTCGCGGTCCGGCGTCGACAGCACCAGCGCCGGCGCATGCGCGAGCAGCTCGCGCAGCGCGTGCATGAGACTGCGCGGGTCGACCAGGTGCTCGATGACGTCCGAGCAGACGACGACGGAATGGCGCAGCACGCGCGCGGGCAGCGGCAGCATCGAGATGTCCTCGAAGTCGGCCTCCAGCCAGGTGCCGAACGGGAACTTCGTGCGGCAGTGTTCCATGTTGCCGCCGTAATCGACGCCGATCAGCTTGAACTCGGGGTGCAGCGCGCTCAGCTTGCGCGCCTGGCCGCAGCCGATGTCGACGAGCGTGTCGCACTGCAGCGAGCGCGCGATCTCGGCGGCGGTCGGGTAGACGTCGGGCTGCCAGGTCAGGCCGTCGTCGGGCGTGTCGGCGTAGTAGACGGGCTTGGCGCGCGACACGTAGGCCGCGGGCAGGTCGAACCGGTCGGCGGCGCGCGCGGGCGCGGCGGCGCGCTGCGCGCCGGCCGGGCGGCGGTCGCCGGCGATCATCATCTGGCCGACGTCCAGGCCGTTGACCAGCTGCACGTCGAAGTGCTCGGCGAACAGGTCGCGCCACCACTCGACGGAGCGCACGGTCAGGTGCAGGTTCTCGCCCTGCGGGCCGAGCAGGCCGCTCAGGCGCGTCGACACCGACACCAGGATCGAGTCCGCCAGGCGCGCGGCCTCGCGCAGCACGACGCGGATGTCGTTCTCGGTCAGGTGCTCCAGCACATCGACCGACACGAAACGGTCGAACTTCTGCGTCAGGCCGGCCAGCGTGATGCAGTCGCCGTTGATCTTGTTGCGGATGGGGATGCGGTTGAACGCGACCTTGGAGACCTCGAGCGCCGTCACGCGGTTGCCCTGCTTCTCCATGTAGGCCGACAGGTCGCCGTTGCCCGCGCCGAACTCGAGGATGGACTCGTGCTGGATGACGCAGCCGAGCTGGCGATACAGCGCCAGGCCTTCGTTGACGTTGTAGCCGGCGTGCTCGGCGTGGCAGAAGTTGTACAGGCTCGCGTAGTCGTAGCTCTGGCCGTAGAACACCGCGCCGGGCAGGCCCAGCAGCAGTTCGCGCTCGGTGCCGCTGTGCGTGGTGGCCGGCTGCGCGCCCGGGTTCCAGTAGTGGCCGCTGGCGAAGCCGTCGAAGCCGAACAGGCTGAACTGCAGGCCCAGCTTGCTGCACAGCGCGGCCAGCGCCAGGCCGGTGGACGGGTTGGGGACGGCCGGCACGAGCGCATGGACGTCGGTCGCGGCGCAGATCAGCGCGAAGCCGCTGCGCTGCTCGAAGTCGGCGACGCCGGCGGACTCGCGCGCGTCGCGGGCGAACGGCGAGAACTCGCCGACCTGTCCGCGCGCCTCGATGTCGTTCCAGCCGGAGGTGCAGCGCAGCGTCGTGCGGGTGCCGACGACGGACTCGTAGCTCTCGAGCCGGTAGTTGTTGAGCCGGATCACGCTCGGGTGATGATCGATCGCGGCGCCCATGGCCCCCGCGGGGACGCCGTTGCCGACGATGGCGATCGGCTGGGGCAGCGCCTGCAGCAGCTCTTCAGTGCACGAGAAGGTTTGGCTCATGGGCTCTCCGGTTCAGGAGTGGACGACCGACTCGACGATCGCCACGGGAATGCGCCCATGCTATGAGGCCCTCGCCGCCTCCAAAGCGGGAAGAAGTGGGCCCTTTTCGGGGTTAATGAACGCCGGGCGGGCGCCGACGGGGGTGACATGTCGGTCGCGCGCCGGGAGTTGCACCGGGCCTCCTGTCGGGCACGGCGCCGCGCTCCGATCGATCGTCCAGGCCTGCATTCGACCGCCAGATCGCAGTTTGTAGGAATTTGCCTGACAACGTTCCTGGCGCGAGCCCGACTCAAGTCGCCGAAGTGGGCTTATGTTGCCTCCCAGTTCAGCGCTTTAAAGTCCATCTCACGTTGACACCGTTTCTACCTCCACCGGACACAAGGACAAGCATCATGGAAACCAATCAAATCCTCGCCGAGATCCGCGAAGCGAACCTGTCGTACATGATGCTGGCGCAAAGCCTGATCCGCTCGGATCGCGAGCAGGCGCTGTTTCGCCTGGGCATCTCGGAAGAGACGGCGAACATGATCTCGTCGCTGACCCCGGCGCAGATGATGAAGATCGCCTCGGGCAACACGCTGCTGTGCCGCTTCCGCATGGACGACGACCTGGTCTGGAACCTGATCACCAGCCACGGCAAGACCGCCGCGAACGAGACCGTCTCGCGCCTGCACGCCTCCATCCTGATGGCCGGCCGCCACCAGGAAGCCGCGTAAGCCGCCGCCGCACGCCGCGCCACTCGACGACACAACAAAGCCCGCAGGCAGGAGATCACCATGAGCCGCGTCAAGAGCATCCTCACCGAAGCCCGCCAGATCGAGCGCGCCGTCACGCTGATCAAGCTGGGCGCCCGCCTGCAGGTTCTCGAGTCGGAAACCGATCTCTCCTACGAGCGGCTGCTGCGCCTGTACAAGGAAGTCTCGGGCCGCAGCCCGTCCAAGGGCCAGCTGCCCTTCTCGACGGACTGGTTCATGACCTGGCAGCCCAACATCGACGCCAGCCTCTTCCTGAACATCCACGAGTACCTGAACAAGGCCGCGGCGATGGAAGAGATCGACACGGTGATCAAAGCCTACCAGCTCTACATGGAGCAGACCGAGGCGCAGGGCCTGGAGCCGCTGCTGTCCGTCACCCGCGCCTGGCGCCTGGTGAAGTTCGTCGACAACGGCATGCTGACGCTGACCAAGTGCACCAAGTGCAGCGGCAACTTCGTCACCCACCCGCACGAGATGGCGCGCCATTTCGTCTGCGGGCTGTGCAACCCGCCGGCTCGCGCCGGCAAGGGCAAGGCGGCCGGCGCCCTGTCCCTGACCCACTGAACGACGGATCCGCGTACCGGCGGCGTCGACGTGCGGAAGTCCAGCATCCTGAACGGAATGGGCACCGCGAGCCGTGAACTAGTACGCGATTCTTTACAGACCCGGGCTTGATTGGTGGAACAAACCGCCCGATATGAGGTCTAGTAGTTACTGTTTTTTCTTGCTTGTCTCCTCCTAGCACAACCCCTGTGCTTTCCAAGGCGATCCGGATGGATCGCCTTTTCGGCGGAGCCGGATCCGCCGCTCCCTTGAACTCCTGTCGGGCTGCCCGGGCGGCAGCGCCGGATCGGCTTGCGCTTCGCGGCGCTGGCAGCGACATAGCCCGAGGGGGCCGGCCGCGAACGGCCCGGCGGAGCCGAATCCGCCGCTCCCTTGAACTCCTGTCGGGTTGCCTGGGCGGCAGTGCCGGCACCGGGCCCTGGCACGACCGTCGCCCGAAACAAGGGGCAAGACGGCCGGGAAACGTGCTCTTTTCGACCGGGCGCCGAAGTCCCTCCGCCGGGACACTGGGCGGATGGCATCGTTCCCGTCTCCCCGTCCTGCCGCGTCGGCGCGCCTGCCCGCGCTGCGCTGGCCGCTGCCGGCGCTGCTCGCGTGGGCCGCGGGCTGGGCGGCGATGCTCGGGCTGGCGCGCATGGCCGCGCTGCCGCCGGCGCTCGCCGTCACGGCCGGGCTGGTCGTGGCCGCGCTGCCAGCGCTGTTGGCCGCCACGTTCTGGCGGCGGGTCATCATGGCGGGCGGATTCCCGGTGTCGCTGCTGGCCACGGGGGTTGGCGGCGTGCTGCCTGCCTGGGCCTGGCTGCTGCCGCTGGCGGCGCTGGCGCTCGCCTATCCCGTCACCGCCTGGCGCGACGCGCCGATGTTCCCCACCCCGCGTGCCGCGCTGGCCGGGCTCGACCGCCACGTCGTGCTGCCGCCGTCGCCCAGCGTGCTGGACGCCGGCTGCGGCATGGGCCATGGCCTGCGCGCCCTGCGGGCCGTGTGGCCGCAGGCGCGGCTGTCGGGCATCGAGTGGAGCTGGCCGCTGGCGCTCGCCACCCGGCTGCGCTGCCCGTGGGCGAGCGTCGCGCGCGGCGACATGTGGCGCGGTTCCTGGGCCGGGCACGACCTGGTCTACCTGTTCCAGCGCCCGGAAAGCATGGCGCGCGCGCTGGCCAAGGCCGACGCGGAGATGCGGCCCGGCAGCTGGGTGGTCAGCCTCGAGTTCGAGGCCGCCGGCCGGCGCGCCCACGCGCGGATGGCGCTGCCCTCGGGGCGACCCGTCTGGATCTACCGGATCGGAGCCTGACATGACCGGCGCCGCATCACGCCTTTCCCACGCGCTGCCGCCCTTGCGCGGCCATTTGGGGGTGAATTTCGTTCAAATCGCGCCGAACGCGTCCTCAAGCCGCGCGCCGGACCCGTCGATAAAGCCGCATGGCCCCCAAAGGCAGCGGGCCCACATGCACAAAGAACTGGATCGGTACCCAAAATGTTCGTGATCGTCGGCTGGCTCGTCGCACTGGCTTGCATCTTCGGCGTGTTCGTCGCGCACGGCGGCAACATCCATGTGATCCTGCACGCGCTCCCCTTCGAGATGATCACCATCGTCGGGGCGGCCGGCGGCGCCTTCCTGGCCAACAACCAGATGAAGGTCGTCAAGTCGGCGATGAAGGGCATCGGCTCCTGCTTCAAGGGCAGCAAGTTCAGCAAGGCCCGCTACATGGAGCTGCTGTCCCTGCTCTACGACATCCTGCAGAAGGCGCGCAAGGAAGGCCTGATGTCCATCGAGAAGGACGTCGAGGATCCGCACGGCTCCGCGCTGTTCCAGAAGTACCCGATCGTCGGCAACGACCACCACGTGGTGGAGTTCGTCACCGACTATCTCCGCATGATGGTCTCGGGCAACCTGAACGCCCACGAGATCGAGTCGCTGATGGACTCCGAGATCGACACGCACCACAACGAGGAACACGCCGCCGTGGCCGCCATCGCGCGCCTGGCGGGCGGCCTGCCGGCGTTCGGCATCGTCGCGGCCGTGCTGGGCGTGGTCAACACCATGGGCTCGGTGGGCCAGCCGCCGGCGGTGCTGGGCGGCATGATCGGCTCGGCGCTGGTGGGCACCTTCCTGGGCATCCTGCTGGCCTACGGCTTCGTCGAGCCGCTGGGCGGGCTGCTGGAACAGAAGGTGGAGGACGCCGGCAAGGAGCTGCAGTGCATCAAGACCACGCTGCTGGCCTCCATGCAGGGCTACGCCCCGCAGGTGGCCATCGAGTTCGGCCGCAAGGTGCTGTACTCGCTCGACCGCCCCACCTTCATCGAGCTCGAGAGCCACGTGAAGGGCAGGAAGTAGGACCATGGCCGGCGACTCGAAGAAGCTCCAGCCGATCATCATCAAGCGCGTCAAGAAGGGCGGCCATGTCGCCCACGGCGGCGCCTGGAAGATCGCCTACGCCGACTTCGTGACGGCGATGATGGCGTTCTTCCTGCTGATGTGGCTGCTGGGCTCGACCACCGACGGCGACAAGAAGGGCATCGCCGACTACTTCCAGTCGCCGCTGAAGATCGCGCTGGCCGGCGGTTCCGGCTCGGGCGATTCCAACTCCATCCTCAAGGGCGGCGGCGAGAGCCTGACGTCCACGGTGGGCCAGATCAAGAAGGGCGAGGTCGAGGCCACGCGCAACACGATCAACCTGCACAAGCTCAAGCAGGAGCAGATCCGCGCGGAGGTCGCGCGGCTGGAGAACCTGAAGCAGGAGATCCAGCAGAAGCTGCAGGGCAACGAGAAGCTCAAGGACATCAGCTCGCAGATCCGGCTCGACATGACCCGCGACGGCCTGCGCATCCAGATCGTCGACGACCAGAACCGGCCGATGTTCGCCTCCGGCTCGGCCCAGATCGCCCCCTACATGAAGGACCTGCTGCGCGAGATCGGCTCCGTCCTGACCGAGGTGCCCAACCACCTCACGCTCGAGGGCCACACCGACGCCCAGCCCTTCCCCGGCGGCGACCGCGGGTACAGCAACTGGGAGCTGTCGGCCGACCGCGCCAACGCCTCGCGGCGCGAGCTCATCGCCGGCGGCCTGGCCGACGACCGCGTGCTGCGGGTTCAGGGCCTGGCGTCCAGCCAGCCCTTCGACGAGAAGGATCCGCTGGCGCCCACCAATCGCCGCATCAGCATCATCGTGATGAACCGCGAGGCGGAGGACCGGATGTTCCGCACCGCGCCCGAGCCGGGCGTCGCCGAACCGGCGGAATCCGCCTCGAGTGCGACCAATTTCACTGCCGCCGGCTCAACTGCGGCCCCCCACTGACCGATATCACTTCAGCATTTCGCCCGCCTGAGGACCCCATGAGCAATCCAACCGACCTTAAATTCCTTGTCGTCGACGACTTCTCCACCATGCGCCGCATCGTCCGCGGGCTCCTGAAGGAGATGGGCTGCAACAACTGCGAGGAAGCCGAAGACGGCCAGGTCGCGTTGAACATGCTCAAGGCCGCGAAGTTCGATTTCGTGGTCTCGGACATCAACATGCCCAACATGAACGGCTTCGACCTGCTCAAGGCGATCAAGGCCGACGACACCCTCAAGCACCTGCCGGTGCTGATGGTGACGGCCGAGGCGCGCAAGGAAGACATCGTGCTGGCCGCGCAGTCGGGCGCCGCGGGCTACATCGTCAAGCCGTTCACGAAGGCGACGCTGGAAGAGAAGGTCCAGAAGATCATGCAGAAACTGGCGGCAACGGCCTGACCCGAGGGAGCCCATCATGAAAATGGAAGACATCGCCTCGCTCAAGCCGTCGGATTCGCTCGCCGTCTCGCCGGAGGTGTTCCAGCAGCTGGGCACGATCACGCGCCTGCTGCACGACACCATGCAGCAACTGGGCGTGATGCCCAAGCTCCAGATCGCCACCGACGGCCTGCCCGATGCCCGCAGCCGCCTGAGCTACATCGCCACGAAGACGGCCGCCGCCGCCGAGAAGGTGCTGAACTCGGTCGACAAGGCCAAGGCGGACCACAAGTCCATCTCGGAAGCCACGCGCGCCATCGGTGCCCAGATCGTCGCCGACCCGGTCAAGGCCGTGGCCTCGGGGGCCGTCATGAACTTCGTCAACGAAGTGGAATCGGCCACGAGCCGCATCGACGACCACCTCACCGACATCATGATGGCGCAGGACTTCCACGACCTGACGGGCCAGGTCGTCGCCAAGGTCGTCACGCTGGCCAATGACCTGGAAGACAGCCTCGTCAAGCTGCTGATCCAGGTGGTGCCGGAAGGCGTGCGCGAACAGGTCGACCCGAACGTGCTGAACGGCCCGGTCGTCAATCCGGAAGGCCGCACGGACGTGGTGTCCAGCCAGGGCGAAGTCGACGACCTGCTGGCCAGCCTCGGCTTCTGAAAGCCTCGTTGCTCCCACGAAGACGCCCGCACGATGCGGGCGCTTTTCATGGCGACGTCCGCGGCGGCGCGATCGGGAGATCGAGTGCGTGCGACGACACAAGACTCCGGACGCCGGCCGGCGTGGGACGTCGGCCAGATTGACGCCGGAGTGAGGCGGCACGGCCTCGGCATGCCCATGCCGGGCCGAAGGCGGCGCGCAGGAAGCCGCCGCCGTCAACGCGACACGGACAGCCTGGCATGCATGTCCGCGTAGGCCGCCTGGATCAGCGTGGACAGCGCCGTGCCGTCGAACGCGCGGCCGGGTGCCAGCGTCGCGTGCCGCATGAAGCGGCCGCTGCCCTGCAACAGGCCAGCGGGATCGGGCAGCTCGTTGCCGTGGAAGAAGCCGACGTTGACGTGGGCGCGGAAAGCGTCGACGTAGGCGAAGGCCGCGTCGCCGATGCAGGCGGTCGGCTGGCCGTCGTGCATCACCTCGCGCACGTCGTCGCCGCACACGCGCAGGCGCTCGAACCAGCGCCGCGCGAGCGCGCCCGTCTCGCCGCCATGCGTCCACAGCCAGGCCTCGACGGCCGGATCGCGCCGCTGGGCGGACGGGAAACGGAACAGCCGTTGCATCGCCGACCTCGCGGGCGCGCGCGAGGCGCTACTCGCCGACCAGTCCGTTGCGGATCGCGTAGACCGTCAGCTCGGAGTTGTTGGTCAGCCCCAGCTTCTCCAGCACCCGGGCCCGGTACACGCTGACCGTCTTGGGCGACAGCGTCAGCTCGCTGGCGATGTCCGACAGCCGCTTGCCCGAGGCGATCATCACGAGCGTCTGCAGCTCGCGGTCGGACAGCTTCTCGTGCGCGTGCGCCACCTCGGGCGCGGTCAGGCTCTCGACCAGCATCTGCGCGATGTCGGGCGTGACGAACTTCTTGCCTTGCGACACGGTGCGCACCGCCGCGACGAGCTGCTGCGGGTCGCCGCCCTTGTTGACGTAGCCGAACGCACCGGCCCGCAGCGCGCGGATCGCGTACTGGTCTTCCGGGTACATGCTGCAGATCAGCACGCGCATCTTCATGTCGCCGTCGTCCTTGAGCGCGGCCAGCACGTCCAGGCCGCTGCGGCCGGGCATGTTGATGTCCAGCACGAGGACGTCGCAGGCGGTGCTGCGCAGCAGGGCGCGCAGCTCGGGGTAATCGCCGGCCTCGCCGACCACCTCGATGTCGGGCGCGTCGGACAAGGTGTCGCGGATGCCGCGACGGATCAGCGCGTGGTCGTCGCAAAGGATGACTCGGATCATAGGCCCCCCCAGACCGATGGATCGTCGGAATCTTCGAAAGCCGGTCGAGAGTCCTCGGCATCCGGCCCGAACTCCGACGCATAGCCCACGCCGTCGGTCAACGGCACGGACAGGATCAGGGTCGTGCCCTGGTGGCTGCTGGACAAGTCGACCCAGCCGCCGACGGTGGACGCGCGTTCATGCAGGCCGCGGATGCCGAAGCTGCGCGCCTTGGCGAGATCGGCCCCGCGCAGGCCCACGCCGTTGTCGCTGATCTCCAGCGAGAGGACGTCGCCCGCGAGCGACAGGTCGATGCTGACCCGCGTCGCGTTGGCGTGCTTGGTGATGTTGGTGAGTGCCTCCTGCGCCGCCCGGTAGGCCACCAGCGGCACGCCCGGCGGCAGCTGCATGGCCTCGTGGCTGGTGCGGAAGCCGCAGGTGACGCTGGTGCGCTTCTCGAAGCGCGAGGCCATCCACTGCAAGGCGGCCACCAGGCCCTGCTCCAGGATGGCCGGGTGCAGGTTGTGCATGATCCGCTTGCTGGATTCGATGGCGTGAGTGACCACTTCGACTGCCGACTGCGCGCGCTGCTGCACCTGCGGATCCTTGGAGTGCCGGGCGATCCAGGCGAGGTCGAATTTCAGCGCCGTGAGCGAGCCGCCGACGTCGTCGTGGATCTCGCGCGCGATGGCGGCGCGTTCGTTGTCGACGCTGGTCTGCAGGTGCTGCGCCAGCTCGGACAGGCGCTGGCGCGACACGGCCAGCTCGTGGTCGGCCCGCTCGCGGGCGAGCCGCGCCTCGTTGGCGTCGATCGCGTGTTCGACCGCCGGCGCCAGCCGCGCCAGGTTGGCCTTGAGCAGGTAGTCGCTGGCGCCGTTGCGCATGGCGGCGACCGCGACGTCCTCGCCGATCTCCCCCGAGATCAGGATGAAGGGCAGCGGCCGGTCGAGCGCCTTGACGATCTCGAGCGCCGCCAGGCCCGAGAAGCCCGGCACGTTGAAGTCCGACAGGACGATGTCCCAGGGCTCTTCCAGCGCGGCCCGGAAAGCAGGCTCGGAATCGACCCGCACGGAGACGACCTCGGTGCCGCCCCGGCGCAGGTGCGCCATCTCGAGCTCGTGGTCGAGCTCCGAGTCCTCCAGGTGCAGCACGCGCAGGCTGGTGCGGCGCGCGGGAGCGAGGCGGGATGGCATCCGAAGAGTGTATCCGCCGGTTTCAGAACGGCCGCGCTGCCAAACGGGGGGTTTCCCATGCCAAAAACCGCACTTGAACGGGCAGTCAGCCGCGCTGATCGAGAAAAGGGCGGCGTTTTCCAACGTGATCTCCTCAATGTTCAGGGGGTCCCTGCCGAAGAATCAGGCGCAATCCCAAGGGTTTCGAGGCGCACAGGGTCGCCTCGCCCCGAGAACACAACATCAAGCTTGGAGCCACGATGCTGACGAGTGACGCCCAGACCCCACCGCCTGGCGGGGGCCTACCGCTGGTCGCGGCGGCAGACCTGCAGGATCACCTGATGGTCGCCTCGCACGACCTCGAGCGCCTGCAGCGCCTGCTCGAGGACGCGGGCGAGGCGCTGATGGGTCACTTCTACGGCGCGTCGAACCAGATGAACGTGCTGCGCGACGAGGCGCCCAAGGTCAATCTCGACACCGCGCCCATCAAGGAAGCGCTGCAGAGCCTGGCCGGCGCCATCACCGCACTGCAGTTCCAGGACATGGCCACGCAGCTGATCGCGCACACCCAGCGACGCCTGCGCAACTGCGCCGATCGCATCGCGCGCGACGCCATGGGCGACGACGAGGACGGCGAAGCCGTCGTCGAGGACGCGCCGATGCGACCCAACCCCGTGACGCAGGACGAGATGGACGCTGGTTCCATCGACCTGTTCTGACCTCCCCCCTTCAAGCTCTATTCAAGACCCCTCCGGAGAACTGCAATGCACACGATTCTTGCCGTGGACGACAGCCCCTCGATGCGCCAGATGGTTTCGTTCACCCTGAAGAACGCCGGCTTCAACGTCGTCGAGGCCGTGGACGGCCAGGACGCCTTCGAGAAGTCCACCCAGCGCGACTACAACCTCGTGCTGACCGACCAGAACATGCCGCGCATGGACGGCATCAGCCTGACCAAGAAGCTGCGCGAGAACCCGAAGTTCAAGCAGACCCCGATCCTGATCCTGACCACCGAGTCCAGCGACCAGATGAAGATGGCCGGCCGCGCCGCGGGGGCCACCGGCTGGCTCGTCAAGCCGTTCGACCCCGCCAAGCTGATCGAGGTCATCGGCAAGGTCGTTCGCTGAACTGCTGATCCGCACACGAGGACAGGCAGAAGAAATCCGGATCAGGAGAAAGAGTCATGGGTGAGATCAGTAACAACAGCAGCTCGGCGGGCATCGACCTCAGCCAGTTCTACCAGGTCTTCTTCGAGGAAGCCGGCGAGAACCTGGAATCGATGGAACAGAAGCTGCTGGAGCTCAACGTCGACGCCGCCGACGACGAGGAGCTCAACGCCATCTTCCGCTGCGCGCACTCCGTCAAGGGCGGCGCCGCCACGTTCGGCTTCTCCGACGTCGCCGCGCTGACGCACCAGATGGAGACGCTGCTGGACAAGCTGCGCCGCCACGAGCTGAACCCGACGTCGGCGATGGTCGACGTGCTGCTGGCGGCCGGCGACGCGCTGAAGGCGCAACTGGCCGTGCACCAGGGCTCGGCCAGCACCGCACCCGACACCAGCGAGCTGCTGGGCCGCATCCGCGCCATGGCGGAGGGCCAGTCGCCCGCGCCCGCCGCGAAGGTCGCCGCCCCCGTGGCGCCGCCGGCGGTCAACAGCCCCACGCTGAAGTCGATGCCGGTGCCCAAGGCGCAGACACGCGCCATCGAGCTGGTCGTCGGCCCGCTGGACAAGCCCGAGACCGCCGATGCGCTGAGCGAGCTGTTCAGGGAGATCGAGGATCTCGGCACGATCGAGCCGCTGGACGCCGGCCGCGCCGCCGACGGCATCCGCCGCTTCCGCGTCGTCACCACCACCTCCGACAGCGAACTGCTGGATCTCTTCACGTTCCACGTGGCGCGCGACAAGATCCAGCTGCGTGCGACCGACCCGGGGTTCGGCTTCTTCCCCGAGAACGCCGGCGCCCCGCCGGAAGAAAACCCGGTCGACCCCGGCTACGGCTTCTTCGAGCCCTTGCCCGAGGCGAGCGCCGCGGAAGCGGCTCCCGCAGCCAGCGTCGCCGATGCGGGCGACAACGTCGCCGCCACGCCGGCCGCGCTGGCGGCGGCGCCGAAGGCTGCCGCCGCCCGGAGCATCGAGAAGTCCGTCGCGCCGCCCGACCAGGCCACGCTGCGCGTGTCCATCGAGAAGGTCGACCAGTTGATCAACCTGGTCGGCGAACTCGTGATCACGCAGGCCATGCTGGCGCAGAACAGCCGCGACGGCCAGCTGAACCAGCAGCTGCTGGCCGGCCTGACCGACCTGGAACGCAACACCCGCGACCTGCAGGAAGCGGTGATGTCGATCCGCATGATCCCGATGTCGCTGGTGTTCAATCGCTTCCCGCGCATGCTGCGCGACCTGGCCGCCAAGCTGGACAAGAAGGTCGAGCTGGTGACGCAGGGCGAGGCGACCGAGCTGGACAAGAGCCTGGTCGAGAAGATCACCGACCCGCTGACCCACCTGGTGCGCAACTCCTGCGACCACGGCATCGAGCTGCCGGCGGAGCGGCAGGCCCGCGGCAAGCCCGAGCATGGCACCGTCACGCTGATCGCGTCGCACCAGGGCAGCTCCATCGTCATCGAGGTGCGCGACGACGGCCGCGGGCTGTCGCGCCAGAAGCTGCTGAACAAGGCGCGCGAGCGCGGCATCGACGCACCGGACTCGCTGACCGACCAGGAGGTCTACGCGCTGATCTTCGCGCCGGGCTTCTCGACGGCCGAAGAGGTGACGGACGTGTCCGGCCGCGGCGTCGGCATGGACGTGGTCAAGAAGAACATCACCGCGCTCGGCGGCACGGTGGAGATCGACTCCGCCGAAGGCCACGGCATGAGCGTAAAGGTGCGCCTGCCGCTGACGCTGGCCATCATGGACGGCATGTCCATCGGCGTCGCCGACGAGTGCTACATCCTGCCGCTGGCTTCGGTGGTCGAGTCGTTCCAGGTCGCCCCGGGGATGATCAAGACGATAGGCGGCACCGGCCGCGTGGTCGAGGTGCGCGACGAGTTCATGCCCGTCATCGACCTCGAGCGCGTCTTCGAGGTGCCGCGCTTCGACTTCGAGCACGTCAGCAACAT
>JAEKKH010000370.1 GCA_019510465.1 Burkholderiales bacterium
TCGTGATCGACAACACGGTCGTGCCGGCGAACTCGCCGAATCCCACCCCGCAGGAACACTGAACACCGAAGGCGCATGCCATGAAGTTCACCGACCTCTTCATCCGCCGGCCCGTGCTGTCCGGCGTGATCAGCCTGCTGATCGTCGTGCTGGGACTGCGCTCGCTGTTCGGCCTGCCCGTCAGCCAGTACCCCAAGACCCAGAACTCGGTCGTCACGATCTCCACCACCTACTACGGCGCCGACGCCGCGACGGTGGCGGGCTTCATCACGCAGCCGCTGGAAAGCGCGATCGCACAGGCGCAGGGCATCGACTACCTGTCGTCGTCCAGCTCCAGCGGCGTCTCGACGATCACCGCCACGCTGCGCCTGAACTACGACGCCAACCGGGCGATGACCGAGATCAACACGCAGGTCAACTCGGTCAAGAACCAGCTGCCCGCGCAGGCGCAGGCGCCGGTGCTGACGGTCGCCACTGGCCAGACGATCGACGCGATGTACATGGGCTTCTACAGCAAGGACCTGCCCACCAACAACGTCACCGACTTCCTGCTGCGCGTCGTCAAGCCCAAGCTCGACTCCGTCACCGGCGTGCAGACCGCCGAGCTGCTGGGGGCGCGCCAGTTCGCGCTGCGCGCGTGGCTGGACGCCGACAAGATGGCGGCGCACGGCCTGTCGGCCGCCGACGTCTCGCAGGCGCTCACCGCCAACAACTACCTGGCGGCGCTGGGCGCGTCCAAGGGCCAGATGGTCACCGTGCCGCTGACCGCCGGCACGGACCTGCACTCGCTCGACGAGTTCCGCAAGCTGATCGTCAAGCAGAGCGGCGACTCGGTCGTGCGCCTGGAGGACGTCGCCAACGTCACGCTGGGCTCCGAGAACTACGACTTCAACGTCGCGTTCAGCGGCGTGCGCTCGGTGTTCATCGGCATCAAGGTGGCGCCGGAGGCCAACATCCTCGAGGTGGCCAAGCGCGTGCGCGAGGCCTTTCCCGACCTGCGCAACCAGCTGCCCACGGGCGTCACCGGCGAGATCGTCTACGACTCCACCGACTTCATCAACACCTCCATCAAGGAAGTCGTCAAGACGCTGGTCGAGGCGCTCGTGATCGTGGCGGTGGTGATCTACCTGTTCCTCGGCACCTTCCGCGCGGTGCTGGTGCCGCTGGTGGCCATGCCGCTGTCGCTGGTGGGCACGTTCTTCATCATGCTGATGCTCGGGTACTCGATCAACCTGCTCACGCTGCTCGCGCTGGTGCTGGCGATCGGTCTCGTGGTGGACGACGCGATCATCGTGGTGGAGAACGTCGACCGCCACATGAAGGAGGAGCACAAGACGCCGCTGCAGGCCGCGCTGATCGCCGCGCGCGAGCTCGGCAGCCCGATCGTGGCGATGACGGTGGTGCTGATCGCCGTGTACGTGCCGATCGGCTTCCAGGGCGGCCTGACCGGCGCGCTGTTCACCGAGTTCGCGTTCACGCTGGCCTCGGCCGTGTTCGTCTCGGGCGTCGTCGCGCTCACGTTGTCGCCGATGATGTGCTCGCAGATCTTCTCGCCGGACCAGGACAACGGCAAGTTCGCCAAGGCGATCGACCACGTGTTCGAGAAGGTGCATTCCACCTACGGCCGCTGGCTGCGCAACCTCCTGGGCACCTACCCCGTGCTCGTCACGATGGGCATCGTCCTGTTCGCGCTGCTGGGGGTCATGTTCACGATGTCGCAGTCCGAGCTGGCGCCCGAGGAAGACCAGGGCGTCGTGCTGTCGCAGGTGGTGGGCTCGCCGACGGCGACGTCCGACCAGATGCAGACGTACGCGCAGCAGGTGTTCGACATCGCGCACGGCATCCCCGAATACAAGCAGATGTTCCAGATCACGGGCGTGCCCACGGTCAACCAGGGCATCGGCGGCGTCCTGCTCAAGGACTGGGGCGACCGCACGCGCAGCGCACACGAGATCCAGATGGACCTGCAGGCGAGGTGGAACAAGGTCGCCGGCGGCCGCATCGCCGCCTTCCAGTTCCCGCCGCTGCCCGGCACCTCGGGCCTGCCGGTGCAGTTCGTGATCACCACGACCGAGCCGTTCGAGAACCTCAACACCGTCGCCCAGCAGGTGATGGCCAAGGCGCAGGCCTCGGGCAAGTTCTACTACATCGACCAGGACCTGAAGCTCGACGCGCCGCAGGCGACGGTGGAAGTGGACCGCGACAAGATCGCCGCGCTGGGCATGACGCAGCAGGACGTCGGCCAGGCGCTGGGCGCCGCGC
>JAEKKH010000096.1 GCA_019510465.1 Burkholderiales bacterium
GCGCCGTTGGCGGTGGAGGCGGACGCGATGTCGACGCACTTGCCGCTGAAGGCCGACGTGATCGTGTAGGTGCCGTCGGCCAGCGCGCCCGGCGGGGTCGCCTTGGCCGCGGCCATGATCTTGTAGAACTCGTAGGCCTGGGTGTTGACCAGGCTGTAGTCGTTGAAGTCGCTGCCGCCGGGCATGTCGCGCTGCAGTGCCCAGTACGACAGCAGCCCCAGGCCCTTCTGCTGCGCGAAGGTGGTCAGCTGCGCGGCGTCCGACTGGCGGAACACCTCGCTGGTGGTGTCGTTGACGCCGATCATCGGGGTCACGCCGATCATCGCCCACAGCTGCGCGTCGGACTTGCCGCTGAAGATGGGCTTGATCTGGTTGAACGTGGCGGTGGCCGCGTTGATCGCGCGCTGGCCCATCGCACTGGAGGCGTCGCCGTAGTCCATCGCCATGATGTTGACCATCGAGACGTTGACGCCCGCGCTGGCGGCGCTGCGCACCACGGTCACGGCCTCCGACGGCAGCCCGGTCGGGTCGACCGGCAGCGTGTACGACACATACAGCCCGGGGTACGCCGCCTGCAGCCGCCTGGCGACGTTGTTGCGGCGCGTGTTGAGCGTGCCGCTGCCGATCTGGCTGCCCTCGACGTCGAAGTCGATCGCCCGCGCGCCGGTGGTATCGAGCGCGTTCCGGATCAGGTCGTACATGCCGTCGTCCGAGCAGGCGCCTTCCAGGTAGGTGCCCGAGGCGCCGCCGAACGACAGGATCACGCGCCCGCCGGCGGACTGGAAGTCGAGGATGTCGGTCTTGCCGGCGCCGCTCAGGTTCGCCTCGAGGCCGCCGCCCATCGAGCAGCCGCCGCCGGACACGCCGAACGCCATCGTGGCTGCGGTCACGCCGCCGGCGGACCGGGCCTGCATCAGCGTCGACGGGGTGATGCCGCCGTCGTAGGCCCAGGTTTCGAAGTACGGCGCGACCTCGGTCGCCCGGGCGATCGATGTGAGCGCTATCACGGTCGTGGCGGCCGCCAGGGCGAGACGAGTCTTCATGAATTTCTCCGTCGGGTTGGGAGTTCGGGAAAGGACGCGCTCACCGGAGAATCACGTCCGCAGACCCCTGCCGGCTCTACCGGTGCACGCCGGCCTGCTTGCCGTCCGTCGAGGCCTTCCGGGTCAGTCGGGTGGCTCCGAAAGTCATTAAGTCAATTTGCTTTAATAACTTGAACGGAGCGTAAGGCGACCGCGATGGTGGTCATAACCGGGTTAATACCAATGAATACCGCGATCAAGGTATCGGGGTACTCCGCAAGGTATCGTCGCGTTGCCGGACCGTCGCTCCCGCGGCGTCCGGTCGACCCGGTCGACGGCCCACGTTCCGGTCCGGGTCATGCGGCCGCTCGGCCGACGCTCGTCAGTCCACGGCCAGCGGCGTCGCCCCGGCGGCACGGCGGAACATGCGCACCGTGCCCCGCCCTGCCCGCTTGGCGTCGTAGCACGCCTCGTCGGCGGCCTCCAGCACCTGCTTGACCGAGTCGAAGGCGGCGTCGATGGCGACGATGCCGATGCTCGCGCCCACGGACAGCAACTGCGACTGCCCGCCGCTGCTCCAGACGAGCGCGTGCTCCGCCACGCGCGCGCAGATGCCCGCGGCGATGCGCTCGGCCGCGCGCGGGTCGCAGCCGCGCAGCAGCACGGCGAACTCGTCGCCGCCGATGCGGGCGACGGTGTCGTGCGCGCGGGCGCGCGTGAGCAGGATGGCGGCGATGTCCTTGAGCAGCACGTCGCCGGCGGCGTGGCCGCTGCTGTCGTTGACGGCCTTGAAGCGGTCGAGGTCGATGAACAGCGCGGCCGCCGGCTCGGCGTCGGCGCGTTCACCGATCTCCTCGGCCAGTCGCAGCTCGAACTCGCGGCGGTTGACCAGGCCGGTGAGTTCGTCGTGCGAGGCCGACCACGACAACTGCTCGCGATGGCGCCGGCTCTCGGTGATGTCCGTGAAGATCCAGATCGTGCCCGCGCTGGCGTCGCCCGCACTCACCGGAGCGCCCTGCAGCCGCGCCCAGAAGCGGCTGGAGTCGGCGCGCACGAGTTCGCGCTCGGCGTCGCAGGTGCCGCCAGCGGCGAACGCCTCGATGGCCATGCGCATGAACTCGCCGTGCGCCTCGTCGGACGGGCAGATCACGTGGCTCTGCATGCCGTGCACGCCCGCGCTGTCATAGCCGAACAGGCGCGCGAATTCGTCGCTCACCAGCTCGAAGCGCCCCATGCGCGTGAAGGCGATGCCCACCGGCGCCGTGCCCATCACCGCGCGCATCTTGCCCAGCAGCTCGTCGCTGGCCTTGTGCCAATCGGCCTTCTGGCGCAGCACGTACTGGAACACGCGCGTGAGCTCGCCCAGTTCGCCGCCGGCCTGGGGCCAGGGCTCCTGCGCCGAGAAATCCTCGCCGATCAGGCGCAGGGCGCGCTTCTCGAGCTGGCGCAGCGGACGCAGCAGCGCCAGCATCACCAGCAGGATGATCAGCCCGCCGGCGACCGCCACCGCGGCGCCGATCCAGATCGCCTGGCGGCGGCCCGCGGTCGGGCCGCCGAGCAGCACCTCGGCGGGCGCGCTGCGCAACACCACCCAGTCGGCGGCGGGAACGCCCGCCATCGCCACGATGTCGTTGCCGAGATGTCGCGCCGAACCCTGCGGCTCGATCGGCGCCCCCTCGGCCCGCCACTGCGCGATCGCGCCGGCGAAGTGCGGGTCGGCTTCGAGCCGGGTCATCACGCGCGCCGGGTCGGCGCTGGAGACGACGTTGCCGTCGGCGTCGGCAATCACCGTGGCCACGGGGCTGTGGTCGTCCATCGCCGGACGCGTGAGGTCGCCCAGCAGCGTGCTCGACGACAGCTTCATGCCGCCGATCAGGACCGCGCCGACGTGGCCGTCCGCGTCGAACAGGGGCATCGTGATGGCGAACATGGGCGTGCCGCTCGTGCGGCTGACGCCCACGCGCGACACCACGCTGCGGCGCTCGCGCACCGTGCGGCGCAGGTAGTCGCGGTCGGACGCGTCGATGTCGGTGCCATGCACGGCGCCGTTCTCGGCAAAGCCGATCACGTGCAGCCGGCCGTCGGCGAGGAACACGCCGTCGAACAGGCTGGACAGCACGCGCTGGGCGTCGAGCCAGCGCTTGACGGCGTCAGGGTCGGTCAGCTGGGCGACATCGAGCTGCGTCGTCGCCGCGCGCAGCGAGTTCTGCAGCGACACGATCTTGGCCGACAGCACCAGGCCGATGCGCTCGGCGTTGGCGACCTCGGAATCGAGGGCCGCGCGCTGGCTGCGCTGCTCCATGGCGCGCAGCACGAGCACGACCGTCAGTGCGACGCTCGCCGCAATGAGCACCAGGCCCGCGAGCGCCAGCCTGATCTTGAGCGAGCCGCCGAAATAGCGCAGACCACGCATCATGGGTGTCCGGACTGGCGCAGCGCCGGGCGCTACTCGTTGGGCATCAGCCGCCGGCGCTTCTGCGTCTGGTCGATGTAGACCTGCAATGCACGCTGCGCCGTCGGGCTCATGCCGACGATCTCGCACCCCAGGCGCACGGAGCCGTTCTCGGCGCCCGTGGAGGTGACATGGTGCAGCATGAGTCCGGCATCGATCTGGGTGTCCGCGTCCAGCGACAGGCGCACGCTCCTGATCACCGCCCCGGGCTGCAGGCCGGGGACGTTGGACGGCTGCAGCAACGCGCAGCCGCCGATGCTGACATCGAGCACGCGCAGCGCGACGCTCATGTCGGGAATGCCCGGGTGGCGGAACGACGCCGTCGGCGACGTGCGCTCGATGGTGCGCACCCGGAAGGTGTTGCGGCGCTGGAAGCGGAACAGCTCGCGCGGCAGGCGGGCCTGCAGCACGCTGGCCTTGGGCCCCTGCACCAGCACCAGGTCGCCGACGTCGAACTGCACCTTGATGCGGTCGAGGTAGGCGACGGCAACGCATTCGTCCGCCTCGACGATGTCGTGCACCGCGGGCTGCTGCAGGTCGGCCGTGAACGAGACGCGGGCGTTGGCCGAATCGACCGTCCACAGCGTGGTCGTGTAGGCGCTGCCATCGGAGGCGCTCAGGTTCAGCGGCAGCACCTCGTCCATCAGCTGCTTGAGCAACGCGCGGATCTCACCGGGCGCGCTGACGCGGAACTCGGCGAGTCCCTCGCCGGATCCCAGCGCATCGAGCGAGGCGGGGCGGGTGTCTTCGAACATGGCGATGTGGGTCCGTTGAGATGCTCGCGAAGCGGCTGATCGGTCCAGGCTATCGGGAAACGAGAATCGCGCCGTGGAGCCCATCCCCGGGGGGACGGCGCCAGCGGGCGCGTGGGGGCTCAATGAAGGAAGGCGGGACGGCTGCCGCCGCCCATCATCTGGTCCAGGTCTTCCAGCCAGGGCTCGGCCAGGTGGCGGATCTCGGCGTCGTTCAGGAGGATGCGCTGCATGATGCGCGACTTCTCCTTGGCTTCGTTCTGCATCAGCTGGGTCGAGTGGGCGGCGTTCTTGAGCTGCGCGATCAGCACGGCACAGGCGCCTTCGAGCTTGACGACCTCGTCCCAGTTGCCCGTGCGCGCCGCGGCGAGCATCTCGGCACTGGCCTTCTCGATGGCCTCGTAGTAGTTGAGCAGCTTGGTACTCATGATCTTCTTTTGGGTGAAGGTGCTCGAGATGTTCACAGGTTGCCCGCTTCCACTTGAGGTCCGATGGCGACCCAGGCGTCGCGCAGGGGGCCCAGGAGGCGTGCGCATTCGTCCAGCGCGGCCTCGTCGTTCTTCAGGTTGGCCTGCAGCAGGCGCAGGCCGACGTAGGCGTACAGCGAATGCAGGTCCGCGGCCAGGCGGCCGCCGCCTTCCAGGTTGAGGCCGGCCTTCAGGCCCTCCTCGACGATGCGGACGGCACGGCCGATGGCCTTGCCCTTGGCCTCGATCTGGCCCGCGCGCATCGCGCCGCGCGCCGTCACGAGGGAATCCATGAAGCCGTTGAACAGCAGCTCGATCAGCTTGTGGGCCGACGCGGCGTTGACGCTGGTCTCGACGCCGACGCGAGCGTAGGCGTTGGCAAAGCCGTGGGAGCGGCCGAAGGCGGAAGGGGTTGCGGAGGAGAACATGGTGAGTTCGGGATCCGTGTCCGTGAAGTGTTCGTCTTGACCTGTTATCGGAAGTGTCGGCGCCGGTCTTGAAGCGGAACTGTCCGGATTGAGCCCTCATGTCGGCGCAAGCTCGGAGAACAGCGGAACTATTCAAGGACTCCCGACGGCCGGCACCGCCGCAAGCCCCCAGGGTCAGGCCTTCTGCATCAACGCGACCTGCTGCGAGACATAGCTCGACAGCGCGTTCATCTTGGCCATCGTCGTGTCCAGCGCCTGGTACTGCGCCGTGAGGCGCGCCTGCGTGGCGTCCAGGTGCGTCTGCATGTCGTCCTGCTGCTTCTGGTTGCGCGAGAGCTCGCCCTTGAGGCCGGCGGTGCGCGAGAACAGCGAGCCGTCGGTGGCGTTGGCCTTGTCGGCCAGCGACGCGAAGCGCTGGGCGATGCCGGTGTTCTCGTTGGTCGTTCCGAACGTCGTGAACAGCTTGGACAGCTCGTCGGGGTGCGACAGCGCCGACGTCAGCTTGTTCTGGTTGGCGATCGACAGCGTCCCGTCCTTCTGCACGGCGATGCCGATGTCGGAGAACCGCGCGAACATCGAGGACGTCGTCGACGTGGTGGTGACGATCGCGCGCAGCTGGTTCTGGAAGCCGACGATGGACGGGTCGCCCTGCAACGGGCCGTCCTGGCGCGAGGTGCCGGCGGCCACCGCGGTGCCGGCGTCGTACTTGGTCTGCAGCGAGATGTAGGACTGCAGCGCCGAATATGCCGACACGAAGTCCGTGATCGCCTTCTGCATCGACGCCGTGTCCGTCGACACCTTGACGGATACCGGATCCGTCGTCTTGCGCAGCAGCGTCAGGCTCAGGCCGTCCGAGATGTTGCTCAGCTTGTTCGAGGCCGACTCGATGTCGATGCCGTTGACGGTGGCCTTGGCATTGACGGCGGACTGGTTCAGCACCATCTGCGAGCCGGTCGCGCCGGTGCTGGCGTCGAAGTTGAGCGCCGACAGGCCGGTGCCGGCGGCGCCGTCGTCCGTGGTCTCGGACGAGGTGATCTGGAAGGCATTGGCCGCGCCGGTGTCGGTCGAGCGCAGCGACAGGCGCGAGCCGTTCGCGTCGGTGATGATCGACGCCTGCACGCCGGCGTTGGACGAGTTGATCTTGTCGCGGATCGCCGACAACGAGGTCTCGCTGGCGCCGATCGGGATGTCCACCTTCGCGGCGCCGCCCGCCACGAACGTGAGCGTGGGCGGCGTGGCGCCGTCGGACTTGTAGGTGCCCAGCTGGATCGAGATCGTGCCGGCGTTGAGCGTCGACCCCGCGGAGGCCGGCGAGGTGATCGTCTGGCCCTGCGCCATCTGCTGCACGCTGACCGAGTAGTCGCCCGGCGCGGCCGTGCCGCCGGCGGTGTCGGCCGTCACGGCGGTGGCATCGGCGGAAGCGGAGGTCGTCTGCGTCCACAGCGTCGCCGACGACAGCGCGCGCGCCTTGTCGCCCAGCGTCGAGGTCAGGCTCTGGACCTGTCCGACCGCGGAGATCTCGGTCTGCACCGAGCTGGCCTTCTGCTGCAGCAGCGTCAGCGGCTGCGATTCCACCGCCATCAGCGAGGTGATGATGCCCTTGACATCGAGTCCGCTGCCGATGCCGGCCGAACTGATGGAGCCGGTCGTCGAGCTCGTCGTGGTGGTCATGGAATTCCTTGGCGGTCCTTGAGCGGACTATCGGCGTTCGGCCGCCGGACTTGAGGGGCGGGACCGCGCCCGAACGCGATTGCACGTCCGGAAACGCCCTTCAATTCGACCGATCGATCGATCTCCTCGCCCCAATTGAAAAGGCGCGCCGCGCAAACCGCCGCGACAGGGTCGCCGGGGATTGCGGGGCGCGCCTTCGCGGGGCGCGGAAGGATCAGCCTTGCAGCAGCTTGAGCACCTGCTGCGGCAGCTGGTTGGCCTGGGCGACCATCGCGGTGCCGGCCTGCTGCAGCACCTGCGAACGGCTCATGTTGGCGGTTTCCGACGCGAAGTCGGCGTCCATGATGCGGCTGCGGGCGGCCGACTGGTTCTCGACGCCGACCTGCAGGTTGGTGATGATGGCGTCGAACCGGCTCTGCGTGGCGCCGTAGGTGGCGCGCGTGTCGTTGACCGAATCGAGCGCCGCGTCGATGTTGTCGATCACGGTGCCGATGGCGCCCAGCGTGGCCGAGGCGTCGATCAGGGCGGTGGAGGTGCTGGTGACGGCGGTGATCGTCGCGTCCTGCGACATGTCCGCCGTCGCGATCGTGATCGTGTCGTCGGCCGTGGTGTTGGCGCCGATCTGGAACGTCAGAGACGTCGCGTCCGCCCCGAGGATGTGCTTGCCGTTGAAGGTCGTGCCCGCGAGGACGCGGCTGATTTCCTGCTGCAGCTGCGAGAACTCCTTGTTCAGCGAGTCCTTGTCCGACGAGCTGTTCGTGGCATTGCGGGCCTGCACCGCCAGTTCGCGCATGCGCTGCAGCGAGTTGCTGACCTGCGAGAGCGCGCCTTCGGCCGTCTGCGACATCGAGATGCCGTCGTTGGCATTGCGGATCGCCACGTTCATGCCACGCGTCTGGGCGTTCATGCGCTCGGCGATGGCCAGGCCGGCGGCGTCGTCCTTGGCGGAGTTCACGCGCAGGCCGGAGGACAGGCGCTGCATGGACGTCGCCAGGGAGCCCTGGGACATGTTGAGGTTGCGCTGCGCATTCAGCGAAGCAATGTTCGTATTGATCGTCAATGGCATGTGAATACTCCAGGACTCAGGCACAACCGGCGAAAGTGCCGGAACTCAGTTCGATGCGTGGCTGTCAGGCTGGCCTTTCAAACCACGCACCCTCCAAGCCCGGTACTTGGTCACCCCGACTTCGCTCGCGCTTCATCGCCGGTGCTTCCGGACCGCATCCCCGGCTTCCCGTGGGAAGTAGGAGACGTTGGATTGGATTGTGCGAATACTTGAGCCCGGGCAAACCACCGATATGAGGCCTCAAGTTGCCCCAATTCGGCTCCGTGGAGCACGGGATTGCCCGAGTTGTCACCGGCAACCGACATGAAGAAAGCCCCGCCGGCTTGCGCCTGGCGGGGCTTCGTGTCGCTCGTCGCGGGCGGGGCAGGGCCCCGTCGGCCTGGCGCGATCAGCGCAGCAGCGACAGCACCTGGGACGGCTGCTGGTTGGCCTGGGCGATCATCGCGGTGCCGGCCTGCTGCAGGACGTTGGCGCGGCTCATGTTGGCGGTTTCCGTCGCGAAGTCGGCGTCCATGATGCGGCTGCGGGCGGCCGTCTGGTTCTCGACGCTGGACTTGGCGATGGCGCCCGAGGTGGCGGTCGAGTCGATCACGGCGGTCGACGTGTTCGTCACGGTCGTCATCGTGGTGTCCGAGGTCGCCATGTCGGTCGTCGTGATCGAGACGGTGTCGTCGGACGTCGTGTTCGCGCCGACCTGGAAGTTCAGGGTCGTGGCGTCCGCGCCCAGGATGTGCTTGCCGTTGAAGGCCGTGCCGCCCAGCACGCGGGTGATTTCCGACTGCAGCTGGCCGAATTCCTTGT
>JAEKKH010000097.1 GCA_019510465.1 Burkholderiales bacterium
GCGCCGGGTCCTCCCGTTCGAGTCGCGGGCAAGGCAAGGCGGGGCGGCAGGGAACGCGTCGTCACGATCGGGAGGCCGCGCGCTCGTGGCGCGGCGAGGCAGCGGAGATCAAGCGGCCAATGATGGCCCACGCCCTGCGAGGCCTTGGCCTCTCGTGACGAAAGAATCGTAACGAATACCGCCCGGTCGAGCTGGCGCCGCCGCCAAGCGCGTCGGCGTGCGCACCGCCGAGCGGTGTCGCGGGATCCAGGCTCCGCGATGAAGCCTCGCTCGCGCCAAAGGGAGCTTGACCAGGACGGAGTCGCGACGACGCGCAGGATGACCACCGGGGACCTTCGGCGTCCGCGGCCGAGCAGCTGTCCTATGCGGCGGGATGAGGCATCCAGCCCATCGCGGTCATGCCCGGACGT
The DNA here is from genome assembly GCA_019510465.1 of Burkholderiales bacterium. Classification (GTDB taxonomy): domain Bacteria; phylum Pseudomonadota; class Gammaproteobacteria; order Burkholderiales; family Burkholderiaceae_C; genus Scleromatobacter. The sequence continues at coordinate 411 of JAEKKH010000097.1, forward strand.
CGGTGTTTCCACTCATACGCGCCCCTATCCTGCGGTTCCATGTCGACGATGCGAACCGGCATCGATCCCGCGGCGGCGCCGCGCGCAACGAGGTCCCGCTTGAGCAACCCGATCGTCCCCATTTCTCCGCCGGCCGGCTCGGCGATGCACCGGCGCGGCTTCGTGTTCGGCGCGGCCACGGCCTCGTACCAGATCGAGGGCGCGGCCCGCGAGGACGGCCGCGTGCCGTCGATCTGGGACACCTTCTCGCACACCCCCGGCAAGACGCACCATGGCGACACCGGCGACGTGGCCTGCGACCATTACCACCGCTACGAGCAGGACGTTGCGCTGCTGGCCGACCTCGGCTTCGACGCCTACCGCTTCTCGATCGCGTGGCCGCGCGTGATGGACACGAACGGCCGGCTCAACCCGCGCGGCGTCGACTTCTACCAGCGGCTGCTCGACCAGCTGGACAAGCACGGCATCGCCCCGTGGGCCACGCTGTACCACTGGGACCTGCCTCAAACCCTGCAGGATCGCGGCGGCTGGCTCAACCGCGATACCGCCCACCGCTTCGCCGACTACGCGGACGCGATGGCGCGCGCCTTCAAGGGCCGCATCGCCGGCTGGATGACGCTCAACGAGCCCTTCTGCTCCGCCTACATCGGCCACACCGAGGGCCGCCACGCGCCGGGCCTGACCGACGCGCGCTACGGCGTCGAGGCGATGCACCACCTGCTGCTGGCGCACGGCCTGGGCACGGCGGCGCTGCGTGCGCACGACAAGGCCCCCGTCGGCCTGGTGGCCAACATCTGCCAGGTCACGCCGGCCAGCGACGCCGAGGCCGACCGCGTCGCCACCGAGCGCGCGCACGCCTCGTCCAACCTGTGGCCGCTCGACCCGCTGTTCCTGGGCCGCTACCCTGCCCCGCTGCGCGACCTGTGGCCCGACGCGCACGCGCCTGTGCGCGACGGCGACATGGCCGTCATCGGCGCACCGCTCGATTTCCTCGGCATCAACTACTACTTCCGCCAGGTCGTCGCCAACGACGGCGGCCACGGCTTCGCCGTCAAGCCGCTCCCCGGCGTCGAGCGCACGCAGATGGGCTGGGAGGTGTTCCCCGACGGCCTGCGCGACCTGCTGCTCGAGTTCAGGCAGCGCTATCCGGCGCTGCCGCCCATCTACATCACCGAGAACGGCATGGCCAGCGCCGACGCGGTCGAGGGCGGCCGCGTGCAGGACGCGCAGCGCGCGCGCTACTTCAACAGCCATCTGGCCGCCATCGACCAGGCGATGCGCCAGGGCGTGGACGTGCGCGGGTACTTCGCGTGGTCGCTGATGGACAACTTCGAGTGGGGCTACGGCTACGAGAAGCGCTTCGGCCTCGTCCACGTCGACTACGCGACGCAGGTGCGCACGCCCAAGGACAGCGCGCTCGCGTTCAGGCAGTTCCTGCAGGCCCGCGCCACGGCCTGAGCTCATTTCGCCGCCGCGGCCGGTACCGACGCCGCATGAACACAAAGCAAGGAGACGACGCATGACCAAGAAGACCACTCGCATGGCCCTCGCGCTCGGGCTCGCGTTCGGCGCGGCCATGGGCTTTCAAGGCCCGGCGCAGGCGCAGGCCAACCGTGCCGAGGTGCTGCACTGGTGGACGTCCGGCGGCGAGTCCGCGGCCGTCAAGGAACTGGCCAATGCCTACACGAAGGCCGGCGGCACCTGGGTCGACGCGGCGATCGCCGGCGGCGAGCAGGCGCGCGCGGCCGCCGTCAACCGCATGGTCGGCGGCACGCCGCCCACCGCGGCGCAGTTCAACACCTCCAAGCAGTTCCTCGACCTGATCGACCAGGGCATGCTCGCCAACGTCGACGTGGTGGCGGCGCAGAACCACTGGGACCAGATCCTGCCCGCGCCGATCCTGAACTCGATCAGGATCAAGGGCCACTTCTACGCGGTGCCGGTCGACATCCACATGCCGGCGTGGTTCTGGTACTCGAAGGCGGCGTTCGCCAAGGCCGGCATCAAGGACGAGCCGAAGTCGGCCGACGAGTTCTTCGCCGACCTCGACAAGCTCAAGGCCGCGGGCCTCGTGCCGCTGGCCTTCGGCGGCCAGCCGTGGCAGGAGAAGATCACGTTCTACGCGTGGCTCGCGCACGTCGGCGGCCCCGACATGTACATGAAGCTGTACCGCGACAAGGACGTCAACCTGCCCGGCACGCCGCAGTTCAAGGCGCTGCTGGCCTCGTTCAAGAAGCTGCACAACTACGTGGACGCCGGCTCGCCCAACCGCAACTGGAACGATGCCACGGCGATGGTCATCTCCGGCAAGGCCGGCGTGCAGGTCATGGGCGACTGGGCCAAGGGCGAATTCGCCACCGCGCACCAGACGGCCGGCAAGGAATTCGGCTGCTTCCCCGGCTTCGGCCCGAAGTCGCCGTACCTCGTGGCCGGCGACGTGTTCGTGTTCCCGAAGAACGCCGATCCGTCGCAGGTCAAGTCGCAGCAGCTGCTGGCCACCGTCTTCACGTCGCCCGCCACGCAGGTCGCCTTCTCCAACAAGAAGGGCTCGATCCCGATCCGCACCGACGTCGACGTCAAGGGCCTCGACCTCTGCGCGCAGCAGGGCGTGACCATCATGAAGGACGTCTCGCGCCAGCTGCCCACGCCCGAGATGCTGATCTCGCCGGACCTCGAGGGCTCGCTGCAGGACGTCATCACGAAGTTCTGGAACACCAACGAGTCCGTGGACGATGCCGCCAAGGCGATCGCCGCCGCCCTGAAGAACGGCTAAGTGATCCGATCCGGCCGCCCTCTCCTGCGCCACCTGGTGGCCTGGGCCGCGCTGCTGCCCATGGTGGCGACGGTGCTGTGGGTCTACGTCGGCAGCGTGCTGTGGTCGATGCGGATCTCGGTCAGCAGCTCGCGCACGCTGCCGATTTCCGATTTCGTCGGCCTGAGGCAGTACGCGCGCCTGTTCGACAGCGAGCGCTGGGTGCTCTCGCTGCAGAACATGGCGCTGTTCGGTGCGCTGTTCATCCTCGGCTGCCTCGTCATCGGCTTCCTGCTGGCCGTGTTCATCGACCAGCGGGTGCGTGCCGAAGGCGTGCTGCGCACGATCTTCCTGTATCCGTACGCGATGTCCTTCGTCGCCACCGGCCTCGTCTGGCAGTGGATGCTCAACCCCGAGCTGGGGCTGCAGGCCACCGTGCGCGGCTGGGGCTTCCCGGACTTCACCTTCGACTGGATCGTGCGCCAGGACGCCGTGATGCTCGCGATCGTCGTGGCCGCCGTCTGGCAGGCCAGCGGCCTCGTGATGGCGCTGATGCTGGCGGGCCTGCGCGGCATCGACGAGAGCCTGTGGATGGCCGCGCGCATCGAGGGCATCCCGAAGTGGCGCGTCTACCTCAGCATCGTGCTGCCGATGCTGGGGCCGTCGATCGGCACGGCCTTCGTGCTCCTGTCGGTGAGCGTCGTGAAGGTGTTCGACGTCGTCGTGGCGATGACCCAGGGCGGGCCGGGACTGGCCAGCGAGGTGCCGGCCAAGTTCATCATCGACAACCTGCTGGTGCGCGCCAACATCGGCCTGGCGTCCGCCGCGTCGACCGTGCTGCTGCTGACGGTGCTGGCGCTGCTCGCGCCGTGGTTCCATGCCCGCGCGCACGCGTCACGCCGCGCCGAGCGCGTCGCGCGCGCGCTGCGCGCGAGCGCGCAGGGAGCCAGCGCATGAACGCCGTCGTCACGCCCGGCGCCAACGGCCCGGGCGCCGAGGCGGCGGCGCCTAAGCCGGCGCTGGCCGCCGCCGGCCGCCGCCGGCTGCCGCGCCCCGCGCGCCTCGGCCTGTACGCCTTCCTGGCCACCGCCGCCTTCGCGTTCCTGCTGCCGCTGTACGTGATGATCGTCACGTCGATCAAGCCGATGGAGGAGATCCGCCTCGGCAACCTGTTCGCGTGGCCCGTCAAGCTGACGCTGGAGCCCTGGGTGCAGGCCTGGACGTCCGCCTGCACCGGCCTCGAGTGCGGGGGCATCCGCGTCGGCTTCATGAACTCCGTGGCCATCGTGGTGCCCAGCACGATCCTGTCGATCCTGCTCGGCGCGCTCAACGGCTACGCGCTGTCGTTCTGGCGGCCGCGCGGGGCACAGGCGTTCTTCGTCGTGCTGCTGACCGGCGCCTTCATCCCCTACCAGGTGATGATGTTCCCGCTGATCCGCGCGCTCGCCGCCATGGGCCTGTTCGGCACGCTGCCCGGCGTCGTGCTGATCCACACCGTGTTCGGCATGCCGGTGATGACGCTGCTGTTCCGCAACTACTACGCCAGCGTGCCGCACGAGCTGTTCATGGCCGCGCGCATCGACGGCGGCGGCTTCTGGCGCATCTTCGTGCAGCTGATGCTGCCGATGTCGCTGCCCATCGTCGTGGTAGCCGTGATCATGCAGGTCACCGCGATCTGGAACGACTTCCTGATCGGCCTGGTGTTCGCCGGCCACGACTGGCTGCCGATGACCGTGCAGCTGAACAACATCATCAACACCACCACCGGCGAGCGGCTCTACAACGTCAACATGGCGGCCACGCTGCTGACGTCGCTGGTACCCCTGACCGTGTACCTCGTCTCGGGACGCTGGTTCGTGCGCGGCATCGCCGCCGGCGCCGTGAAGGGCTAGCCATGACGGCCAGTGCCCGCTCCGCTCACCGCCTCCGAGGGGCCCAGGCCCGCTCCCTCCGGGGCCTGGCAAGGATCCTGGTTCGCCACGACACGACATGAACGTCAACATCCAACAACTCGCGGTGCACATGGGTGGCACGCCCGTGCTGGAGAAGCTCGACCTCGACGTCGTCGACGGCGAGTTCCTCGTGCTGCTGGGGCCGTCGGGCTGCGGCAAGTCCACGCTGCTGCATGCCATCGCCGGCCTGATCGACGTCGAGGCCGGCGCGGTGCACATCGGCGGGCGCGACGTCACGTGGGCCGACCCGAAGGATCGCGCGATCGGCATGGTGTTCCAGTCGTATGCGCTCTACCCGACGATGAACGTCGAGCGCAACATGTCGTTCGGACTGCGCGTGGCCGGCACGCCGAAGGCCGAGATCACGCAGCGCGTGGCGCGCGCCGCGAAGATGCTGCAGCTCGAGGCGCTGCTCGCGCGCAAGCCGGCGCAGCTGTCCGGCGGCCAGCGCCAGCGCGTGGCCATCGGGCGCGCGCTGGTGCGCGAGGCGCAGGTGTTCCTGTTCGACGAGCCGCTGTCCAACCTCGACGCCAAGCTGCGCACCGAGCTGCGGCGCGAGCTGAAGGCGCTGCACCGCGAACTCGGCGCCACGATGATCTACGTCACCCACGACCAGGTGGAGGCCATGACGCTGGCCACCCGCGTGGCCGTGATGCGCGGCGGCCGCATCCAGCAGGTGGGCACGCCGGGCGAGGTCTACGCGCGCCCGGCCAACATGTTCGTCGCCGGCTTCCTGGGCTCGCCCAGCATGAACTTCATCGACGGCGAGGTGTCGGCCGGCGGCGCCGAGCCGGGCCTCCAGGCCATCCTGGGCATCCGGCCGGAGCACCTGGCGTTGCATGCCGCCGGCGGCGGCCGGCCCGAGGCGGAAATCACCCTGGTCGAGGCCATGGGCGCGCACGAGGTGGTCTGGCTGGACCTGCAGGGCCACCGCCTGGCCGCCATCGCCCCGGCCGCGGGCACGCACCAGATCGGTGATCGCGTGGGCGTGCAGATGGACCTCGATCGCGCAAGCGTGTTCGACCCGGTGTCGCAGGAACGCATCGATCTGCGCGCCGGCGCATTCCGGCATCGCACCCGCTGATATCGTCACGGCCATGGCAACGATCAAGGACGTCGCGAAGCTCGCCGGCGTGGGCGTGGGCACGGCCTCGCGCGTCATCAGCGGCAAGGGCTCGTTCTCGGAAGCCGCCGCGGCGCGCGTCGAGGCGGCGGCGCGGCAACTGGGCTTCCGTCCGAGCGCGATCGCGCGCGCCCTGTCCCTGCAGAGCACCGGCACCATCGGCGTGTTCGTTCCCGACTTCAAGGGCCCGTTCTACGGCCCGCTGCTGGACGCCATCGACGCCGAGCTGCGCCAGCACGACCGCCACATGGTCGCCGCCAACGGTTGCGGCGACGAGGACACCCGCCAGCAGTCGCTCGACGGCGTGCGCTTCCTCATCGAGCGCGAATGCGACGGCATCATCATGTGCAGCAACGCGCTGCGCGATGCCGACTTCGCCGCCCTGCGCGACGACTTCGCGAACCTGGCCATCGTGAACCGCGACGTCAAAGGCATGAAGGCGCACTGCTTCACCGTGGACCACCGCGCCGCCGGCCGCGCCGCCGCCGACGCGCTGCTGGCGCACGGCCACCGGCGCATCGCGGTCATCACCGGCCCGGCCATCGCGGGCGACAACAAGCAGCGCCTGCAGGGCCTGTTCGACCGCCTCGGCGAGGCGGGCATCGCGGCGGACGCCGTGATCGTGGAAGAAGGCGACTTCAGCGCACCGTCCGGCTGGGCCGCCTGCGAGCGCCTGGTGGCGCGCAAGCCCAGGATCACCGCGCTGTTCTGCGCCAACGACCAGATGGCCATGGGCGCGATCAGCTTCCTGGGCCACCACGGCATCCGCGTGCCGCAGCAGTGGTCGGTGATGGGCTATGACGATTCCGACGTCGCCGCCTTCCTCTCGCCGCGCCTGACCAGCGTGCGCATCCCGATCGCCGAGATGGCGCTCAACGCCTGCCGCATGCTGATCAACACGCGCTTCGGCACCGAGCTGCCGGTCTCGCGCAAGTTCGTGCCCACCGTGGTGATGCGCGACTCGCTGGCCAGGGCGCCCTGAGGGCGACTCGCCCACGCGCCCGCGCGCCGGGGTCAGGGATGGAACAGCTTGCGGTGGTGGCTGCTTCCGAGCGCCGTCATGAATTTCCGGCCGAACTTCTGGCAGTTGTTGTGCAGGAGCCGGTAGGTGCCACCGCAGGCATCGATGGCCGAGGTGTACGCCGCCAGGATCTGCACGTTGGTCGCCACCATGGGATTGGGCTTGTAGCTGGTGCTGGCGGCATAGCCGCTGGAGGAAGGCGCTGCGCCCGGACCTCCCTGGACGCTGGCGGTGCCGTTGACGGCGAACAGCCCGAAGTGGAAGACATTCGTACCGTCGGTGTTCTGGATCTGGATATGGCTGTGATGCACCGGGGAGCCAGGCGCCGTCGGCTTCCATACATGCAGCGCGTGGTAGTTGCCCGCCGGCAGCCCCGTGATCATGCCGGCCACCGTCGTCGCCGCAGTACCGCTGGAACTGGAATCCGCGCTGCTCTCGCTCGGTGTCTGAGCACTCCTGGATCCGATCGAACCACACATGTTGATGCTCCTTGGAAAGGATCGACGGCGGCGCCGCGCCGCACGGACGAGCAGCATCTTAGGAGCGTGGAAGGCCGGTGGCGACTACGATGCCGGGTATTGACTTGATACGGGTGGGGGGTGTACCGCGCCTTTCATCGGACGTGTCTGCCGGGCCCGTCAAGCGGGCCACCGAATGACCTTGGACCTCGGTTTTCAGCAATAGTGAATTCCACCGATCCCGGTTTTTCGCTGCATCGGGTCTTCGTACAGTGACCGCACGACGACGCGACGCGATGCCCCTCCAGCATCCGCGACGCGCGCCACCCACATCGAGAAGACCATGAACACCCGACACCTCCTCACCTCCGCCACCCTCGCGCTGGCGTTCTGCGCCTCCGGCGCCTTCGCCGCCGACGACGGCTGCCGCACCAACGCCAACGGCGTGCAGACCTGCGACGTCGCCACCGGCCACGAGCGCACGCGCGAAGCCGTCGTCGCCGAGATCCACGCCAAGGCCGACACGTTCACCGGCTGCCGCACGAACGCCAACGGCGTGCAGACCTGCGACGTCCCGACCGGCCGCGAGCGCAGCCGCGAGGCGGTCGTCGCCGAACTGCACGGCGCCGCCGGCTACACGATCGAGGGCTGCCGCACGGTGGCCAACGGCGTGCAGAAGTGCGACGTGCCTTCGCCGTACGCGCTGCGCCGCGACACGGCGCTCGCGACGGCGCACTGAGCGCCTGCGCGCACCTGCTCGACGATGTCGCCGCCACGCCGGCCGGCATCGCGCGGGGCGCGACCTCAGTGCCGCTGCACCGTCTTGTAGATGCCGCAGCCCAGCACCAGGTCGTCCGTCACCGGCACGACGAAGGACGTCTTGGGCGCGACCTGGCCGGTGGACGGATTGAGGAAGTCGTAGTCGACCCAGCCGCCCCCCT
>JAEKKH010000353.1 GCA_019510465.1 Burkholderiales bacterium
ATCGTGCTGGGCGTCAGCTTCGTGAGCCTGGGGCTGCACTTCAACCCGATCCGCATCGACATCTGGCCCGGCCTCGTCGTGGCCATCACGATCCCGCTGGTGCTGGCGATCACCTTCGTCACGATGTACTACTGGGGCGTCGGGCTGCACAAGATCTCGCTCGGCTCGCTGATCATCGCGCTGGGCCTGCTGGTGGACGACGCGATCATCGCGGTCGAGATGATGGTGCGCAAGCTGGAGGAGGGCTACTCGAAGGAGCGCGCCGCCACGTTCGCGTACGAGGTGACGTCGATGCCGATGCTCACCGGCACGCTGATCACGGCCGCGGGCTTCCTGCCGATCGGGCTGGCCAAGTCCGTCACGGGCGAGTACACGTTCGCGATCTTCGCGGTGACCGCTGCGGCGCTGCTGATCTCATGGTTCGTCTCGGTGTACTTCGTGCCCTACCTGGGCGCGCGCCTGCTGCACACGCGCATGAAGGCGCACGAGGCGGACGGCAGCCTGTCCGCGCAGCCGCACGAGACCTTCGACTCGCCGTTCTACGAGCGCTTCCGCCGCGTCGTGGCGTGGTGCATCGGCCATCGCTGGCTCACGATCGGCGCGACCGTCGGCATCTTCTTGCTGGGCCTGGTGGGCATGGGCGTGGTGCAGCAGCAGTTCTTCCCCGATTCGAGCCGTCCCGAGATCATGGTCGACCTGTGGCTGCCCGAGGGCGCCACGATCAGGCAGAGCGAGGACATCGCCAGGCGCTTCGAGGCCCGCATGCTCAAGGAGACCGGCGTGAAGTCGGTGACGACCTGGGTGGGCAGCGGCGTGCCGCGCTTCTACCTGCCGCTGGACCAGGTGTTTCCGCAGAGCAACGTCAGCGAGGCCATCCTCGAGCCGGTCGACCTCAAGGTGCGCGAGAGCCTGCGCAAGAAGCTGCCCGCGCTGCTGGCCGCCGAGTTCCCCGAGATCCGCACGCGCGTCAAGCTGCTGCCCAACGGGCCGCCGGTCGCCTACCCGGTGCAGTTCCGCGTGGTCGGGCCGGACGCCGACCAGGTCCGCCGCTGGGCCGACGAGGCCAAGGCGGTGCTGCGCGGCAACCCGCACATGCGCGGCGTCAACGACAACTGGAACGAGAACGTTCTCGCGATGCGGCTCGCGGTCGACCAGGCCAAGGCGCGTGCGCTGGGCGTGACGACGCAGGCCATCGCCCAGGCCACGCAGACGCAGTTCTCGGGCTCGACGATCGGCCAGTTCCGCGAGGGCGACCAGCTGATCGACATCGTCCTGCGCCAGCCGCTGGCCGAGCGCAGCGCCGTGGCCAACCTGGCGAGCGGCTACGTGGCCACCAGCAACGGCGGCGTGGTTCCGCTGACGCAGGTCGCCAGGCTGTCGCTGGGCTGGGAGCCCGGCGTCCTGTGGCGCGAGGGCCGCAGCTACGCCGTGACCGTGCAGGGCGACGTGGTCGAGGGCATGCAAGGCCCGACCGTCACCGACGAGCTGTGGGGCAAGGGCAAGGCGATCGGGCCGCTGAAGGCGGTCATGAACAAGATGCCGCCGGGCTACGAGATCCAGGTCGCCGGGGCGGTCGAGGAGGCGTCCAAGGGCCAGGGCTCGATCGCGGCGGGCGTGCCGGTGATGCTGTTCATCATCTTCACGCTGCTGATGCTGCAACTGCACAGCTTCTCGCGCGCGCTGCTGGTCTTCGCGACCGGCCCGCTGGGCGTGGCCGGCGCCGCGGGCGCGTTGCTGCTGCTCAACCGGCCGTTCGGCTTCGTGGCGCTGCTGGGCGTGATCGCGCTGATGGGCATGATCATGCGCAACTCCGTCATCCTGATCGACCAGATCGAGCAGGACCGCGCGCAGGGCGTGCCGGCCTGGAACGCGATCATCGAGTCGGCGGTGCGCCGGTTCCGGCCGATCGTGCTGACCGCCGCCGCGGCCGTGCTGGCGATGATCCCGCTGTCCGAAAGCGAGTTCTGGGGGCCCATGGCCGTGGCCATCATGGGCGGCCTCGTGATCGCCACCGTGCTGACCCTGCTGGCGCTGCCGGCGATGTATGCCGCCGCGTTCAGGGTTCGCCCGGTGCAAACTGCTGCCTGAAGAATCCGGCCGCCCGGCCGGATGCAGTTAGAATCCCTGGTTCACCGGAAAGCGGGGGGTTTGCGTCCAATCCTGTCCCCAGCTCCTGGATCACGAAGCGCGGGTGGCGAAATTGGTAGACGCACCAGGTTTAGGTCCTGACGCCTTCACCGGCG
>JAEKKH010000354.1 GCA_019510465.1 Burkholderiales bacterium
GCCAGGTGTCCAGCACCGACGCCCGCGCCGTGTGGCTGAACAAATCCCTCGTGAAGTGGCCGCGCGTCGCGACGAACAGCGCCGTGCGCCTGTACTACTCGGCCACCGGCCAGATCAGCGTCGGCCTGGACGCCCCCGTTCAGGGCGCCGACGGCTACATCACGCTGGACGCCTTCACCGGCACCGTACCGGCCGCAGATGCACAGCGCTTCAAGTACGTCGCCAGCGGCACCGTCTTCAGCGTACGTGCCGCCGATCAGGCACGCCTGCCCGCCCTGCACCAGCAGCAGTTGGTGCTCGTGCAGGAAGACGCCGACGGCAAGGTGCAGAACGCCACCACCGCACAGATCGCCGGCGCGCTGGACGACCTCTACGCCGCGGCCGCAAACGTGCCCGATCTCGGTGCCGTCGCCACCAATGGCAGTACCAGCTTCAAGCTCTGGGCGCCGACCGCGCAGAACGTGTCCCTGGTGCTGACGACGCCACTGGGCAACTCGGGCCTGACCCGCACGACGACCGAGCCGATGACGCGCGACGCGGCCACCGGCGTCTGGAGCCTCGGCAAGCAAGGCCATCTTCAGGGCGCCACCTACCGCTATCTGGTGCAGGTCTTCGTCAAGGGCACGGGCCTGGTGAAGAGCCTCGTGACGGACCCCTACTCGCTGGGCCTGACGCTCGGCAGCCAGCAGAGCGTCGTCATGGACCTGCAGGCCCAGGCAACCAAGCCCAACGGCTGGGACCAAAGTGCGCCGCCCGCCACCGTGGCCGCGCCGTCGGACCTCAGCATCTACGAGCTGCACGTCCGCGATTTCTCGATCAACGACAGCACCGTACCCGCGGCCAAGCGCGGCAAATATCTGGCCTTCACCGAAAGCCAGTCCAACGGCATGAAGCATCTGACGGCGCTGGCCGCCGCCGGCCTGACCGACGTGCACCTGCTGCCGGTGTTCGACATCGCCAGCGTCAACGAGAAGAGCTGCGTGACGCCCTCGCCCAGTGGCGCGCCCGACAGCGAATCCCAGCAGGCCACAGTCGCCGCCACCGCCGGCACCGACTGCTTCAACTGGGGCTATGACCCACTGCAGTTCAGCACGCCGGAGGGCAGCTACGCCAGCAACGCCAACGACCCGTTGGCCCGCGTCGTCGAGTTCCGCCGCATGGTGCAGGCGCTGAACGCCGCCGGCTTGCGCGTGGGCATGGACGTGGTGTTCAACCACACCACCTCGTCCGGCCAGAACGCCACCTCGGTGCTCGACAAGGTCGTGCCCGGCTACTACTACCGCCTGAACGCCAGCGGCGGCATCGAGCGCTCGACCTGCTGCGAGAACACGGCGGCCGAGAACCTGATGATGGGCAAGCTGATGATCGACTCGGCCGTCACCTGGACGCGCGACTACCGCATCAGCTCGCTGCGCTTCGACATCATGGGCCACCACCCCCGCTCGGTGATGGAGGCGCTCAAGGCCCGCGTCAAGGCCGCCGCCGGCCGTGAGGTGCAGATCCTCGGCGAGGGCTGGAACTTCGGCGAGGTGGCCAACGGCGCGCGCTTCGTGCAGGCCGAGATGCTGTCGCTGAACGGCTCGGGCATTGGCAGCTTCAATCCCATCATCCGCGATGCCGTGCGCGGCGGCGGCTGCTGCGACACGGATGCCGCCGTCGTCGCCAACCAGGGCTATGTCAACGGCTTTTTCTACGACAGCAACGCCAGTGCGTCCGGCCAGAGCCGCGGCGAGCTGATGTGGCAGGCAGACCGCATCAAGGCATCCCTCGCGGGTTCCATCCGCAGCTTCCAGATGCAGACCAGCTGGGACGCGATGCTGCGCTTGGAGCAGATCGACGTCGGCGGCATCCCGGCCGGCTGGGTGCTGGAACCGGGCGAGGTCGTCAACTACGTCGAGAACCACGACAACCTGACGCTGTTCGACAACAACGCCTTCCGCCTGCCCACCACCACCAGCCACGAGGACCGCGCCCGCGTGCAGATCCTGGCCAGCGCCATCAATGCCTTCAGCCAGGGCGTGGCCTATTTCCATGCCGGCGTGGACACGCTGCGCAGCAAGTCGCTGGACAAGAACAGCTACGACAGCGGCGACTGGTTCAACCGCCTGGACTGGAGTTATGCGGACAACAACTTCGGCGTGGGCCTGCCGCCCTCGCGCGACAACGCGGACAACTGGGCGCTGGCCCGCCCGCTGCTGACCAACCCGCTGATCAAGCCCACCGCGGCCGACATCGC
>JAEKKH010000167.1 GCA_019510465.1 Burkholderiales bacterium
CTGCAGCCGGTGCAGCCGTCGGCCTGGTGCAGCACGGCGGACTTGCGCCAGTCGGGCATCGTCTCCAGGCTGAGGACGCGCGGGTCGCAGGCGGCGACGCAGCGGCCGCAGCCGGTGCAGCGCTCGCTGTCGACCAGCGGCAGGCGGACGGCGGGGCGGCGAGGGGTCATGCGCTGGGGCGTTGCTCGAAGCCGTCGAAGCTGCCCTGGGCGGGCTCGACGTCGACCCGGTCGACGCGCGCCCCGGGCGGTCCGCGGCGGGCCCAGGCGACGAGGTCGTCGAGCGCGGCCTGTGGGCCGGCGATCATGGCTTCGACGGAGCCGTCGTGCCGATTGCGCACCCAGCCCGCGACGCCGCGCTGGCGGGCGGCCTGCACCAGGTTCCAGCGGTAGCTGACGCCTTGCACGAGGCCCTGGATTCTCAGGTGGAGCACGAGGGCGGTCATGACGCCAAGCGTAACGCAGCGGGCGTGCCTCGGCCGCCGAGCACCCGAAGCGGATGGCGCCGCGGCGGGCGAAGCCGGCGGCGTGCCTAACGCGGTGATCGAGCGGAAGAAAGCGGTTGCGTGCGGCGGCCATCGGGCGCAAAGTGGCGCGCCGCACCCCATCGGCAGCGCGGGTCGGCACGACATCGGATGCTGCCGGGCGCACGTCGCGCCAACGCAGTCACCGCGATCATGGTGACGGAGGGATTGCCATGAAGATCGTCCGCACCCTGAAAGTGGCCGCCGCCCTGGCGCTGTGCGCGTTCGGTTCCGCCGCGTCCGCGCAGTCGTCCAACTACACGCCGGGCAGCGTCTGGACCTTCACCTACGTGCAGCTCGAACCCGGCCAGTTCGAGAACTACCTCGATTTCCTGGACAAGGAATTCAAGAAGAGCAACGACTTCGGCGTCAAGCAGGGCTACATCCTGTCGTACCACGTGCTTCAGGTGAACAACGCCCGCGCCGGGGAGCCGGACCTGATCCTGGCGGTCGAAGGCAAGGACTACCTGACCAACGCGCAGCAGCTGGAGATCCAGAAGAAATACGAGGAGTTCATGGCCAAGGACAACCGCAAGATGACCACCGAATCGGGCGACCGCAAGGTGATGCGCAAGTTCGTCGGCGGCATGGAGCTGCAGGAGCTCAAGCTCAAGTAGGCCCGTCGACCGCGCGGCGCGCGGCCTGCCGCGACAATGGCCGGATGCCGCCGCCCGCCCATCGCCTCGTCGCCGTCGACGCGCACGCCGTGCCCGCGCCGTTCCGCGCGTTCGCGGTGCGCAGCGACGAGCCCTGCCACGCCTTCGACGCGCGCGCCCCGTACGGCCGCGTGCACGTCGTGGCCGCCGGCCTCGTGGACGCGTCCGCCCCCGCACGTGGACTACGCCGCCACGACCTGGGACGAGCTCGCGGCGACGGCGGGCATGCCGGACCTCGCGGGCGCCGTTGCGCATGCCTTGCGCGTGACGCGCGTGCTCGGAGACCGGCCGGCCGACTACGAACGCAGCGTCGCGACGCGCGTCGACTGGCTGGCCTCGCGCGGCGCCGGCTTTCACAACGACGTCGCGCGCCACTGGTCGCGCAGCCTGTTCTGGATCCTGGCGCTCGACGTGGGCGACGTGGAGTTCGTCATGCCGCACGCGGCACTTCGGCTGCCGTTGTGCGTCGGCGATCTCGTCGTGTTCGACCCAGCGATGGCGCACGGCCTGTGCCGCCCAGCGGACGCGGGCCGGGCCGTGTCGGAGCACTTCGAGGACGGTGATGCCGGGCGCCAGCTGTTCCTGACCGGCGAGATGCTGCTGGACGACGCGCGCTGGGCCGCGCTCGGCGCGCCATGGCAGCCGGTGGAGGCGCATGCGGCGCGCGGCGCGCTCGACCTGATGCTGGCCGAGTTCGATGACCGCAGCGGCGCCGTCCAGCGGGTGCGCTCGCTCGAGCATGCGATGTCGCGCGCCACCTGCCATGTCGACGAAACTTCCACGGCCGGGCACGAGTCACACGGCGATGCCTCCTGACGGCGAGAATTCCCGCATGCCCGCTTCCCACCTCCCACGCCTTGCCCCCGGCTGGCGCCACGCCGGCACGCTGCTGGCGGTCGTGCTGACCGGCTGCGCGAGTCCGCCGTCCACGTCGCCCCAGCCCCCGGCCATCACGCCGGCGGCGGCGCAGGCGGCGGGCGTGTCGATGGACGAGCTCGCGCAGCAGCAGGGTTTTGCGCGCTGGGTCTCGGCCTTCGAGGATTCGGCGCGCGCTGCCGGCGTCGACGACGCCACGCTGCACCTGGCCTTCGACGACGCACGCTACCTGCCGCGCGCGATCGCGTCGGACCGCGCGCAGCCGGAATTCACGCGCGCCGTGTGGGACTACCTCGACCTGATCGTGTCGCCTGCGCGCGTGCAGCGCGGGCAGCTCAAGCTCGTCGAGGTCCAGCCGCAGCTCGACGCCGCCACCGCGCAATACGGCGTGCCGCAGGCCACGATCGCCGCGATCTGGGGCATGGAAAGCGACTACGGCGCCAACTTCGGCGACATCCCGACCGTCGACGCACTCGCCACCCTCGGCTTCGAGGGCCGGCGCGAGGCGTGGGCCAAGCAGCAGCTGATGGCCGCGCTGAAGATCCTCCAGAGCGGCGACATCGACCGCGCGCACATGATCGGATCGTGGGCCGGCGCGATGGGCCAGACGCAGTTCATCCCGACGGCCTTCCTGCAGTACGCGGTCGACGCCGACGGCGACGGCAAGCGCGACATCTGGGGCAGCATGGCCGACGTCAGCGCGTCGACGGCCAACTTCCTGGCGCGCTCGGGCTGGCAATCCGGCCAGGCCTGGGGCGCCGAGGTGAAGCTGCCCGAAGGCTTCGACGCCGGCCGCGCCGACGATTCGCTGCGCCAGCCCAGCGCGCAATGGGCGGGCGAGGGCGTGCAGACGATGGACGGCAGTCCGCTGCCCGAGCTGCCCGATGGCGCCATCTTCCTGCCGGCCGGCGCGCGCGGCCCGGCCTTCCTGGTCGGCACGAACTTCCGCACGCTGCTGCGCTACAACAACTCCACCAGCTACGCGCTGGCCGTGAGCCTGCTGGCGCAGCGCATCGGCGGCGGGCCTGGCGTGCAGGCGGACTGGCCGCGCGACCTGCTGCCGCTCACGCGCGACCAGCTCAAGGCGCTGCAGCAGGCGCTCAACGACCGTGGACTGAACGCCGGCGACGTCGACGGCCAAGTGGGCCCGGCCACGCGCCAGGCCCTGCGCGCCTGGCAGCGCAGCCGCAACCTGCCGGCCGACGGCTTCCCGACGCTGGACCAGCTCGCGCAACTGCAGGCCCCATGACGCCCTCCGTGCTCCCGGCGATCGTCCCCGCCCGCCTCGAGGACGCACCCGCGATGCTCGCGCTGCAGAGGCTGGCCTTCGAGGTCGAGGCGCGCGCCTGCGGGTCGCGCGAGATCCCGCCGCTGCAGGAGACGGTGGCCGCCATCGAGGCGCACCTCCGCGAGGCCACGGTGCTCAAGGCGATGGACGGCGACCGGCTGGTCGGCGCGATCCGCGGGGTCATCACCGGCGACACCTGCCTCATCCGCGTGCTGGTCGTGGCGGAAGACCAGCGGGGACAGGGACTGGGCGCACGGCTGCTGGCGGCGATCGAGGCCGCGCATCCGCGGGCCGCGCGCTTCGAGCTGACCACCAACATGGTCATGGCGGGCAACGTGCGCTTCTACCTGCGCCACGGCTACGCGGTGGTCGAGCAGGTCCAGCACGCGCCGACGATCCGCCTCGCCTTCATGCGCAAGGCCGTGCGGGCCTGAGGCCGGCCGGATCAGCGGCGGTGCCAGGCGATCGTCGACGAGCGATCGGAGGCCGGCTGGCCGGGCGTTCAGCCGCGCGCGGTCTGTATGGGCGTACAGTCCGGCCCATGTCTGCCGTCGCCACGCCGCCGCCCGTCGCCGATCCGTTCGAGAGCCTGAACGACGAGCAGCGTGCCGCCGTGTGCCACGGTGCCGACGGCGACACGCGCGCGCTGCTGGTGATCGCCGGCGCCGGCAGCGGCAAGACGATGACGCTGGCCGCGCGCGTGGCGCACCTGATCCAGCGCGGCGCCGACCCGACGCGCCTGCTGCTGCTGACCTTCTCGCGCCGCGCCGCCGGCGAGATGACGCAGCGCGCCGGCCGCATCGTGCACCAGGCGCTCGGCCTGCCGGCCACTACGCGCCCGCCCGCGCTGCCCTGGGCCGGCACCTTCCACGCGATCGGCGCGCGCCTGCTGCGCGACTATGCCGACGCGATCGCCCTGCCCACCGACTTCACGGTGCTCGATCGCGCGGACGCCGAGGACCTGATGGCGATCGTGCGCCAGGCGCAGGGACTGGCCGCGACCAAGCTGCGCTTCCCGCAGAAGGGCACCTGCGTGGCGATCTACTCGCGCGTGGTCAACAGCCAGGGCACCGTGGCGGGCGTGCTGCGCGACGCCTTCCCGTGGTGCCTGGGCTGGGAAACCGAGCTGCAGCAGCTGTTCGCGACCTACGCGCAGGCGAAGGCGCAGCAGCACAGCCTCGACTTCGACGACCTGCTGCTATACTGGCAGGCGCTGATGGAGGCGCCGGAGCTCGCGAGCCACGTCGCCGGCCGCTTCGACCACGTGCTGGTCGACGAATACCAGGACACCAACCGCCTGCAGGCCGCCATCCTGCACGGGCTGCAGCCCGACGGCCGCGGCCTGACGGTGGTGGGCGACGACGCGCAGTCCATCTACGCGTTCCGCGCCGCCGAGGTGCGCAACATCCTCGATTTCCCGCAGCAGTTCGCGCAGCCCGCCCGCGTGATCGCCCTGGAGCGCAACTACCGTTCCACGCAGCCCATCCTCGAGGCCTCGAACGCCGTCATCGCGGAGGCGCCCGAGCGCTTCGCCAAGACCTTGTGGAGCGACCGGTCGTCGTCGGCGCGGCCGCGCATCGTCACCGTGCCCGACGAGGCGGCGCAGGCGCGCCAGGTGGCCGACCGCGTGCTGGCCTGGCGCGAGGAGGGCATCCGGCTGAAGCAGCAGGCGGTGCTGTTCCGCACGGCGCACCATTCGGCGGCGGTCGAGCTGGAGCTGACCCGGCGGCGCATTCCGTTCGTCAAGTTCGGCGGACTCAAGTTCCTCGAGTCGACGCACGTGAAGGACGTCCTGGCCATCCTGCGCTGGGCGGAGAACCCGCGTTCGCGCCTGGCGGGCTTTCGCGTGGCGCAGCTGGTGCCGGGCATCGGCCCCGCGAACGCGCGCAGGTTGCTCGATGCGATGGAGGCCTCGCCGACGCCGGCCGCGACGCTGGCCGCACACGCGATGCCCGCCGCGGCCAGCGAGGACTGGTCGGCCTTCGTCGCCCTCTACGACCGGCTGCGCGCGAGCCCCGGCTGGCCGGCCGACCTGGAGGCGGTCAACGCCTGGTATGTCCCGCTGCTGCAGCGGCTGCACGAGGATGCGCCGGCGCGCCAGGCCGACCTCGCGCAGCTGACGCAGATCGCCGGCGGCTACGCCAACCGCGAACGCTTCCTCACCGAGCTGACGCTCGATCCGCCTGCCGCCTCCAGCGACGAGGCCGGCCCGCCGCACCTCGACGAGGACTACATGATCCTGTCGACCATCCACTCGGCCAAGGGCCAGGAGTGGGGCGCCGTGCAGATCCTCAACGTCGTCGACGGTTGCATCCCGTCGGAGATGAGCACCGGCGACGCCAAGCAGATCGCCGAGGAGCGCCGGCTGCTGTACGTGGGCATGACGCGCGCGAAGCAGCACCTGGAACTGCTGGTGCCGCAGCGCTTCTTCGTGACGGAGCAGGCCAGGCTGGGCGACCGGCACGTGTACGCGTCGCTGTCGCGCTTCATCACGGACAAGGCGGGGGCGTTTTTCGAGCGCGTGGCGGCGCAGCGGGCGCCGGGAGCCGACGCCGCGGCCGGGCCGGACGGCGTGCCGAACGTCAGGATCGACCTGGCGGCGCGCGTGCGGGATCGCTGGACGCGCTGAGCGAGGTGGCGGCGCGAACCGAGGCGTGGACGGACGCCTTCGCAGCGTCGCGCCCGTCCGCCGTGAAGCTCAGCCCAGGGCGCTCCTGTACAACGCCAGCAACTCGCTCCATGCCCGCTCGGCGTCGGCCTGGTTGTAGATGGGCTTGCCGTCCTCGTGCGGCATGTCGGGCACGCACCAGCCGTGGGCCTCGGCGAAGACTTCGACCTTGGCCGCGACATGCGCCTCGTCGAAGGCCTTGCGCAGCTTGTCCTTGGCGTCGGGCTGCCTGGCGTCGTCGCTGCCGGCGATGGCCACCAGCATGCGGGCCTTGATCTTCGGCACGAGCAGGTAGGGCGAGTCGGGCTTGTCGGTGACCAGGCCGCCGCCGTGGAACGAGGCGCCGGCACCCACGCGCTCGGGCACCGCCGCGGCCGTGCGGAACACGAGCGCGCCGCCCATGCAGTAGCCCTGCGTGCCGATCTTGCGGCCCTTGTCCACCTCCGGCTGCGCGTCGAGGAACTTGACGAACTCGACCGCGTCCTTCTCGGCCGCGCCGGACGCGCCGATCGAGCCCATCAGCGGGCCGAGCTTGGCGAAGGTGGCCTTGTCCTTGAAGTCGACATTGGCGGCCGTCTCGTAGAACGGGCCCGGCCCGACGCGGTAGAACGGGTTGGGCACCAGCACCGCGTAGCCGTCCGCGGCGAGCCGGCGGCCCATGTCGCGCATGGACGGGCGCAGGCCGAAGGCGTCGGGCCAGAGGATGACGGCCGGGTGCCTGCCGTCGGCCGGATGGAAGTACGCCGCGTTGCAAGTGCCGTCGGGCGTGTGGATGGTGACGTTCTTCTCGACCACCGCCGGTCCGGCCGGGATGGCCGCGGCGGGCAGGGCGGTCGCCGCGGCGGCGCCGGCCACCGACAGCGCGACGAAGTCGCGGCGGCGCAGGTCGCCGGTGTCGGCAACGTCGAGTTCGAGTTCGTGTTCGTGCTTCGCGCTCATGTCCGATGCTCTCCTCGTGATATTCGACCTGCTTGCAGGCGGGCAAGCGGCCGAGGATAGCGCCAGGCAGTGAATCCCTTCACACGAGCCAGTTATGCTCGTGGAAAACCCTGGCCCGGACCGCGCATGAAGATTTCCGAACCCGACAACGACGTCTATCGCACGCTGCTGGAATCGACCCGGGCGATCCCCTGGAAGATCGACTGGCCGACGGCGAGCTTCGAGTACGTCGGCCCGCAGATCGAGCAGCTGCTGGGCTGGAAGCAGGACAGCTGGGTCACCGTCAACGACTGGGCCGAGCGCATGCATCCCGAGGATCGCGCCTGGGTGGTGGATTTCTGCGTGAAGCAGTCGCAGTC
This sequence comes from Burkholderiales bacterium, assembly GCA_019510465.1. Lineage (GTDB taxonomy): Bacteria > Pseudomonadota > Gammaproteobacteria > Burkholderiales > Burkholderiaceae_C > Scleromatobacter. The sequence goes on from JAEKKH010000167.1 coordinate 7,310, forward strand.
CGGCATCGACCACGAGGCCGACTACCGCGCGCTGAGCGCGTCGGGCGAGTACGTGTGGATCCGCGACGTGGTGCACGTGGAGCGCAACGAGGCGGGCGAGCCGCTGGCGCTGATCGGCTTCATGTTCGACATCAGCGAGCGCAAGAAGACCGAGGAGAAGCTGCTGGTGATGCAGAAGCAGCTCGAGGACTACTCGTTTCGCGACGGGCTGACCGGCGTGTCCAACCGCCGCAAGTTCGACGCGGTGCTCGACGAGGAATGGACGCTGGCGCGACGCAACACGCAGCCGCTGTCGCTGATCCTGATCGACATCGACTTCTTCAAGCAATACAACGACCACCACGGCCATGTGCAGGGCGACGAGTGCCTCAAGGCCGTCGCCACCGCGCTCGGCACGGTGGCCAACCGTCCGCGCGACCTGCTGGCGCGCTACGGCGGCGAGGAGTTCGTGCTGGTGCTGCCGGCCACCGACGAGGCGGCGGCGCAGCGCGTCAGCGAACGCGTGCGCCAGGCGCTGTTCAAGGCGCAGATCCCGCACGGCGCGTCGGCGGTGGGGCAGTTGCTGACGGTCAGCCAGGGCGTGGGCACCATCATCCCGTCGTCCACCGACACCTTGGTGCCGTTCCTCGATGCCGTCGACCGCCGCCTCTACCGCGCCAAGCAGGGCGGGCGCGACCGCAGCGTCGCGGGCGCGGCCTGACAAGCGCATTGCCGGGGGACGCGCCGGCGGGCCGCTGCGGCGCGAGCCGCGGCCGGACGCGCCAAACGTGCAATAAGCCACCGGCCAGCCACCGGTAACCGTCCGCTGCCGGGCCGTTGGAGTGCCGGAAAGCTCGCTACACTGGCGAGACGATGGCAGATGAACCGAATTCCGTGATGGGCTCCCCGCCGCCGGCGACGGCGCGGCCGAGCGTCATCCAGCTCGTCTTTCGCGAAAAAGGCGCGCTGTACGCCGCCTACATGCCCATCTTCGCCGAGGGCGGCCTGTTCGTGCCCACCACGCGCGACTACCAGCTGGGCGACGACATCTACCTGCTGCTGACGCTGCCCGGCGACGCGCAGCGCTACCCGGTGGCCGGCAAGGTGGGCTGGATCACGCCCGCCAACGCGCCCGGCGGCCGCACGCAGGGCGTCGGCGTCCGCTTCCCGGTCGACGAGAAGACGCGCCTGCTCAAGTTGCGCATCGAGGAGGTGCTGGGCACCTCGCTGTCGTCGTCCAAGCCGACCCAGACGATCTAGCCTCCGCGCCTCGCGTCACGCGCGCCCGCGCGAGCCCGATTCCCATGTACGTCGATTCCCACTGCCACCTCGCGTTTCCCGAGCTGCGCGAGCGCCTCGGCGCGATCCTCGAAGACATGCGGGCCGCCGACGTCGGCGGCGCGCTGTGCATCTGCACGCGCATGGAGGAATTCGAGTCGGTGCACGCGCTCGCGCTGGCGCACGACAACCTGTGGGCCAGCGTGGGCGTGCATCCCGACACGCAGGCGACGGCCGAGCCCGACGTCGACTGGCTGTGCGAGCGTGCCGCCCGCCCGCGCGTCATCGCGATCGGCGAGACGGGGCTGGACTACTACCGTCTGGAGGGCCGCTCGATCGCCGACATGGAGTGGCAGCGCGAGCGCTTTCGCATCCACATCCGCGCCGGCCGGCGGCTCGACCTGCCGCTGGTCATCCACACGCGCTCCGCCAGCGACGACACGCTGGCCCTGCTGCGCACCGAGGCGCTGGGCGACGGTCCCGCGCCACGCGGCGTGTTCCACTGCTTCACCGAGTCCATGGATGTCGCGCGCGCGGCACTGGACCTCGGCTTCCACCTCTCGTTCTCCGGCATCCTCACCTTCAAGACGGCCGCGGAGCTGCGCGAGGTCGCGCGCTATGTCCCGCTCGACCGCTGCCTCATCGAGACGGACAGCCCGTACCTAGCACCGGTGCCGCACCGCGGCAAGACGAACACGCCGGCCTGGGTGCCGCACGTCGCCCACCTGATCGCCGAACTCAAGGGCCTACCGCGCGAGCGGGTGGCCGAGGCCACGCGCGAAAACTTCGAGCAACTTTTCCGTGTGAACATTCCTCGGCCAGCCTGAGCCAGTCCGGTTTCGTCGCGCACGTCACCTGAAGAGTCCGCACCATGTCTTCCCGCCTTCGCGTCACGGCGTTCGTCGCCGCCGCCTTGCTGTCCGCCGGCCCGGCCCTGGCCGTCACCTACGACAGCGTCGACTTCTTTCGCGCCGTCAACGTCGACAACGCGGACGCCGTCTCGCGCATGCTCGCCGCGGGACTGGATCCGAACCAGCTCGACCCGCACGGCCAGCCCGCGCTGATCCTCGCGCTGCAGGGCGAGTCGCTGAAGGTGGCCAAGGTGCTGTGGGACGCCAAGGGCATCGACGTCGACGTGCGCAACCGCGTCGGCGAGACGCCGCTGATGATGGCCGCCCTCAAGGCCGAGGTCGACGCCGCCAGCGCGCTCGTGGCCCACGGCGCCGCGGTGCAGAAGGATGGCTGGGCGCCGCTGCACTATGCGGCCACCGGCGGCAGCGCGGCGATCATCAAGCTGCTGCTGGCCAAGGGTGCCGTGCTCGAGGCGCGCTCGCCCAACGGCAGCACGCCGCTGATGATGGCGGCGCGCTACGGCAACGAGGAGGCCGTCGACGCGCTACTCGCGGCCGGCGCGGACCGCACGCTGAAGAACGACCTGGGCATGGATGCGTCGGCGTTCGCCGCGAGCGCGGGGCGCGAGAGGCTGGCGGCGCGGTTGAAGCCCCAGGTCGCCGCGAAATGACGGCGCGGCGATTGCGCGTTCAGCGCGCGGCGCCCGCCTGGCGCGCGGCCGCCCGCAAGCGCCACTCGTCCGCCGAGATCCCGAACGTCGCCATGTCCTTGCCATACCAGCGCTGCAGGCCCCGGTCATGCATGCCCAGGCGCCTCATGACGTTGGACGACGCGGTGTTGGCCGGTTCGCAGACCGCCAGCAGTTCGTCCGGCGCGAACGTGTCGAACGCCCAGTCGCCCATCGCGAAGGCGGCCTCGCTCGCGTAGCCGCGGCCGTGGCGGTCGCGGCGCAGGCGCCAGCCCAGCTCCAGCGGGCAGGCCGGGTCGGCATCGGGCGTCATCTCGCGGCGCAGGTTCTGCACGCAGCCGGCGCCGACGATCGCGCCGCCGTCGCGCTCGATGAACGTGAACCACGAGTAGCCGAACCGCGCCCAGCGCGCCTGGACGCGGTCGATCATGGCCTGCGACTCCTCCCGCGTCTCGGGCTCGCCGGAGATGTAGCGCATGACCTCCGGGTCCGCGTTGATCGCATGCAGGCCGTCGAGGTGGGCCTGCGCGCAGGGTTCAAGGCGCAGGCGGGGGGTGGTGAGGATCGTCATGGGGTGGGCGTGATCGGCTGGGATGTCGGGAAGTATGGATCAGGCGCTCGATGACGCTGGAGGGCCGGCGACGGCAGCGGCATCGAGAACTCCTGACGCAGGCCTGTGCGTTCGAAAGCGTGAAAAGCGTCGCGCTTTCTCGAGTGTTCCCCTCATCTTGTAGGAAGTTCGCCGACATGCGGTCTGGCGCGGAGCCGACTACAGATTCGAGAAGGCGGGTCCTACAGTTCGCTCCATGGACAGACGGCTGCTTCGCGGCCCTCTCCACGCAACACCAGGAGTTCTCATGCAAGCCTCGACCCGTTCGAACCCGTTCGTGATGATGACCGATCCGGAGACCATCCTGCAGGCCGTCGAGCGCTCGGAGCGCCTGAACCTCCTGAGCCGCAAGGTCTATCGTCCGCTGGATCGCCCGCTGATCCCGAAGGTCGGCGCGGCCAGGGACCTGCTGGACTTCGACGACGCCATCGATTCGGCGATCGAGGACGATTCCCTCGAGGCCTGAGCGGCGCGAAGGCCGTCGCGGCCTTCGAAGACGGCGCGATCGCGGCCGCCAGGTCCGGGAGGACCGATGGCCGGGCAGGGTCTGCGCTCAACGTTCAGGATCGGGCGCGAGCGACGCCATTGCGCGACACGATTCGGCGCACGCGCGGCAGGCCTGGGCGCACAGCTGGCAGTGCTCGTGCGGGTGCCTGGCGCATTCGTCGGCACAGGTGTCGCAGGCCTCGGCGCACAGCGCGCAGATCGGGCCGGCGAGCGGGCTGTCGCGTCGCATGGCGCCCACCGCCAGCCGACATGCGGCGGCGCAATCGGTGTCGAGCGCGATGCAGCGCGCCATCGAGGCGACGTCGTCCTCCTTCAGGCAGCCGGCAAAGCACTGGTCGCAGGCGTCTGCGCAGGCGGCGCACGCGGCGATGCAGTCGGAAGTGGCGGTCAGGCTGGGCAGCGTCATGAGGGCCTCGCTCGGGTGAGGAGCGGGTCCGGCAATGGCGGTGCCTTGTCGACTAGATACCGGCCAGCGGCACGTGGGCGGCCGCCTCGTCGGCCGCGATCCGGACGATCACCAGGTCGAGATCGGCCTGCAGCCGGGCCAAGGTCTCCGGCGGCAGCGCCTTCAGCGCGTCGGGCAGCAGGCCGGCGAACGGCCCGGGAGCATGGCGCAGCACTCGCGCGCCGGCGGGCAGCAGGTTGAGCTGCACCGCGCGGCGGTCGGCGCCCTGCTTGACGGCCACCAGCATCTCGCGGTCGATCAGGGTGCGCACGAGGTTGCTGGCGGTGGACTGGTGGATGGACATCGCGCGCGCCAGCGCCCCGACCCCGATGCCCGGCTGTTCGCGCACCACGCTCAGGGCCCAGACCTGCGCGCCGCCCATGCCCACGGTCTTCTCGACCTGCTGGAAGTGCGACTTGACCGCGTTGAAGACCTGCCGGAACTGGCGCAGCACGGCGACGGCGGCCTGGTCGTGGTCGACAGGCGGATCGCAGGCGACGGCGACGAGTTTGGGGCGAGCGGCCATGCGTCGATCATAAGTGTCGACTCGACGGTGCCCCGTCACTCGTTTCGGGTATGGCGGGGCCCGGAACGCACAAAAAAACGGACGCCGTCGAAGGCGTCCGAAGCTGAGTTGCACCCAGCGCTCCCGAAAACGACCGGCGCACCACGCACCGGTCGACACACACTCGTTACCTGGCCAAGCCCACGGATCGGTTCGAAGACGATATCAGCTGAATTTGTCCAAATGTGAAGAGGGACTTGCGCAACAACGGCGATCCGCCTTCAATCGCGGACCCCGTGCCCGGCTGGGCGTGGCCCTTGCTCCCGGCGTGACGCCCCGCATTCCAGGTTCGAGGGGTCGGAAAGGAAATGGTTCCGTGCAAGGCATGCAGACCGATTGCGTCATCGCCGGCGGCGGTCCGGCGGGGATGATGCTCGGCTTGCTGCTGGCGCGCGCGGGCGTGGACGTCGTCGTGCTGGAGAAGCACGCCGACTTCCTGCGCGACTTCCGCGGCGACACCATCCATCCCTCGACGCTGGACGTGATGCACGAGCTGGGCCTGCTCGACGAGTTCCTGCGCCGGCCCCATGACGAGCTGCGCGACGTGGCGGTGCGCGTCGGCCCGGACCAGGCGAAGGTCGCCGATTTCCGCCACGTCCCCACCCGCTGCAAGTTCCTGGTGATGATGCCGCAGTGGGACTTCCTCGACTTCCTGGCCGACCATGCCCGGCGCCTGCCGTCGTTCCGCCTGGTGATGAAGGCCGAGGCGACGACGCTGATCCAGGAGGGCGGCCGCGTCGCGGGCCTGCGCGCACGCACGCCGGAAGGCGAGCTCGAGCTGCGCGCCGCGCTCGTGGTGGGCGCCGACGGCCGCCATTCGACGGTCCGCGCCCAGGCCGGCCTCGAGACGCTGGATTTCGGCGCCCCGATGGACGTGCTGTGGATGCGCGTGTCGCGCCGGCCGACCGATCCGCCTGACCTGTTCGGCCAGGTCGACGCCGGCCGCATGCTGGTGATGATCGCGCGCAATGACTACTGGCAGTGTGCGCTGCTGATTCCCAAGGGCTCGGACGCGGCGGTGCGCGCCCGCGGGATCGGTGCGCTGCACGATTCCATCCTCGGCCTGTCGCCGTGGCTCGGCGAGCGCGTCAGGGAGCTGGCCGGCTGGGACCAGGTCAAGCTGCTGGCGGTGACGGTCGACCGCCTGCGCGAGTGGGCGAAGCCGGGCGTGCTGTGCATCGGCGACGCGGCACACGCGATGTCGCCGATCGGCGGGGTGGGCATCAACCTGGCCGTGCAGGACGCGGTGGCGGCGGCGCGGCTGCTGGCCCGTCCGCTGCGCGAGCGGCGGCTCGCGCTGGCGGACCTGCAGCGCGTGCAGCAGCGCCGCGAATGGCCGATGAAGGTGGTGCAGGGCATGCAATTGGCGATGCAGGACCGGCTGATCCGGCCCATCCTCGCCACGAACGGGCCGGTGCGCATGCCATGGTTCCTGCGGCTGCTCGGACGCTTCGCGCTGCTGCGCCGCGTCCCGGCCTGGTTCATCGGCGTGGGAGTGCGTCCGGAGCATGTCGGGTAGGCGCCGACAGCCACCCACCGCGGAAGTCGGCCCGCTCCAGGCCGCGGCGGAGCGTCGGCTCGCGCTTCATCCGGTCCCACGGCCGGCCGCTGAGCCAGTTCTCGATCATCAGCACCACCGGCCCGCTGTTGAGCGCGAAGCGCCAGGGCGAGACCCAGCCCGGCGGGCCCTTGCCGCCGTCCCAGGTCGGGTTGAACGAGCAGCCGGGCATGTAGTGGGCATGCCGGCGCACCATGCGGGCGATGTGCTGCATCGTCGGGATGACGACGTCGGGGGCGAACGGGAGCGAGGCGACCGAGGCCCAGGGCGCGACGGTGCCGTCGTCCGGGCCGTAGGGCGCGCCGCGTGCGGCATAGCCCATCAGCCGGCGCTTGCGGCCGTCGACCACCACCTGGAGCGGGCCGGGGCCGTCGCAGGCGGTCCAGCCCCAGCAGTTCTCGCAGTAGTGGCGGAAGTGCTTGGGGTTGCGGATCGCGTACTCGCGCTGCACGAGGGTCGCGCGGCGGCTGTTCTCGAAGTAGTCGATGCCCTTGGAACGCATGAAGGCGTCCTGGATGCCGCGCAAGTCGATCCACATGTGCGAGTACTGGTGGATGAACAGCGGGCCGGCGGCCAGGTGCTCGTGGCCGTAGATGCGGCGCCAGCGGTAGCCCGAGAGCCATTCGTCCCAGGCCGACGCGGGGATGCGGTGGTGCTCGGAGCCCAGCGCCAGGGCGTACATCAGCAGCGCCTCGCTGTAGCCGACCCAGTGGTAGCGCAGGAAGCCGCGCTCGGGCTTCCAGCCATGGCAGATCGCGCCGCCGCAGTTGCACATCCAGGCCCAGTCGACGCGGTCGGCCAGCAGGCGTGCGAGGGCGCGGATCTCGGCCTCGTGGCCGTTGTCGTGGTCGAAGAAGGCGGCGGCGGCCAGCACGCCGGCGATCAGGAACGACGTGTCGATGCTCGACAGCTCGCTGTGCCACGCGCGCGTGCCGGTGTTCATGTCCAGGAAGTGGAAGTAGAAGCCGCGGTAGCCGGTCGAATGCGGCGAGCCGGACATGTCGGCCTCGGCGAGGAAGCGCAGCGTGCGCAGCGCGATCGCCCTGGCCTGCTGCCGCCTCATCCAGCCGCGCTCGACCGCGATCGGGTAGGCCGTCAGCGCCATGCCCAGCCCGGTGATGCTGCAGGGGCCGTCGGGCTGCGTCGAGTCGAACACGAGGCCGCTGGCCGGATCGGTGTTCGCCTCGAAGTAGCCGAAGGCGTGGCGCTGCGCACGCTCGATCAGGCGGGCGATGTCGATCTCGGCACCGTCGCCCGAGCTCGCGTGCGGCGCGCTCGGCAGGGTGGATGCGGCAACCTTCATGGCGCGGGCCAGCGTAGCCGAAAGCGCATGCCGGTGCCCGTGGCGGGTCGTCGCGCTCGCGGCCCGGCAGGGGTACGGCGATTGCTCGCCGCGGCGGGGCGCGAATGAACTCGTCGGATCGAGGCGCCAACGGACGGCGGCCCCGCCGGCGGCCGACCGGCCCTACAGCCCGATCGCCGACAGCATCAGGAAGGCCGCGAACAGCACGAAGTGGGTCAGGCCTTCGATGGCGTTGGTCTCGCCGTCGTGGACGTTGATCGTGGCCACCAGCAGCGTGAGCAGGGTCATCACCATCTGGGGTGCGGTCAGCGCCATGGTGATCGGGTGGTGCGTGGCGAGCGCCAGCGCCTCGATCACCGGCACGGTCAGCACCACCGTCGACAGCGACGCGCCGAGCGCGATGTTGACCACCGGCTGCATGCGGTTGGACAGCGCCGCGCGCAGGGCGGTCAGGATCTCCGGGCTGGCCGAGATCGTCGCCACGATCAGCGGCGCGAGGATGGGCGGCGCGCCGCTGCCTTCGAGGCCGGTCTCCAGCGTCCTGGCCATCACTTCCGACAGCAGGCCGATCAGCACGATGCCCGCGCCGATGCCCAGCACCGGTGCGGCCAGGCCGCCGTCGGCGTGTGCGGCCCCGGGCTCGTCGTCGGCTGGCGCCTTCTGGGCGTAGGCATAGCTGAAGAAGTAGCTGTGGCGGCCCGTCTGCAGCTTCAGGAACATGCCGTACAGCGCCACCATCACGACGATCGTGAACAGCGAGTAGGCGGCCCAGTGCGCCACCGGGATGAACGCCGGCAGCACCATGGCCACGCCCAGGCCGGTGAGGATCATCACGATGTAGGTGTTGCCCGAGTCGACGTTGTACGGCTGCTCGCCATGGCGCAGGCCGCCCAGCAGCGCCGACAGGCCCAGCAGCGCGTTGATGTCCAGCATGACCGCTGAATAGATGGTGTCGCGCGCCAGCGTGGGCGAGGGCGACTGCTGCATCAGGATCGCGAGGATCACCACCTCGACCAGCACCGCGCTGAGCGTCAGCACCATGGTGCCGTAGGGCTCGCCCAGGCGCTCGGCCAGCGTCTCGGCGTGATGGGCGACACGCACCGAGGCGAACAGGATGGCGGCGACGAGCACGGCGGCGGCGGCCAGCGACGCGGCCTGGCCGGCGCCCAGGATGGCGTGTTCCAGCGGCCAGGAGACGGCGAGCACGAGCGCCGCGAGCACCAGGGCCAGTTCGCGGCGGAGCAGTGTTGGCATTCAGGTCGGGTTCAGTTTGCGGAGCGCCGATGATAGGGGACGCCGCATTCAATGCGGCTGCGATGCGGCGCCATGCACCGGCGGCAGCTGCTGCGGGCGCTGCACGTCGGTGGGCGTCACCGTGCGCGTGGCGTAGTCGACGCCGCTCAGCACGAGCAGGAGGCACCACGCGCCGAGCCCCGCGACGGCGGCCAGCCGGATCAGCGCGCCCGCCTCGCGCAGGCGCATGAACAGCCACGCGACGATGCCGCCCTTGACGCCGGCGATCACCAGGCCCGCGACCATGTTCCACGGCCCGAGCTTCGCGTACGCGCTGCCCAGGCTCGTGAGCATCAGCAGCAGCAGCGCGACCCACGCGAACGCGAGCGTGCGGCGTTCACGCGCGAACCGGGGCGAGGCGGCGCGGTCGTCAGCCATGGCGGTCCACCAGGTACAGCAGCGGGTACAGGAAGATCCAGACCACGTCGACGAAGTGCCAGTACAGGGCCGCGACCTCGAGCGCCCGCGCGCCGGCCCACGCCCGACCGCGCGATCGCCCGCGCGCGAGCAGCCCCAGCGCGCCGATGCCGCAGATCATGTGCACCGCGTGCAACCCCGTCATGAGGAAGTACAGCGCGAAGAACTGCTGGGCGCCGGCGACGTGCAGCGCGAAGTCGGGGCCGGGCAGCAGGTGCTCGCGCCACTCGTCGTGCCATTCGAGGCCCTTGAGCAGCAGGAACGCGATGCCGAGCGCCGCGGTGAGCGACAGCAGCCTGGCTGTCCAGCGGCGCGCGTGCCCGTCCTCCTCGCAGGCCAGCGCGAGCGCGACGGCCGCGCTGCTGGTCAGCAGGACCGCGGTGTTGACGGTGCCCAGCAGCACGTCGGTGTGGCGCGACCCCTCGGCCCACCCCGCCGGGAAGTGCAGGCGCCCGTAAAGGTAGGCGACGAACAGGCCGCCGAAGAACAGCAGCTCGCTGGCCAGGAACACCCACATGCCCAGCTTGCCGGTCTCGGGCTCCTGCTTCTCGTCGACCGAGGGGTAGGCGAGCGTCGCGCTGCTCATGGCACGGCCCGCGGCTGCGGTTCGTTGGCGTGGTAGTCGTAGACCCTGGCGGGCACGACCGGTGGGGAGTCGAAGTTGTGCGTGGGCGGCGGCGAGCGCGTCAGCCATTCCAGGCCCTTGGCGCCGAACGGGTTGTCGCCGGCCGCCTTGCCGCGCGCCAGCGACCAGGCGAAGTACACGAGCGGCATGAGGTAGCCGATCGCCAGCACGCCGGCCCCGGTCGACGAGAACAGGTTGAGCACCTGGAACTGCGGCGGGTAGGCGTGGTAGCGCCGCGGCATGCCTTCCACGCCGAGGATGAACTGCGGAAAGAAGGTCAGATTGAAGCCGACGAACACCAGCACCGCCGCGATGCGCGCCCAGACCTCCGGGTACATCCGGCCCGTCGCCTTGGGCCACCAGAAGTGCAGCCCGCCGAAATACGCCATCACGCTGCCGCCCACCATGATGTAGTGGAAATGCGCGACCACGAAGTAGGTGTCGGTCAGGTGCACGTCGAGCGCCAGCGACGCGAGGAACAGCCCGGTGAGCCCGCCGATCGTGAACAGGCCGACGAAGCCCAGCGCGTACAGCATCGGGGCGTCGAAGCGGATCGAGCCCTTGTAGAGCGTGGCCGTCCAGTTGAACACCTTGATCGCCGACGGGATCGCGACGATGAAGCTCAGCAGCGAGAACGTCATGCTGGCCGCCAGCGACTGGCCGCTGACGAACATGTGGTGCCCCCACACGAGGAAGCCCACGCTGGCGATGGCCAGGATCGCATAGGCCATCGTGTCGTAGCCGTACACCGGCCGGCGCGCGAAGCACGGGATGACCTCGCTGACCACGCCCATCGCCGGCAGCACCATGATGTAGACGGCCGGGTGCGAGTAGAACCAGAACAGGTGCTGGAACAGCAGCGGGTCGCCGCCATACGCGGGGTCGAAGATGCCGATCTGGAACAGCCGCTCCGCCGCCACCAGCAGCGTCGTGACGGCCAGCACCGGCGTCGCCAGCACCAGGATCAGGCTGGTGGCGTACATCGCCCACGCGAACAGCGGCAGCTTGAACCAGCCCATCGCCGGCGCGCGCAGCGTGTGGATCGTGACGATGAAGTTCAGGCCGGTCAGGATCGACGAGAAGCCGGTGACGAACACGCCCACCAGCGTCAGCACGACGTAGGTGTTGGAGAACATCGTGGAGTAGGGCGTGTAGAAGGTCCAGCCGGTGTCCACGCCGCCCAGCAGCAGCGCCTCCAGCGTGACCAGGCCGCCGGCCATGTACAGGTACCACGACAGCAGGTTCAGTCGCGGGAACGCGAGATCCCTGGCGCCCAGCATCAAGGGCAGCAGGAAGTTTCCCAGCACCGACGGGATCGACGGGATCAGGAACAGCCACACCATGATCACGCCGTGCGCGGTGAACAGCTTGTTGTAGGCGTCGTGCGAGACCAGGTCGCCCGCGGGCGTGGCGAGCTCCATCCGGATGAGGGTGGCCGCGGCGCCCCCGACGAAGAAGAACGCCGTGATCGACAGCGCGTACAGGATGGCGATGCGCTTGTGGTCGGTGGTGGTGAGCCACGAGCGCAGCGTCATGCCGTCGTCCAGGTAGCTGTCGGGCAGGGCGTCGGTCGTCATGGCGTCGTGTCCCGTGCGCTGGTGGACTGGATGTACGCGATCAACGCCTGCAGGTCCTCCTCGCTGACCTGGCCGGCAAAGGAAGGCATCACCGGCGCGAAGCCGGCGACGACGTCCTTGGCCGGCACGAGGATCGAGTCGCGGAGGTAGTCGGCGTCGGCCACCCGGCTGCGGCCGTCCTGCAGGTGCACCGTGCGGCCGTAGAGGCCCTCCAGCAGCGGGGCGTGGATCGTGGAGCGCGGGTCGTGGCAGCCCGAGCAGCCCAGCTGGCGGAACAGGGCGAAGCCGTACTGCGCCATGCCGGGCTCGGACGGCCCCGAGGCGAGCCAGCGGCCGTAGTCCGACGGCGACATCACCACCACGCGGCCGGTCATCTGCGAATGCTCGCTGCCGCAGTACTCCGAGCAGAACAGCGGGAACTCGCCCAGCTGCGTGGCGGTGAACCACAGCCGCGTGTAGCGGCCCGGCAGCACGTCCTGCTTGAGGCGGAACGCGGGGATGAAGAAGCTGTGGATGACGTCCTGCGAGGTCATCGTCAGCACCACCGGCTCGCCCAGCGGCACGTGCAGCTCGTTGATCTCGCGGCGGCCGCTGCGGTGCTGCAGCTTCCACATCCACTGCCTGGCCACGACGCTGACCGGCAGCGCGTCGGCGGGCGGATCGGCCATCGTGACGTAGTCGCGCGCGGCCCAGCCGAACACGCCAAAGAAGATCAGCAGCGGCGTGACCGTCCAGGCCAGCTCGATGCCCTTCATCTGCCGCGGCGGCGTGCGGTCGACGTCGCGGCCGCGCCGGTAGCGCAGCGAGAACCACACCACCAGCACCAGCAGCACGATGGCGACGGTGCCGCACAACAGCAGCATCGCCAGGAAGATGGCGTCGGTGCGGCTGGCCTGCGTGGAAGCGGCCGCGTGCAGCAGGCGCAGGCCCGACGTCAGCGCGGCGTCGGTGTCGGCGGCCATCAGGCGAGCCTCCGGCGGCGCCAGGCGAACAGGCCCAGCGCGACGAGCGTCGCGAGGCCGGCGACGCGGGCCAGCATCATCACGGCGCCGTCGTGCCGGCCGGCGTGCGGGTCGAGGTGGGCGCACAGCAGCGCGATGCGGTCGCCCAGCGTGCCGATGCGTCCCGCGGCCGCATCGTCGATCGCCGAGCGCAGTTCGGCCGCGTCGAAGCGCACGCCCATGAGGGCGCGGGAGACGCGCCCGCCGGGCGTGACGACCACCACGCCGGCCGGATGCGCGAGGCGTGCGCGCGCGTCGCCCGGCTGCCAGGTGAAGCCGACGCCGCGCGCGAGCGCCCGGATGCTGGGCAGCGGCCCGACGAGGCGCTCGACATCCGGCGGCGCGCCGGCGTCGTGGCCGGCGAGCAGCCGGGCGTAGCCGAGGTCGGCGCGGCGGCGCTCGGCGGCGTCGGCGGCGGTCTCGGCCGGGTCGACGCTGACGAACACGATGCGGGCAGCCGACGCCGGCACGCCGCCCTGGCGCAGCGCCTCCAGTAAGCCCTGCGTCGCCAGGCCGCACAGCTGCGGGCAGCGATGCCAGCCCAGCATCAGCAACGTGGCGCGCGGGCCCAGCTCGTCACCGAGACGCACGAGACGACCGCCGCTGTCGGTGAACGCGGCGTCCAGCGGCAGGGCATCGCCCGGGTGGGGCAAGAACGAGACGGCCGGCGCCGCCGGCGCGGGCGCGAGGGGCGCGTCGCCCGCGGGCACCTGCGCGAGCGCGGCCGCGCCGGCGAGCGCGAGCGGCAGCATGAGCCCGAGCGGGAAGGCCGGGCGCTTCATCGCGACGCTCCGGACGCCACGGCCGCGGCGCGCATCGCCATCGCGCTCTCGATCGGGATGTGCGCCACGCCGCTGGCGGCGTCGACCCAGCCCAGCCCGTGCAGCGCGCCCCGCTTGGCGGCCTGGTACGACGCGAGATCGGGCTGCGGCGCCGGCTCCAGCATCGGCTGGTCGGCCGCCAGCGGCGGCGGCGCGGCGACGGGCAGGCCGCCGGTGGGCACGCGGCGCAGGTGCAGGATCAGCAGCACGACGGCCACCGCGAGTGCGATCGCGCCTGCGCAGGCTCCCGCCGCGGCCAGCAGCTTCGCGACGGGCAGCGCGTCGTCACGCATGGGCGGGCTCCGGCGTCGCGGGCAGGACGGCGTCCAGCGCGCGGGCGGCGCGGGCGACGACGGGCAGGCCCATCGCGACCGCCAGCGACGGCAGCAGCCACCAGGCCGCCCAGCCGTGCGGCTCGACGGACGGCACGATCAGCCAGGCGCTGTTGGCCAGCTGTCCCAGCACGAGCCACAGCGCCAGCCAGGCCAGCCGCCGCGGGTCGTCCTTGAGCGCGCGCATCAGCAGGGCGACCAGCGGCACGCCGAACTGCAGCGCGATCAGGCCGGCGCCCACGAAGGCCCAGCCGGAATTCAGGCGCGGCACGTACCAGGCGATCTCGCGCGGCAGGTCCTCGGCCCAGATGATCAGGAACTCGAGGAAGGCCACGTAGGCCCACAGCATGACCCACGCCAGCAGCAGGTTGCCGAGATCGCGCCACACCGGCGGGACGCGGGGACGGGCCGGCCGCATCGGCGGCGTCGGGAAGCGCCCGGGTGCGCGCCACGCGACCAGCGCGGTGGCCAGCGCGAGTCCACCGAGCGCGCCGCCGGCGAGCACGACGAAGCCGGTGGCGGTGCTGTACCAGCCGGGCACCAGCGTCATCACGAGGTCGATGGCGGCCGCCGTGCCCACCAGCAGGTGCACGATCAGCGCGGCTGCCGCACGGCCCTTGCGCGCCAGCGTGGCGGGACGGGCGAGCAGCCACCAGGCGACGGCGTAGACCAGCATGCGCGTCCAGAACGCCGCCGGCGTCGACCACGCCAGCTGCAGCGCGGGCTGGTCGATGTCGTGCGTCCACGCCGGGTCGCGGCCGGCCCACGGGAAGACGCGCGCCATGCCCGCGGCCAGCGGCAGGAACAGCAGCAGCAGCCACGGCAGGCCGCGCGCCAGCGGCAGCGCCGCGAGCCCCATCGCCACGCCCCAGCGGCCGCCGCTCAGCGCGTGGATCCAGGCGCTCACGAGCGCGCCGAGCACCATGCCGACCCAGAACCACCAGGCAGCCAACCAGCTCGCGAAGAACAGCGTCGGCGCCACCCACAGGCCGGGCAGCGCGACGGCGAGCGCGAGCGCCGCGACCATGTCGGCGGCGGGCGTGCGCAGCCAGGCCGGCATCAGCTGGCCTCCGCCTTCGACGCACCGACGGCGGGCGCGGGCGCGCCCGCGCGGGACGCGGGCGCGCGCGCCGGCGCGGGCAGCGCGCGCAGGCCGGCCTGGAGGTCCGGTGCCAGCATGTCGGCGCGCGCGTCCTGGCTCAGCTGCAGCGCGCGGACGTAGGCGACGACGGCCCAGCGATCCTGCGGCGTCAGGCGGTCGGCATAGGACGGCATGTCGCCGTAGCCCTGGCCGATGACGTCGAAGAGATGGCGGTCGGGCGCATCGCGCAGCCGCGCCTGGTGGAAGCTGGGCGGCCGCGGGAAGCCGCGCCGGGCGACGCGGCCGTCGCCGTCGCCCAGCGGACTGTGACAGGGCGCGCAGAAGATGTCGTAGCGCGACTGGCCGCGCCGCAGCAGCGCGAGATCGGCGGCCGGCGCGGCGCTGGCGGCCAGCGCCGCGTCGCGCGCCACCAGGTCGTCGCGGCCGTGGCGGCCGCCGCTGGTGAGCGCGAGGTCGCCCGCGGCCACCGCCACGCTGCCGGCCGGCGGCGGCCGCGAGCCCTTGCCGTCGGGAAACAGCGGGCTCGCGGAATCGGGGCGCAGCCTGGGCTGCACGTACATGTCCTTCATCGTGCGTTCGCAGCCAGCGAGCGCGCACGCTGCGGCCACCAGTGCGAACGCGCGCCTCATCGCGCGACCTCCGCGCGGCGCAGCGGCCGCGTCGCGTCGAGCAGCGCGCCGGCGCGCGCCTCGTCGAAGCGCGGATCATCGGTGCGCAGGCACAGGAAGAAGCGGTTGCGCGTGGCCAGGTCGAAGTCGGGCGCGTCGAAGATCGGATGCGCGAGGCGCGGCAGTCCGTTGGCCACGAGGGCGCCGAAGAACGCGGCGAAGGCGGCGAACAGCACGGTCATCTCGAAGGTGACCGGCACGAACATCGGCCAGCTGTGCAGGGGCCGGGCGCCGACCTCGATCGGGTACGAGCGCACCGCCGCGTACCACTGCAGGAGATAGCCGCCGAGCCCGCCGGCCAGGCCGCCCGCCAGCACGACGGCCGGCAGGCGGCTGCGCCGGAAGCCCACCGCCTCGGCCAGGCCCTCGACGTGGTACGGCGCATAGGCCTCGATCGCGCGGAAGCCGGCGTCGTGCGCGGCCCGCGCCGCGGCCACCAGCGCCTCCGCGGTCTCGTACTCGGCCATCAGGGCCCAGCGGGAGTCGCTCACAGGACGACCCTCCGCCTGTCGGCTGCGGAGCGAGCGCCTTCGGGCGGCCGGGCGGCGTTCATTGGCGCCCCTCCCGCGCCGGGTACTGCGCTCCATCCCCCGAGGGGACTGCGGGCCGGCTTGGGGCGGCCCGGCGCTCGTCCCGCAAACGGGTTGACACAGGATGTCTCATTCGCTCTCCTCCTTCACCAGTTCGCGCATCTCCGAGATCGAGATCGCCGGCAGCAGCCGGATGAACAGCAGGAACAGCCAGGCGAACATGCTGATCGAGCCGAACAGGAAGATCCAGTCCCAGCGCGTCGGCACGAAGCGGTCCCAGGCCGACGGCATGAAGTCGTGGCTGGTGCTCTGCACGACGATCAGGAAGCGCTCCATCCACATGCCGAGATTGACGACGATGGACAACGCGAACAACAGCCAGGGGCTGCGGCGCGCCGCGCGCCACCACAGCACCTGCGGCAGCACGACGTTGCACACCATGAGCCCCCACGTCACCGGAGCGTAGAAGCCGGTCCAGCGGTCGACGGTCATGTCGATCTCGTAGCGGTCGCCGCTGAACAGGGCCATGAAGTTCTCGACCAGGTAGCCGTAGGCGACGAGCCAGCCGGTGGCCAGCAGCACCTTGGCGGCGTGGTCGAGGTGCACCTCGGTGATGAAGTCCTCCAGCTGGAACGCCTTGCGCAGCGGGATCGCGAGCGTGAGCACCATCGCGAAGCCGGAGAACAGCGCGCCGGCCACGAAGTAGGGCGGGAAGATGGTGGAGTGGTAGCCGGGCGTGTTGCCGATCGCGAAGTCCATCGCCACCACCGAATGCACGGACACCACCAGCGGCGTCGCCAGCCCCGCCAGCAGCAGGTAGGCCGTCTCGTGGCGCGCCCAGTGCCGCGCCTCGCCGCGCCAGCCGAGCGCGAGCAGGCCGTAGGCGATGCGCTTGCCGCGCTCCGTCGCGCGGTCGCGCAGCGTCGCCAGGTCGGGCAGCAGGCCCTGGTACCAGAACAGGGCCGACACGATCAGGTAGGTGGAGATCGCGAACACGTCCCACACGAGCGGGCTGCGCCACTGCGGCCACAGGTTCATGTGGTCGGGGTAGGGTGCCAGCCAGTACGCGAACCAGGGCCGGCCCAGGTGCAGGATCGGAAACAGGCCGGCCATGCCGGCGGCGAACAGCGTCATCGCCTCGGCGAAGCGGTTGATCGACGTGCGCCAGCGCTGGCGCAGCAGCAGCAGGATCGCCGAGATGAAGGTGCCCGCGTGGCCGATGCCGATCCACCACACGAAGTCGGCGATGGCGTAGCCCCACGCGACGGGGATGCGGATGCCCCACAGCCCGACGCCCTTGATGAACAGGGTAGTCATCGCGCCGAGGTAGACCAGCGTGCCCGCGAACGTCGCGATGAAGGCCGCGAGCCAGGGCCAGCGCACGGGCCGCGTCAGCACCAGGCCGGCGATCTTGTCGGTGACGCTCGCGTAGCCCCAGCCGGCGCGCAGCACGCCGGATTCGCGGGAGACGGGACCATCGGCCATCGCCTAGGCCGGGTCGGCGGGTCGGATCCGCGCCAGGTAGGTGGTGCGCGGCCGGGTGCCGAGCTCGGCCAGCATCGCGTAGTGGCGGACCGAGGCGCGCGCCTGGGCGACGTCGCTGCCGGCTTCGTTGAGGTCGCCGAAGCGGATCGCGCGCGTCGGGCAGGCGGATTGGCAGGCGGTGACGACGTCGCCGTCGACCAGCGGCTCGCCCGTGCGTTGCGAGTGCTGGCGCGCGCGCGCGACGCGCTGCACGCAGTACGTGCATTTCTCCATGACGCCGCGCTGGCGCACCGTGACCTCGGGGTTGCGCTGGGCCTTCAGCGTCTCGGTGGTCTCGTCCGAGAACTGCAGGAAGTTGAAGCGCCGCACCTTGTACGGGCAGTTGTTCGAGCAGAAGCGCGTGCCGACGCAGCGGTTGTAGACCTGCACGTTCAGGCCCTCGCTGTCGTGCACCGTCGCGCCCACCGGGCAGACGAGCTCGCACGGCGCCTCCTCGCAGTGCATGCAGGGCACGGGCTGGAAGCCGCTGGCGCCGCCGTCCTCGAGGTCGTGGCGGTCGACGCGGATCCAGTGCATCGCCCGGCCGAGCGCGACCTGCGACTTGCCCACCACCGGGATGTTGTTCTCGGCCTGGCACGCGATCGTGCAGGCGTTGCAGCCGATGCAGGCGTCGAGGTCGATCACCATGGCCCAGGCATGCTCGGGGCTGGCGAAGGGCGGGTAGAGCGGGTCGCGCGGCTTCCCGGGCGGCAGTCCGCTGCCCGCGGCGACGGTGCGCAGCAGCTCGCGGCCGTGCTGGCCGATGTCATGCTCGGTCACCGCGAAGGCGTGGTGGCGGCCGGTCTTCTGCAGGCTCGCGGACGCGCTCAGCGCGTGGCCGGCGCGCAGCACGCCGGCGTCGAAGCCGACGTCGTTGCCCACCCGGCCGGCGTGGCGCCGGCCGCAACCCAGCGGCAGCGTGACGACGTCGTCGGCCTGCTGCGCCAGCACCCACACGGGCGCCTCGAGCGCGCGGGTGTCGACCTGCAGCCGCACGACGTCCCCGGTGGCCACGGCCAGTCGCCGCGCCGTGGCCGGGCTCAACAGCGCGGCGTTGTCCCAGGTCAGCTTGGTGAACGGCCGCGGCAGCTCCTGCAGCCAGCCGTTGTTGGCGAAGCTGCCGTCGTGGGCGGCGGCGTCGGGGACGAACAGCGCGGTGAGCATCGTCGTGGCGGGGTCGGCCGGCAGCGCGAGCCGCGGCGGCAGGCGTGCGGCATGCACCTCCAGCGGCGGCGACGCGCTGTCCGCGACCGTGCCGGCACGCAGGCTGGCGCGCCAGAACGCATCGAAATCGCCGCTGCGACCCGCGTGCCACTGGCGCCGCACCAGCGCGTGGCCGTCGCGCAGCGGGTCGTCGGCCAGCAGCGCCAGGAGCTCGGCGGCCGAACGGGTGTCGTACAGCGGCGTGATCGCCGGCTGCAGCAGCGTGGCGCTGCCGTCGTGCGCCCGTGCGTCGCCCCATTGCTCGTAGGCGTGCGACAGCGGCAGGTGCCAGTGGGCCAGCAGGGCCGTCTCGTCGACGTGCAGGCCGGCATGCACCAGCAGCTTCGCGCGGCGCAGCGCGCCCGGCATGTCGTACGCGGCCGGCGCGTCGTAGGCCGGATTGGCGCCGAGCACCAGCAGCGTGTCGACGGCGCCGGCGTTCAGCGCGTCGACGAGATCGGCCAGCGTGCCGGCGCCGGGCGCGGCGTCGGGCGGGTCGATCAGCGTGAGGGTGCGCCCGATGGCGCCCAGGCGCTGGTTCAGCGCGAGCACCAGCGCGTGCGCCTCGGCCGACAGCCCGGCGCCGGCGATCACGATCGCGTCGGGGCCGGCGGCGCGCAGCGCGGCCACCAGCTGCTGCTCGAAGGCCGCGACCGCCGGATCGGCGAGCCCCACGTCGGCCGGCGTGATCTCGGGCATCCAGTGCGCCGCCACGCGCCACAGCAGCCCCTCGATGCGCGCCGGCGACAGCGCGACGCGATGGTCGGCCCGCGCGCCGAACAGGCCCGGCGTGGCCTCGGCGGCGAACAGTGCCGGCGCCTGCGCGCCCGCGCCGCCTTCGCGCAGCGCGGTGCGCGCATTCGACCAGTCCATCGCATGGCGCACCGCGCCGGGACCGTCGCTGAACGGATCGGCCGCGAGCGCGAGCATGCAGCGCGCGCGGTCGACATGCAGCACCTGCGACACGGCGCGGCCGAAGGCCATCCACGCGCCGTCGGCGGCGGCGACGTCCTTCAGCGGGGCGTGCACATGCCAGCGCGTGCGCGGGCCGCGCGCCAGCAGCGCGGCCAGCAGGGCGCGCTCGGTGGGCGAGGTCATCGGGCCGGTGAGCACCCGCAGCGTCGCGCCGCCCCGCGGGTCCGCCAGCGCGCCGGCGCGTTCGTGCCAGGCGGCTTCGAACGCGCTCCAGCTCGACGACGCGATCACGGGCGGCGCGTGCGTCTGCCCGGAGCGCGTGTCGCCGCCGCGCTCCAGGCGCTGGCGCACGACCGTCGAGCGGTCCGGATCCCACAGCTGCAGCACGGAGGCCTGGGCGTAGGCGTCGGTCGCGCCCAGGCTGGACGGATGCGACGGATTGCCCTCGATCTTGACCGGCCGGCCTTCCTGCGTGCCCACCAGCACGCCGTGCGCGAAGCCGTCGCGCACGAAGGCACTCGCGTAGTACAGCGGCAGGTTGCCGCCGCCGGCCTCGGGCAGGTCCACGTACGGATGGGCCTGCAGGCGCGGCGGCGGCGAGCAAGCCGTGTTGGCCAGCGCCGTCGACGCCGCCATCGCCGCCAGCACCTGGCGACGGTTCACGCCGGCCGCGCGGTCGATGTGGATCACCTGCGGGTCGTCGGGGGCGTGCGGATGGGGGTGCATGGGGCGGGCGGGACGATGGGTGGCAAGCGCCATGCCGTCAGCGATGGCAGGTGGAGCAGTCGGTCATGCGGCGGCGGCTCTCGAGGTGGGCCTCGCGCGCGAGCAGCCCGGCCTGGTCGGGCGGCGGCAGCGGTGCGTCCATCGAGAACGCCTGCGATGTCGGCCGCAGGCGGGCCGCCGGGTCGCGATGGCAGTCGAGGCACCACTGCATCTGCAGCGGACGCGCGCGCCACGCCAGCGGCATCTGGTCGACGCGCCCATGGCACTCGACGCAGGCCACGCCCTTGGCGACGTGCACGCCGTGGTTGAAGTAGACGAACTCCGGCAGCACGTGCACCCGTTGCCACGCGATCGGCTGGTGGCTGGCCTCGCTGCGGTGGAGCAGCGCGAGCAGCGGCTGGTCGCGGAAGAGCTGCGAATGACAGCCCAGGCAGACCGCGGTGGACGGCAGGCCGGCGTGCGCCGCGGTCTCCACCGTCGTGTGGCAGTAGCGGCAATCGATGCCGTCGTCGCCGACGTGGTGCTTGTGGCTGAACGGGATCGGCTGCGTGATCGGCTCGCCGAGCTGCTCGTAGGCGCGGGCGCGCCAGACGAACAGGAGGACGGTCGCGACGCACAGGCCCAGCAGCGCGAGCACGGCCAGGCGAACCACGAGCACGGCGCGCCGCGAGAAGACGGCCGTCATCTCGGGTGCGCCGGCGCGGCGCCGAACGGGCAGGTGCGATGTGGCGCGAACACGGCGGGACGCGCTCGACGACCGGGAATCGGCATGCGGTTTCCTTGTCGGATGCCGCGGGCCGGGCAAATCGCATGCGCGATGGCTTCGGGTGCGCTCGACCGCGAAGCATGCGGGTGCCGCGCGCGCACAGAGGGAAAACACCGGATCGCGCGGCGCCCCTCCTCGTCAACAATCATTCC
>JAEKKH010000098.1 GCA_019510465.1 Burkholderiales bacterium
AGAAGTTCTTCTGCCGCTCGATGATGGCCTGCGACACGCGCAGGATGGTGTCGAAGCGCTGCTGGATGTTGCGGATGAACCAGCGCGCCTCCTGCAGCCGCGCCGACAGCTGGCTGCCGCTGGCGCGCTGCGACTTGATGGCCTGCGCGTACAGGTCGTTGACGCGCAGCTTGGGCATCACGTCCGGGTTGAGCACGGCCTTCCATTGGCGCGCCACCTTCATCACGATGACGTCGGGCACGATCACCTGCGCCTCGGCGCGCGTGAACGGGCGGCCCGGCTTGGGCTCGAGGCCGACGATCAGCCCCTGGGCGGCACGCACCGTCGGCTCGTCCGCCTCGATCAGCGCGGCGATCTTCTTGAAGTCGCGCCTGGCCAGCAGGGCGAGGTGCTCGGTGCAGATCTTGAGCGCGGCCAGCAGCGTGACCGCGGTGGACCTGGCCGGCGGCTTCTGGCGCAGCTGCAGGCACAGGCACTCGCCCAGCGAGCGCGCGCCCACGCCGGTCGGCTCCATGCTCTGCAGGAAGTTCAGGCCGCACTGCAGGCGGTCCATCAGCTCCTCGCGCTCTTCCTCGCCCTCGACGCCCAGCACCTCGGCCAGGCGCTCGGCGATCTCGTCGAGCGTGTCGGCAAGGTAGCCGTCCTCGTTGAGCGACTCGATCAGCACGTGCACCGCCGCCGCGTCCTCCGCCGAGAGGCGCAGGCTGCTCAGCTGCGAGCGCAGGTGATCCTCGAGCGTGACGCCGGCGTCGGCGCGGTTCTGGCGCTCGAAGTCGTCGTCGTTGTCGCCCGACTGGCCGCTGGACGACGACGGCAGTTCTCGGATGCCGTCGAAGTCGTCGCGCTCGGTGCCGTTCTCCCAGTCGTCGCGCTCGGTGGTGCCGAATTCGGCGGCGTCGACGCCGGCGGGCTCGTCGCCGCCTTCGCCGCCGGCGCGGCTGTCGGCCTCGGCGTCGGAGGCGGCCTTGACGGTGTCGCCGCTGCCCGCGGGCGCGCTGGCGTCCGGCGCGTCGAGCGGGGCTTCGGGCGAAGGAGAATCCTCCTCGGGCTCGAGGAACGGGTTCTGTTCCATCATCTGCTCGATCTCCTGGTGCAGTTCCAGGGTCGAGAGCTGAAGCAGTCGGATGGACTGCTGCAGCTGCGGTGTCAGCGCCAGGTGTTGCGACAGGCGGACCTGCAGCGAGGCTTTCATGATCGCGACCTTGGCAGCCCTACATGCGGAAGTGTTCGCCGAGATAGACGCGTCGCACGTCGGGGTTCTCGACGATCTCCGCCGGCGTGCCTTCGGCCAGCACGCGGCCCTCGCTGATGATGTAGGCGCGGTCGCAGATGCCCAGGGTCTCGCGCACGTTGTGATCGGTGATCAGCACGCCGATGCCGCGCGCCTTCAGGAAGCCGATGATGCGCTGGATCTCGATGACGGCGATCGGGTCGACGCCGGCGAACGGTTCGTCCAGCAGGATGAAGCGCGGCTGCGTCGCCAGCGCGCGCGCGATCTCGACACGGCGGCGCTCGCCGCCCGAGAGCGCTGGCGCCGGCGAGTCGCGCAGGTGCGTCAGGCTCAGGTCGTTGAGCAGCCCGTCCAGGCGCTTGTCGATGTCGGCCGGCTTGAGTGCCTTGCCGTTCTCGTCGTACTGCAGCTCCAGCACGGCGCGGATGTTCTCGTCGACCGTCAGCTTGCGGAAGATGGAGGCCTCCTGCGGCAGGTAGCTCAGGCCCAGCCGCGAGCGCTGGTGGATCGGCTTGGCCGAGATGGGCTGGCCGTCGATGCGGATGTCGCCCGCGTCGGCGCGCACGAGGCCCACGACCATGTAGAACGTCGTCGTCTTGCCGGCGCCGTTGGGCCCGAGCAGGCCGACCACCTCGCCGGCATTGACCGCGAGGTGCACCTCCTTGACGACCAGGCGCGCGCCGTAGGACTTGCGCAGGCCGGCGGCCTCGAGCCGGCTCTGCGACGCGGCGCTGCCGGCCGGCGCATGGGCCGGCTGCGAGCCGACGGGCGGCGGCGTCACCGGCGTGGCCGATGGCGAGACCGCGGTGCCAGGCTTGACCTGCGCCGTGCTCGGGGATTCGTCGGTCATTTGCCCGATCCCGATGCCGGCGTCGGCAGCTCCAGCGGCTTGGGCGGCGGGGCCGAGCTCGGCGCCTTCGGCGTGAAGACGACCGTGGTGCGGCCGCCGGCGCTGCTGGCGGCGGCGCCCTCGAGGCCGCCGGCGCCCAGCTTGACGGTGTCGGTGGCGGTGTCGTAGGTGATCAGCGCGGCGCTCGCCTGGTCGGTGACGACGGTGCCCTTGAGCATGCGCAGGTGGGCGGCGCCGACGAAGCGCACCCGGTTGGCCGCGCTGTCGTACTCGATGCGCTGGGCGTCGCCCTCGCTGTATTCGTCTACCCCGTCGCGCTTCTGGCGGAACGTCGCCGGCCTGGCGGCGGAGCCGAAGGCATAGCCCAGGCGCTGGCCGTCCGGATCCTCGCTGACCTCGACGCGGTCGGCGTGGATCTCCAGCGTGCCCTGCGTGATGACGACGTCGCCCGTGAAGACGGCGCTGTGCTTCTTCAGGTCGACCACGTCGGGCGCCTGGCCGGCGCTCGTGACGCTCATCGGCTTGCCGCGGTCGGCCTTCTCGGCGTGCGCGCCGGCGCACAGCGTGGCGAGGGCGGCGGCCACCAGCGCGAGCGCGGTGCGCGACCCCGCGACGCCCCGGCAGCGCAGGGCCGCGTCACGGGGGGCTTCGGTCGGGAGGGGAGTTGTAAGCGGACGCATCGTGATCGGCACGGAAATTGCAGATCATTCTATCCCGCGCGCCTCTCCGGTGCGCACTTCGACGCCCCATGTCGAGGCGGGTTGTTCGAGGTGTCGGCGGCGCCCAACGCTCCCGCGGCGCGGCTCAGCGGCGCTGGCGGACGCGGTCGATCAGCCAGTCGGTGGTGGCAAGCACGCTGGCGTGGCCGAAGGCCGGCTGGGCGACGGCGATGAAGCGGCCGCCCACCGCCATCTCGGGCATGTACTCGATGCCGTAGGCGTCTTCCAGCTGGTTGGCCTCCTTGCACTTGACGTCCGTGCCGAAGCTGCGCCAGGCGTTCTCGACCTTGGCCGTGTCCAGGCCGTTTTCCTTGGCGAAGACCAGCATGTCGTCGAACGAGTCGATGGGCTTCTTCTGCACGTGGAAGCGCGCGAAGGTCTTGCCGTGCATCCGCTCGACGAGCCCCAGCGCCTCCCAGGTGTAGAAGATGCGCTGGTGGACCTGCTTGCGGGCGTCGAAGCCGACCGGCACGCGGCGGAAGTGCACGTCGGGCGGCAGCTGCGCGATCCAGGGTTCGATGACGGGCTCGAACGCGAAGCAGTGCGGGCAGCCGTACCAGAAGAACTCGATCACCTCGATCTTGCCGTCGGGCGGCACGGCGACCGGGCGGGCGAGCGTCTGGTAGTCGCGCTCCTCGACCGGCGTGGCGCCCTGCGCGCGGACGCGCCGCGGCAGGGCGGCGCCCGCGAGGGCCAGCGCGCCCGCGAGGCTGGCGGCATTCAGCGAGAAACGGCGGCGATCCATCGCGTCAGGCCGTCTTGCGCAGCTGCGCGATCAGGGAATCGGTGGTGGCCAGGCAGGCCGCCTCGCCGCCCTGCGACGCCGAGGTGATGTAGCGGCCGTGGATGCCGATCATCGGCACGCCGTCCACGCGGTAGTCGTCGCACAGCTGCTGCGCCTGCGCGAGGCGGGTGCCCATGCCGAAGCCTTCCCAGGTGCTCTTGACCTTGGCGACGTCCAGGCCGTTCTCCTTCGCGAACGCCAGCATGTCGTCCTCGCTGTCGATCGGCTGGCGCTGCACGTGGAAGCGCTCGAACGTCTTCGCGTGCATCCTGTCGACCAGGCCCATCATCTCCCACGTGTAGTAGATGCGCTGGTGGATGGCCTGGCGTGCATTGAACTGCACGTGGACGCGGCGGAAATGCACGTCGGCGGGCAGCCTGGCGATCCACGGCTCGAGCGTCGGCTCGAAGTGGTTGCAGTGCGGGCAGCCATACCAGAAGAACTCCAGCACCTCGACCTTGCCCGTCTTGGGCAGGCTGACCGGCGTCTTCAGCCGGTCGTAGTCGGTCCCCTCGACCGGGGCGCCGGGCGACGCGAACGCCAGGCCGGGAAGCAGGGTGGACAGCGCCGCGGCGCCGGCCACGCCGGCCAGCTGGACGGAAAACTCGCGCCGGTTCATGGGGATCCTTTCTGCGATGGGGCGGACGCCTGTAGAGCGGCGATCCGGCCCCGAGTTCACTGTTTCGAGCGGTCGACGCGCACGAGCGACGCGTCGGGATCGATCGCCTTGGCGCGATCGGTCTGCGCCTCGGCCTCGTCCCTCCTGTCAAACGGCCCGAGACGCACGCGGTGGACAGTCCGGCCGTTCTGCTCGCGCTCGGTCACCGTCGCGCGCAGGCCGGCGAGCGCCAGCCTGGCGCGCTGCTGCTCGGCGTCTTCTGGCTTGGAGTACGCGCCCACTTGCACGAAATAGATGAAAGGATCGGCGCCGGCTGCGGCGGCCCGGGCTTCGCTGGGGTCGCTGCCATTGAGGATCGCCGCGGCATCGCGGCTGCTCTTGGGGATTTCCACATTTCGCGCGGCGGCGGACGCCCGCGCCGTCTCGGGCGGCGGCGGCAGCACCGGGCCCGGGGTGCGCGGCACGATGGCGGTGTCGGAGGCCGGCGCCGACGGCGCGGCCGCGGGCGCGACCGGGCGCACCGGCGGCTTGCCGGCCAGCGCCGCGTTCGGATCCCAGGTCCTGTTGCGCTCGGCCTCGGCGGCGTCCTGCTCGGGCGTGCGCGACTGGCCCTTGCTCAGCAGCGGCACCTTGGCATTGGTGACGTACAACGCCACTGCCAGCGCCACGGCCAGGCCCATCAGGAGGCCGACGACAAAGCCCAGGGCGAAGCCGCCCCGTTGGTTCTTCAAGGAAGGTTTCACGAGCGGGTTCCGAATGATCAGGAGGCGGCGGGTTCGTCGCGGTTCATCGATTCGGGCGCGCTGACGCCCAGGATGGTGAGCGCGTTGCGCAGGACCTGGCCCGAAGCCTTCAGCAGTGCGAGCCGCGCCAGCGCCAGGGCGGGATCGTCGACGAGGAAGCGCTCGGCGGCGTAGTACGAGTGGAAGCTGGCGGCGACGCCTCGGGCGTAGTAGGCGATGTCGTGCGGCGCGAGGTCGCGTGCTGCGGCCGTCAGCGTGTCCGGGAATTCGGCCAGCT
Organism: Burkholderiales bacterium; assembly: GCA_019510465.1. GTDB lineage: Bacteria > Pseudomonadota > Gammaproteobacteria > Burkholderiales > Burkholderiaceae_C > Scleromatobacter. The sequence continues at coordinate 5,224 of JAEKKH010000098.1, forward strand.
TGAGCATCAAGGCGGCCTCCGATGCGGCGGTCAGCAGCGAGAGGTCGGCGGCGTCCACCCGGGACAGGTCGCCGCCCTTGTCGGCGAACTGGCGCAGCACGGAGCAGATGCGGGCGTGCGCGTACTGCACGTAGAACACCGGGTTCTCGTCGTTCTGCTTCAGTGCCAGGTCGACGTCGAACACGAACTCGGTGTCGGCCTTGCGGCTGACGAGGAAGAAGCGCACGGCGTCGCGGCTGGTCCAGTCGATCAGGTCGCGCAGCGTCACGTAGCTGCCGGCGCGCTTCGAGATCTTGACCTCCTCGCCGCCGCGCATGACGGTGATCATCTTGTGAAGCAGGTAGTCGGGCCAGCCCTGGGGCACGCCTTCGCCCGCCGCCTGCAGGCCGGCGCGCACGCGGGCGACGGTGCCGTGGTGGTCGCTGCCCTGCACGTTGATGGCCTTGAGGAAGCCGCGCTCCCACTTGTCCAGGTGGTAGGCGACGTCGGGCACGAAGTACGTGTACGTGCCGTCGGACTTGCGCATGACGCGGTCCTTGTCGTCGCCGTACTCGGTGGTGCGCAGCCACAGCGCGTTCTCGTGCTCGTAGGTCTTGCCCGAGGCGATCAGCTTGGCCACCGTGGTCTCCACGGCGTTGTTCGCGTACAGGCTCGTCTCGAGGAAGTAGTTGTCGAAGTGCACGCCGAAGGCCTGCAGGTCGAGATCCTGTTCGTGGCGCAGGTACGCCACCGCGAACTGGCGGATCGAGTCGAGGTCGTCCGGGTCGCCCGACGCCGTGAACTCGCGGTCGTCGGCCTTGACCGTCTTCCTGGCGAGGAAGTCGGCGGCGATGTCGGCGACGTAATCGCCGTTGTAGAACTTCTTGCTCTCCGGGTTCTCCGGATCGGTCGGCCAGCACGGGTCGCCCGGCTTGAAGCCCTTGATGCGCAGCTGCGTGCTGTGGGCCAGCGTGCCGATCTGGACGCCCGCGTCGTTGTAGTAGAACTCGCGCTGCACCGCCCAGCCCTGGCTGGCGAGCAGGTTGCACACGGTCGAGCCGAGCGCCGCCTGGCTGGCGTGGCCCACGTGCAGCGGCCCGGTCGGGTTGGCCGACACGAACTCGACGATGACCTTGTTGCCGTTGGCCGGCTGGATGCCGAAGCGCTCGCCGCCGGCCAGCACCTCGGTGACGACGGCCTGCTTGGCCGCCGGCGACAGGCGCAGGTTGATGAAGCCGGGGCCGGCGATCTCGAGGGCGGACACCCAGCGCCGCACGGCCGGCTGCTCGTTCAGCGCCGCGACCAGCTTCTCGGCGACGGCGCGCGGGGCCAGGCGCAGCGGCTTGGCCAGCTGCATGGCGACGGTGATGGCCAGGTCGCCGTGGGCGGCCTGCTTGGGGGATTCGAACGCGGGGGTCGATGCGACGTCCGGCGCCACCTGGGCGACGGCCGCCGCCAGGGCTTGCGCCAGCTCGGACTTGGCTTGGATCATGCAGGGATTCTAGATGGTGCCCTCACGCTCCCGCTGGTCGCTGCGCCCCGAGGGGAGCTCGGTTCGGCCCGGGCGATGACCCTCGCTTGCCGAGAGCCTGGATGCGCCTCGCGGCCAGCCTTAAAGTGAACAAGCCTGGAATCGGCTGCTTCTCGCGGGTTCGGAACCCGCCCGGAAGCATCAATATCGAACCTGACACATGGCGTCCGGAAGCCAGACGCCGGCGTCCCCGCCAACAAACCCGTCCGATGAGCGAATCCGTCTTCAACGCCGAGCTGACCGAGCGCGAGCTGCCGCACGGCGAACTGCCGTCGTCGATCGGCCAGTACGCGGTGCTCGGCCGCCTCGGCGACGGCGCCACCAGCGAGGTGTTCCGGGCGCGCGACGAGGCACACGACCGCGAGGTCGCCATCAAGCGCCTGCGGCTGTCGTCCGAGACGGCGGCCGTCGACGCGCATTTCTGGTCGCGCTTCTTCGCCGCCGAAGCGGCGCTGGTCGGACGCCTGAACCATCCGAACGTCGTGCAGCTGTACGAGGCGTTCAGCGACGCCCAGGTGCCCTACCTGGTGATGGAGTACGTGCCGGGCGTGACCCTGCGCGACTTCTGCCGCCCCGATCGCCTGCTGCCGCTGGAGCAGGTGGTCGAGATCGGCTTCAAGTGCGCGATGGCGCTCGGCTACGTCTTCCGGCAGGGCCTGATCCACCGCGACGTCAAGCCGGCCAACATCCTGACCGTGATGCAGGACGGCGAGGTCGTCGACGTCAAGCTGAGCGACTTCGGCAGCGTGCTCAACACCAATTCGGAGGCGACGCAGATCCACCGCGTCGGCTCGCTCGCCTACATGTCGCCCGAGCAGATCGAGGGCAACGCACTCGACTGCCGCACCGACATCTACGCGCTGGCCGCCGTCCTGTACCACCTGGTCTCCGGCCGCCCGCCGTTCGACGCGCAGACCCAGGTCGCGCTGATGAACCAGATCTTCCACAACCAGCCGCCGCCGCTCACGAGCCTGCGCGAGGGCGTCACGCCCGCGCTGGAGAACGTGATCCTGAGCGCGCTCGCCAAGAACAAGGACGACCGGCCGCAGGACTGGGAAAGCTTCGCGCAGGCGCTGTCGGGGCTGATCGTCAACCACCAGGTGCCGCGCGGACGCCTGCAGAAGGTGCTCGACTCCGAGCGCTTCAACCTGCTGCGCTCGCTCGATTTCTTCTCCGCGTTCGACGACGTCGAGCTGTGGGAGGTGGTGCACCGCGCGAAGTGGCTGCGGCTGCACTACGGCCACCGGGTCTACCGGCGAGGCCAGGAGGGCAACACCTTCCACATCATCGCGCAGGGCGAGGTGGAGGTCTTCCGCGACGGCCAGCGCGTGGCGCGCCTGGGCGCGGGCACGTCGGTGGGCGAGATGGCCTACCTCGCGCCCAGCCCCGACCTGCGCCGGCACAGCGCCGACATCATCGTCTCCGAGCCCTGCACCACCGTCTCGTTCACGCCGGAATCGCTGACCCAGCTCAGCGCCGAGACGCGCATGCGCTTCGACAAGGCGTTCATCCAGGTGCTGGTGCGGCGCCTGCATGCCGCGCACGAGACGCTGGCGCATCCGCGCCGGGTC
>JAEKKH010000339.1 GCA_019510465.1 Burkholderiales bacterium
ACGAGATCAACCAGCCGCTGACGGCGCTGCGCGCGCTGGCGCGCAACTCCATGCGTCTGCTGGAAAACGGCCGCCAGGATGCGGTCGCCGCCAATCTGCAGATCATGGACGACATGGTCGAGCGCATGAGCCAGATCACCCGCCAGCTCAAGAGCTTCGCGCGCAAGGCCGACGAGCAGGTCGTAGGCAGCACGCCGCTGCTGGGCTGCGTGCGCAACGCCTTGCTGCTGCTGGAGCACCGCAGCCGTGCGCTGGACCTGCGGACCGACATCGACATCACCTCGGGCCTGCGCGTGCGGGCCGAGGCCAACCGGCTGGAGCAGGTGCTGGTCAACCTGTTCGGCAATGCGATCGACGCGATGCAGATGGAGCCTGAACGCCACCTGCGGGTGAAGGCCGTCTCGCTGGATGCGGGACGGCGCGTGCTCGTCAAGGTGCAGGACATCGGCGCGGGTGTCAGCGACGAGCAGCTTCAACACCTGTTCGAGCCGTTCTTCACCACCAAGCCGGCCGGCGAGGGACTGGGCCTGGGCCTCGTCATTTCGGCCAAGATCATGCATGAGTTCGGCGGTGCGCTGCGCGCCGAACGCCTGGCGCACGGCATGAGTTTCGAGTTCGACCTCGCCGTCGACACATGGCACGCAGAGGAGCATGGAGATGTTTGAGGGCTACAAGGTCGTGTTCGTCGAGGACGACCTGCCGGTGCGGGTCAGCCTCACGCAGACGCTGGAGCTGGAGGGCCTGGCCGTCGTCCCGTGCCGCAGCGCGGAAGAGGCCCTGCCCCACATCCAGCCCGGCGCGCCCGTCATCGTCATCACCGACGTGCGCCTGCCCGGCATGGACGGCCGCGCGCTGCTGGCCCATGTGCAGGCGACGGACCCGGGCATCCCGACCATCCTCATCACCGCCCACGGCGACGTGGCCATGGCCGTGCAGTCCATGCGTGCCGGCGCCTACGACTTCATCGAGAAGCCCTTCGCACCCGAGCGCCTGCTCGACGTCGCGCACCGGGCCCTGGACCTGCGCACGCTGCGCCACTCGGCCGACGAGCTGCGCGCCCAGTTGCAACGCGCCAGCGGCATCGAGGCCGCCTTGCTGGGCCAGTCGCCGGCCATGCAGCAGCTGCGCCGCCAGGTGCTCAACCTGGCGGGCACCTCGGCCGACGTGCTCATCGTCGGCGAGACCGGCACCGGCAAGGAGCTGGTAGCCCGCTGCCTGCACGACCAGAGCGCGCGCCGCGACCGCCACTTCGTCGCCATCAACTGCGGCGGCCTGCCCGAGGCGCTGTTCGAGAGCGAGCTGTTCGGCCACGAGCCCGGCTCGTTCACCAGCGCCGCCAAGCGCCGCATCGGCAAGATCGAGCATGCCAACGGCGGCACGCTGCTGCTCGACGAGATCGAGACCATGCCCATCGCGCTGCAGATCAAGCTGCTGCGCGTGCTGCAGGAACGGCGCATCGAGCGGCTGGGGTCCAACGAGGAGCTGCCCATCAACGTGCGCTTCATCGCGGCCAGCAAGTCGGACCTGCGCGAGCAGGCCGCCAAGAACGAGTTTCGCAACGACCTCTACTACCGCCTCAACATCGCCACACTCAAGCTGCCGCCGTTGCGCGAACGCCGCGAGGACATCCCGCTGCTGTTCGAGCATTTCATCGTGCAGGCCTGCGCTCGCTACGAGCGCGCGGCGCCCGAGCTGACGCCCGAGAAACTGCGCGAGTTGATGGCCCATGACTGGCCCGGCAACGTGCGCGAGATCCGCAACGCGGCCGACCGCTTCGTGCTGGCGCTGGACGACTTGGACCCCCAGGCCGCGCTGCAGGCCGTGCCGTCGCTGAACCTGGCGCGGCAGATGGATCTCATCGAGAAGACGCTGATCGAGCAGGCCCTGCGCCGCTGCCAGGGCAAGGTGCCGGCCGCGATGGAGCTGCTGGGCACGCCGAGGAAGACGCTGTACGACAAGCTGAACCGGCATGGCATCGTGCTGGATGCGTTTCGTTGACCCCTCGCCCAGCTTGCGCCGGCTGAACGCCGGCAAGTCAGGTCGGTCCCCCGCGGGGACGGCTCTCGGCCCGCCAGCCGTCTGTCCTAGCGATAGCGCTCCGGGTCGGGCGAATCGGTCGGCTTGGCGATGACGCGGCGGAAGGCCGCGCTCATCGGCAGCTTCAGGTTCAGCCCCAGCGCCGGCAGCGGCGACTCGAACCAGCGGCGGTAGATGGCGAGG
>JAEKKH010000099.1 GCA_019510465.1 Burkholderiales bacterium
AAGGCGACGGGCGGCAAGGTCCACACCGCGATGTCGATCCAGGTGGCCGTCGACATGGCCACGCGCGAGATGCAGTACGTCTGCCCGCGCGTGCTGTGGGAGCGGCTGGGGGTGGCGCCATGAGCGAACGCACGGCCGCCCGAAGGACGCTCGCACCGCAGCCCGCAGGGCGGAGGTTGCCTTATGAGCGAACGCACGGCCGCCCGAAGGACGCTCGCACCGCGGCCCGCAGCCCGCAGGGCGGAGGTCGCCATATGAGCCGGCTCGTGCGCGCGACCGCGCTCGCCGCGCTGGCGCTGGCGGGGGCCGCGTCGTTCGCCGCGACGCCGGCGCCTTCTGCATCGGCTTCCGCGTCCGCACCTGCGGGCGACTCGCTCAAGCTGATCCACGATCGCCTGCGGAGCGCGCCGGTGCTCAAGGGCGAGTTCGAGCAGACGAGGACGCTCAAGGGCTTCAGGAACGCGCTCGTCTCGAAGGGCGAGTTCGTGGTCGCGCGCGGCCAGGGCGTGTGGTGGCACACGCGCGAGCCGTTCGAGACGACGCTGGTCGTGACGCGCACGAGGCTGTTCACGCGCAACCCGGACGGCGGCACCGGCAACCTGATGGACGCGCAGGCCGAGCCCGGCTGGACGCTGACGCTGACGCCGCGCGACCCCGGCATCGCGAAGTTCCTCGCGCGCGCGACGCTCGCGGGCGAGCGCGACGTGCAGTCCGTGCGCCTGGAGGAGACACGCGGCGACACGACGCAGATCCGCTTCTCGCACCAGGTGCCCGCGACGGCGCTGGCGCCCGACGAGGCGGCACGCTTCCAATGAGGCGTGACGACCCGACGCGGCCCGTGCGCCGCCTGCCGTGGCAGGTGGCCGCGTGGCTCTGGCTCGCGTTCTGCATCGTCGTGGCCGCGCACCAGTTCACGTTCTGGCGCCACGCGCAGTTCGACACCGACGTGATGGCGCTGCTGCCGCAGGACGAGCAGGCGCGCGAGGTCGGCATCGCCACGCGCCAGCTCGCCGGCCAGGTGACGCGACAGGTCGTCGTGATGATCGGCGCACCCGACTGGGCCGGCGCGCAGAAGGCGGCCGCGGCCTGGGAGCGGGCCGCCATGGCCGGCGACGCCACCGGCCACGTCGCCCTGAAGCGCGGCGCGATGGCCGGGCCCGACACCTTGGGCGACACGCTCGCGTTCTACGCGCCGTATCGCGACCGCCTGCTGACGCCCGCGCAGCGCGCGCAGCTGGAACACGCGGCGCCGGGCGCGCTCGTGCAGTCCGCGCTCGCTGCGCTGGCGCAGCCCGGCGGCGGCTATCGGCTCGCCGACTGGAACGCCGACCCGCTCGCGCTGTGGCCGCAGTGGTGGCTGGCGCGCGCGAGCGACACGCGCGCCCGGCCGCGCGACGGCCGGCTCGCGCTCAGCGACGGCGGACTCGAATGGGTCGTGCTGCTGGAGGAGACGACCGGTGCCGCCTTCTCGATGAGCGGGGACGCGACGGTCTCGGTCGCGCTCGACGACGGCCGCGCCGCGGCGATGGCCGCCGTGCCCGGCGCGAAGGTGCTGGCCGGCGGCGTGCCGCTGTTCGCGGAGCATGCGGCATCGCGCGCGAAGCTCGAGGTCAACACGATCGGCTGGGGCTCGGTGGCCGGCGTGCTCGTGCTGGTGTTCCTCGCGTTCCGTTCGCTGTGGCCGCGCCTGCTCATGGCGCTGTCGCTGCTGGTGGGCGTGGCGATGGCGCTGTCGGTGACGTCGTGGGTGTACGGCCACGTGCACCTGCTGACGACCGTGTTCGGCGCCAGCCTCGTCGGTTGCGCCGAGGACTACGGCCTCTACTACTTCGCCAGCCGCCAGGGGGCGCCGGACGCGCCGCCGCTCAGGCTGATGGCCACGCTGCTGCCGGGCCTCGCGCTGGCGCTGCTGACCAGCGTGCTGGGCTACGTCGCGCTGGGGCTGCCGCCGTTTCCCGGCCTGCGCCAGATGGCCTTGTTCTCGGTCGTGGGCATCCTGGGCGCGTTCGTCACGACCGTCGCCTGGTTCCCGTGGATCGATCGCGGCGCGGTGCGCGCCACGCGCTTCTCCGCATGGATCGTCGACGGCTACGCGCGCTGGCCGCGCTTCGGCGCGACGCGCCGCTCCTGGCTCGTGCACGCCGTGCTGCTGGCGGCCTGCGTGGCCGGCATCGCGCGCCTGAAGGTCGACGACGACCTGCGCCAGCTGCAGGGGGCGCCGAAGCCGCTGGTCGACGCGCAGCGCGAGATCGGCCGGCTGCTGGGCCTGGCGGCGCCGTCGCAGTTCTTCGTCGTGCGCGGCGCCAGCCCCGACGACGTGCTGCAGCGCGAGGAGACGCTGAAGGCGCGGCTGGACGCACGCGTCGGCGACGGTGAGCTGGCCGGCTACCGCGCGCTGTCCGACTGGGTGCCCTCGCAGGCGCGCCAAGCCGCGGATGCCGCGTTGACCAGGCGCGTGGAGGTGGGCGTGATCGCCGGCGTCGACCGGGTGCTGGGCGAGTCGCAGCATCGCGCCGCATTCGACGCCGCGCCGCTGACGCTCGAGAAATGGCTCGCGTCGACGGCCTCGACCGCGGCCCGTGCGTTGTGGATCGGCGCCGTCCCGAAGCGCGACGACGGCACGGCGTTCGCCAGCGTCGTGATGCTGCGCGGCGTGCGCGACCTCGCCGCGCTGCCGTACATCGCCCGCAGCGCCGACGGCCTGCCCGGCGTGCGCTGGGTCGACCAGGTGCAGTCGGTGTCGGCGCTGCTCGGGCGCTATCGGCAGACGATGGGCCTGCTGCTCGTCGCCGGCCATGCGGCGGTGCTGCTGGCGCTGGCCTGGCGCTACGGCCGCCGCGCGTGGCGCGCCTGGCTGCCCACCGCGGTGGCCACCGCCGGCACGCTGGCGCTGCTGGCGCTCACCGGCCAGCCGCTGCAACTGTTCAACGTGCTCGCGCTGGCGCTGCTGCTGGGCATCGGCATCGACTACGGCATCTTCCTGCTGGAACGCGAGGACACCGGCGCCGGCTCGGCCTGGCTGTCGGTGGTGCTGGGCGCCGCCAGCACCTGGCTGTCGTTCGGCCTGCTGGCACTGTCAAGCACGCCGGCGCTTCACGCCTTCGGGCTCACGCTGCTGCTGGGCATCCTCATCGTCTGGCTTGTCGCGCCTTGCTACCGGCCCGTCCCCCTCGAAACCGCGCCGTGACGGCGTCGTGTTCCTCCAGAATGCAGCCATGAACGTTCAACAGACCGATGTCGTCATCATCGGCGCCGGCCCCTCCGGCGCCGTCGCCGCCGCGTTCCTGCGCCAGCAGGGTCGGCGCGTGCTCGTGCTCGAGCGCGAGCAGTTCCCGCGCTTTGTCATCGGCGAGAGCCTGCTGCCCCAGAGCATGGAGTACATCGAGGCCGCCGGCATGCTGCGCGACGTCGTCGAGGCCGGCTTCCAGCACAAGAACGGCGCTGCGTTCGCATGGGGCGACAAGTACACCGACTTCGACTTCCGCGACAAGTTCAGCGACGGCTGGGGCACCACCTACCAGGTGCCGCGCGCCACCTTCGACAAGGTGCTGGCCGACGCGGCGCAGCGCCAGGGCGCGGAGATCCGCTACCGCCATACCGTGACGGCGGCGGACGTCTCGGGCGCGCGTCCGCGCGTGTCCGTGCGCGACGGCGACGGCGCCACCTACGAGGTCGAGGCGCGCTTCGTGCTGGACGCCAGCGGCTTCGGCCGCACGTTGCCACGGCTGCTGGACCTCGAACTGCCGTCCGACTTCCCCGTGCGCGGCGCGCTGTTCACGCAGGTGGAGGACCGCATCCCCGCGGACGTGCCGTTCGACCGCTTCAAGGTGCGCGTGACCGTGCACCCGCGCCACCCGGACGTCTGGTACTGGACGATCCCGATCGGTGGCGGCCGCTGCTCGCTGGGCGTGGTCGCCAAGCCCGACTTCCTCGCGCGCTATCCCGGCAGCGAGGCCGACAAGCTGCGCGCGCTGATCGGCGAGGACGCGAACCTGTCCGTGCTGTTCGCGGACGCGGTGTGGGACACGCGCGTCGGCTACCTGTCGGGCTATTCGGCCAACGTGAAGTCGCTGTGGGGCCCCGGCTTCGCGCTGCTGGGCAACGCCGGCGAGTTCCTCGACCCGATCTTCTCCAGCGGCATCACGATCGCGTTCAAGTCGGCCGCACTGGCCACCCGGTGCATCGCGCGCGAGTTCGCCGGCGAGGCGGTCGACTGGCAGGCCGACTACGCCGAGCCGCTGAAGTACGGCGTCAACACCTTCCGCACCTTCGTCGACGCGTGGTACGAGGGCGGCTTCCAGCGCGTCATCTTCCACAGCCGGCACACGCCCGACATCCGCCGCATGATCTGCTCGATCCTGGCCGGCTATGCCTGGGATCCGGCCAACCCCTACGTGGCGCAGGCCAGGCGGCGCCTCGCGGTGCTGGAGGAACTGTGCAGCGCCTGATCCGCATCGCCGCCGCGGCGGCTGCGCTCGTGCTGGCGGGCTGCGCCACCGCGCCTGCCCCGGCCGCGCACGCGACGCCGCAGCTGCGGCTCGCGCCGGCGCTGCTGGGCCGTCCGCTGAACCTGCAGCAGCATCTGACGCTGCACGCACCGGGGCGCGACCAGCAGCTCGACGTGCTGCTGGAGGCCGACGCGCGTCATGTCCGGATGGGCTTGCTCGCGATGGGGCAGGTCGCCGCCCGCCTCGACTGGGATGGCACGACGCTCACCGAGAGCAAGGCGTCCTGGTGGCCGCAGGAGGTCTCCGGCTCGCGCATCCTGAGCGACCTGCAGCTGACGCTGTGGCCGGTCGACGCGATCCAGGCCGCGCTGCCGGCCGGTTGGCGCCTCGTCGAGGACGGCAACGTGCGCACGCTCACGCAGGACGGCCAGGTCGTGACGGTGATCACGCGGCTCGGCCCGCTGTTGGCGCTGTTCGACCAGCGGCGCGAGCATTTCCAGCTCAAGATCGAGTCGCGCGATCTCGGCGACGACGCCGCCGCCTCCGCCAATCCGACATGACTGCCATCTTTCTCCAGGCCCACGGCTGCGTCTGCGCGCTCGGCGACACGCCCGAGGCGATCCGCGCCGGCCTGTGGGCGGACGCGCCCTCGGGCGTCGCTCCCACCGACGCGCATACTCCGGGCCGCGTGCTGGCGCTTGGGCGCGTGTCCACGCCCCTGCCCGCGCTGGACGCCTTGCCGCACCGTGAGCGCAGCCGCAACAACGCGCTGCTGCTGGCCGCGCTGGCGCCGTTGCGCGGGCGCGTGCAGGCCGCCATCGAGCGTTTCGGGCCGGCGCGCGTGGCCGTCGTGCTGGGCGTGAGCACCGCGGGCCTGGACGAGGGCGTCGCGGCGATCCGCCAGGTCCACAGCGGCTTCGGCTGGCCGGCGCACTACGACTACGCGCTGCAGGAGATGGGCAACGCGGCCCAATGCGCGGTGCGCGAACTGGGGGTGGCCGGACCGGCGTACGCCATCTCGACGGCATGCTCGTCGGGCGCGAAGGCGCTGGCCACGGGCGCGCGGCTGCTGCGCTCGGGGCAGGTCGACGCGGTGGTGGCCGGCGGCGTCGATGCGCTGTCGGGCTTCACGATCGCGGGTTTCTCGGCGCTGGATGCGGTGTCGGCCGAGCGCTGCAACCCGCTGTCGGCCAACCGCCGCGGCATCAACATCGGCGAGGGCGCCGCGCTGTTCCTGATGGGACGCGACGCGGGGCCCGTGCGCCTGTCCGGCTGGGGCGAGAGCGCCGACGCGCACCACATGTCCGCCCCCGAGCCCAGCGGCCGCGGCGCCGCCGAGGCCATGCAGCGCGCGCTGGCGCGCGCCAGGGTGGCGGGGGGCGACGTCGATTACGTCAACCTGCACGGCACCGCCACCGAGCAGAACGACGCGATGGAAAGCCTGGCCGTCGAACGCGTGCTGGGCCGCGACGTGCCGGTGAGTTCCACCAAGCCGCTGACCGGCCATGCGCTGGCGGCCGCCGGTGCCATCGAGGCCGCGTTCGCCTGGCACGCGCTGGTCGACAACCCGTTCGGCCGCCTGCCGGTGCACTGGTGGGACGGCGCCGCCGACCCCGCGCTACCGCCGCTGCGGGTCGTCGCCCCGGGTTTCGCGCTGGGCCGCCCCGCGCGCCACGTGCTGAGCAACTCGTTCGCGTTCGGCGGCAGCAACGCGTCGTTGTTGTTCTCGCAGCCATGACCGCGCGCGGGCATGTCCCCGACGGCCCGTGGCCGCCCCGCGCGATGGACGCGTGGGTGCCGCATCGCGGCCCGCTGAGCCTGCTCGACGCCGTCGAGCACAGCGACGAGCACGGCATCGAGGCGCGCGTGCGCGTGCCCGTCGACGGCGTGTTCGGCGGCGACGACGGCGTGCCCGCGTGGGTGGGCATCGAGTACATGGCGCAGGCCGTCGCCGCCTGGTCGGGTGCGCGCGCCCGTGCCGCGGGCGGATCGCCGAAGGTCGGCTATCTGCTGGGCAGCCGCCGCTACGAGGCCGCGGTGCCGGTGTTCCCCGTCGGCGCCGACCTGCGCGTGCTGGCACAGTGCGAGCTGATGGGCGACAACGGGCTGGGCATGTTCGACTGCCGCATCGAGCACGGCGGCCGCGTGCTGGCGAGCGGACGCCTGAGCGTCTACGAGCCGCCCGCCGATTCGAAACAGGCGGCGCCGTCCGGCGCGCCGAGGGAATGACAGGAATGACCGAGACCAACGACAGGGAAGGGCGCGGCACCGTGCTGGTGACCGGCGCCAGCCGGGGCATCGGGCGCGCGATCGCGCTGGCGGCCGCGCGCGAGGGCCACGACGTGGTGGTGCATTGCCGCAGCGCGCTGGCGCAGGCCGGCGCGGTGTGCGACGAGATCGCCGCGCTCGGCGCGAAGGCGCGCGTGCTGGCGTTCGACGTCGCCGACCGCGCCGCCGCCGCCGCCGCGCTGCAGGCCGACATCGCCGGGCACGGCGCGTACTACGGCGTCGTCTGCAACGCCGGCATCGCGCGCGACAACGCGTTCCCCGCGATGAGCGGCGAAGACTGGGACGCCGTCGTCCACACCAACCTCGACGGCTTCTACAACGTGCTGCATCCCGTGGTCATGCCCATGGTCCAGCGCCGCAGGCCGGGCCGCATCGTGACGCTCGCATCGGTGTCGGCGCTGATGGGCAACCGCGGACAGACCAACTACAGTGCCGCCAAGGCGGGCGTGATCGCGGCGACGAAGTCGCTCGCCATCGAGCTCGCCAAGCGCAACATCACCGTCAATTGCGTCGCGCCCGGGCTGATCGACACCGAGATGGTGCCGCCCGAGATACTGGAGGAAGCGATGAAGATCATCCCGTTGCGCCGCATGGGAACGCCCGACGAGGTGGCCGCGCTGGTGGCGTTCCTGCTGCGGCCGGAGGCGGCGTACATCACGCGCCAGGTCATTTCGGTCAACGGGGGCATGCTCGGATGAAGCGCGTCGTCGTCACCGGTTTCGGCGCGCTGAGCCCGCTGGGCCACGACTGGCCCACCGTGCTCGCGGCGCTCAGGAGCGGCCGCAACGCCGTGCGGCTCATGGAGGGCTGGGCGCAGTACGACGGCCTGAACACGCGCCTTGGCGCGCCGGCGCGGCCGTTCGAGCTGCCCGCGCACTACAACCGCAAGTCCACGCGCAGCATGGGCCGCGTGGCGCTGATGGCCACGCGCGCGAGCGAACTCGCCCTGACCGACGCCGGGCTGCTGGGCGATCCGCTGGTCACGAGCGGGCGCATGGGCGTGTCGTACGGTTCGTCGGCCGGCACGCCGGCGGCCATCGGCGACTTCGGCCGCATGATGCAGGACAAGTCCACCGAGGGCATCAACGCCAACACGTACATCAAGATGATGTCGCACACCGCGGCCGTCAACATCGGCGTGTTCTTCGGGTTGACGGGTCGCATCATCACGACGTCGAGCGCCTGCACTTCCGGCAGCCAGGGCATCGGCTATGCGTTCGAGGCGATCCAGAGCGGACGCCAGGTCGCGATGCTGGCCGGCGGCTCCGAGGAGCTCGACGCCACGGAGGCGGCCGTGTTCGACACGCTGTTCGCCACCAGCGTCCGCAACGACGCGCCGGCGCTCACGCCGCGCCCGTTCGACGCGAAGCGCGACGGGCTGGTGCTGGGCGAGGGCGCCTGCACGCTGGTGCTGGAGGAGCTCGGGCACGCGCAGGCGCGCGGCGCCCGCATCCACGCCGAGCTGCTGGGCTGGGGCACCAACTCCGACGGCACGCACGTCACGCACCCGAACGCCGCCACGATGGCGCAGGCCATGCGGCTGGCGCTGGTCGACGCGCGCCTGACGCCCGAGTCGATCGGCTACGTCAACGCGCACGGCACCGCCACCGAGCAGGGCGACATGGCCGAGTCGCAGGCCACCGGCGAGGTGCTGGGGGCGCACATGCCGATCAGCTCGCTTAAGAGCTACATGGGCCACACCCTCGGCGCCTGCGGCGCGCTCGAGGCGTGGATGACCATCGAGATGATGCGCGAGGGCTGGTTCGCCCCGACGCTGAACCTCGAGGAGGTCGACCCGCGCTGCGGCGCGCTCGACTACATCACGGGCGACGGCCGCGTCATCGAGACCGACGTCGTCATGAGCAACAATTTCGCGTTCGGCGGGATCAACACGTCGTTGATCTTCCGGCGCTGGGGCTGAACGCCCGGGT
>JAEKKH010000340.1 GCA_019510465.1 Burkholderiales bacterium
CCGCCACCAACCCGCTGGCCAAGTCCTTCGCCACCCGCCTGGTCGCCGGCACGGCCGCGACCGATGCCGACTGCGACAGCACGACGACGCCGCGCTACACCGACAACGGCAATGGCACCATCAGCGACACGCGCACCGGCCTGATGTGGATGCAATGCGTGGACGGCCTGTCGGGCGCCAGCTGCGCCACCGGCTCGGCCACGACCCACGCGAGCTTCTCCGCCGCACTGGCCCGCGCCACCGCCGTCAACGCCGACGCGGCCGGTGCCGGCAAGACCTACAACGACTGGCGCCTGCCCAACCGCAACGAGCTGGCCTCGCTGGTCAACTGGCGCTGCAGCAGCCCGGCCATCCAGCACAGCCGCTTCCCCGGCACGCCCAACGCCAGCGCCTGGACCTCGTCGCCGGCCACGGTGGCGGGCTTCGTTTGGTACGTGGACTTCACGGACGGCAACGTCGGCCTGTCCGGCAGCGCCGGCAACCGGGACCCATGCGCTTGAACGCCAGTGCCACAACGAGGGCGCAGGCGAGCATCAACAAGACCAAGAAGGCCAGTTCGCCGGCCTTATCGCCCGCCATTCGACACAGCAGCCACGCGGCGGCGCAGAGAACAATGGCAGAGACTTTGGACGCCCACCACAGCGGTGACGGGATGTAGGCCTGGGCATCGCTGCGCGCGCGCAGCCGCAGGCCGGCCGCGGTGGTGACGAGCTTCGTCGCCAAAGCGAGAACGAAGCACCAGGACAGCAAACCGGTCGGCGAGATGGACCGAAGTTCGAGGTAGGAAACGAAATCCACGGCCACTGCGTTGAAGCCCATCGGGGGCGGAGCGGGAGGCTAGCCTAGCTGGTTGCCTTCAAGTCACCGGCGCCGGATTGAACAGCACCAGGCTGTTGTGCAGCTTCCAGTGCTCGGCCCAGGTCTTCTTACGGCCACTCGCCACGTCGAGCAGCAGGCGGAACATGGCCCAGCCGGTCTCCTCGATGCTGGCCTCGCCGTCGGCGATGCGGCCGGCGTTGATGTCCATCAGGTCGTGCCAGCGGCGCGCGAGGTCCGTGCGCGTGGCGACCTTGACGACCGGGCATTCGGCCAGGCCGTAGGGCGTGCCGCGGCCGGTGGTGAAGATATGCAGGTTCATGCCAGCGGCCAGCTGCAGCGTGCCGCAGATGAAGTCGCTGGCCGGCGTGGCGGCATAGACCAGGCCGCGCTGGTCTTGCCGCAGCTTGTCACCCGGCGACAGCACGTGGGAGATCGCCGAGCTGCCGCTCTTGATGATGGAGCCCATGGCCTTCTCGGCGATGTTGGAGAGGCCGCCGGCCTTGTTGCCGGGCGTCGTGTTGGCGGAGCGGTCGACGCGGCCGCGGTCCAGGTAGCGGTCGTACCAGCCGAGCTCGCGGATGATGGCGTCGGCCACCTCGGGCGTGGCGGCGCGGCTGGTCAGCTGCTCGACGGCGTCGCGCACCTCCGTGTTCTCGCTGAACATGAGGGTGGCGCCGGCGCGCACCAGCAGGTCGGCGCAGAAGCCCACCGCCGGGTTGGCCGTCACGCCGGAGAAGGCATCGCTGCCGCCGCACTGCACGCCGACGACCAATTCGCTGGCCGGCACGGTCTCGCGCCGGCGCGCGTTCAGGCGTTCGAGGTGCGGCTTCGCACTGTTGACGATGTCGTCCAGCATGGACATGAAGCCCACGTGGGCGTCGTCTTGCAGGCAGATCGTCTCGGGGCCGCTGGCCGGGTCGCGTTCATCGGTGATCGGGAACGAACCGGGCGGCAGAAGGCGAGCCGGCTGCAGCTTTTCGCAGCCCAGGCTCACCACCATCACTTCGCCGCCGAAGTTCGGGTTCAGCGAGATGTTCTTCAGCGTGCGGATGGGGATGACGGCATCCGGCGCGTCGATGGCCACGCCGCAGCCGTAGCTGTGCTCCAGGCCGATGACGTCGTCGACATTGGGGTAGCGCGGCAGCAGCTCGGCCTTGATGCGCGCCACGGCCTGCGCGACGACGCCGGCCACGCATTGCACGGTGGTCGTGATGGCCAGGATGTTGCGCGTGCCCACCGAGCCGTCCTTGTTGCGGTAGCCCTCGAAGGTGTAGCCCTCCAGCGGCTCGACCGCGGGCGGCTTGATGGTCGCGATGGGCAGCCCTTCCAGCGCGCGGGCCGCGGGCATCTGCAGCAGGCGCTCATGCACCCAGCTGCCCGCGGGGATGCCTCTGAGCGCGTAGCCGATGGGCACGGCATAGCGCAGCACCACCTCGCCCTCGGCGATGTCGCGCAGCGCGACCTTGTGGCCTTGCGGCACCTTGTCGCGCAGCACAAGACCGGCGCCGGGCACGCCGTCCGGCAGCCGCGTGCCCTCGGGCAGGCCACCGTCATTGGCGACGATGGCGACGTTGTCCTCGGCGCGCATGCGCAGCGTCAGGGGTGGACGGGGGGAAACAGCAGTCATGGCGGGCCGAGGCGGGGCTACAGTTGATGTTGTACGTCG
>JAEKKH010000361.1 GCA_019510465.1 Burkholderiales bacterium
CGTTGTCGACGTCGCCCAGCGGGCGCAGGCCCTCGTGGAGCGCGATCGTGCCGCTGGCGAAGACGCGGGTCGCGCGCGGCTTGCCGAGCAGCCAGCGCGCAAGGTCGATGTCGTGCACGCTCCAATCCATGAAGATCGCGCCAGAGGTCGGCGCGAAGCGCACGAAGAAGCCGTCGGGGTCGTTGCGGTCGCAGGTCTGCGAGCGCACGACGAAGGGACGGCCGATCGCGCCGGCCTCGATGTCGGCCGCGGCGCGCGCGTAGCTCGGGTCGAAGCGGCGCACGAAGCCGACCATGGCGACGAGCCCCGGATGGCGGCGGGCGACGTCTTCCACGCGCAGGCAGTCCTCGACGTCGAGAGCCAGCGGCTTCTCGACGAAGACATGACGGCCGGCCTCGAGGGCCGCGATCGCCTGGTCGGCGTGCAGCGACGTGGGCGTGACCAGGACGACCGCATCGAGCTGCGGGTCGCGCACGAAGGCGTCGAAGTCCTCGTGCAGGGTCTCGACGCCGAGCTGCTCGCGCGCCCACCCCAGCTCGGCGGTGATCGGGCTGCAGGCGCTGACGAGCCGGACGCCGCGCGTTCGGAAGGCCAATTGCTCCGCGTGCCGCTTTCCAAGGCGGCCGAGACCCGCGATCCCGACCTTCAGCGGCCTGTCCGTCGAGTCAGCCATCGTGGTTTGCTCCTGCCCTCTGGGCCTTTGACACCGTGGAATGCAGCGAATGATAGGGGCCCGCGGCGCCGTATGGAAATCTTTTTCTAAGTAGTTGCGATAATGGAAGTGCATTTCCATGACGCCCAAAATGCGTCACGTCCCGGCCTGAGGGCTTTGGTCCGCCTTGCGGCGCTGCCCCGAGACGACCCCACAACAAAGGAGACACGATCCATGAACTCATTGAGCAAGCGTTCGATCCTGAAGACCCTGGCGGTGGCGGCGGTGCTGGCGCTGAGCGCCGGCGCGGCGGCGGCGGCCGGCAGGTACGTGCTGATCAGCCACGCGCCCGATTCCGACTCATGGTGGAACACGATCAAGAACGCCATCAAGCAGGCCGGCGAGGACTTCGACGTCACGGTCGACTACCGCAATCCGCCCAGCGGCGACCTCGCCGACATGTCGCGCCTGATCGAGCAGGCCGCCGCGCAGAACTACGACGGCGTCGTCACGTCGATCGCCGACTACAACGTGCTCAAGGGCTCGATCAAGAAGGTCACCGACAAGAAGATCGCGCTGATCACGATCAACTCCGGCACCACCCAGCAGAGCGAGGAGCTCGGCGCGATCATGCACGTCGGCCAGCCCGAGTTCGAGGCCGGCAAGGGCGCCGGCGAGCGCGCGAAGGCCGCGGGCATCACGAGCTTCCTGTGCGTGAACCACTACGCCACGAACCCGGCGTCATTCGAACGCTGCCGCGGGTTCGCCGAGGCCATCGGGGCCGACTTCAGGAAGTCCACCCTGGACGCCGGCGACGATCCCAGCGGCGTCGAGGCCAAGGTGTCGGCCTGGCTGCGCCAGAACCCGAAGACGCAGGCGGTGCTGGCGCTCGGCCCGCTCTCCGCCAGCCCGTCGCTGAAGGCGATCGACAAGGCCGGCCTGAAGGGCAAGATCTGGTTCGCCACGTTCGACCTGAGCGACGACATCGCGCGCGGCATCAAGGACGGCTCCGTGCAGTTCGCGATCGACCAGCAGCCCTACCTGCAGGGCTACATCCCGATCGCGGTGATGGCCACGATGAAGCAGCTGCACACGACCGACGTGAAGAAGGTGGAGGCGGCGATCCAGGCGAATCCGAAGGTCAAGGCGCGCTTCGAGGAGTACGGGCTGGCGCCGGTCTACGGCGCGCGCCACATCCTGTCCGGTCCCGGCTTCGTGACCAAGGACAACATCGGCAAGGTCGAGAAATACGCCGGGCAGTATCGGTAAGCCAGGGCGGCCGGCGATGATGACCACCACTCCCTCGACCGCGGTCGCGTCCGACAAGGCGGCCGCGCCCACCGCGCCATCCGACGAACGCGTCCGCAGCCTCGGACTCTGGCGCCGGTTGCTCGGCCGGCCCGAATCGGGCGCGCTGTCGGGCACGGTGCTGGTCTTCATCGTGTTCGCCTTCGCGGCCGGCGGCTCCGGCATGTTCTCCGCCGAAGGCATCGTCAACTGGGGCACGGTCGCCGCGTTCCTGGGGGTGATCGCCGTCGGCG
>JAEKKH010000317.1 GCA_019510465.1 Burkholderiales bacterium
CCGACGACGCCCCCGACCGGGAACCCGGCTCCCGCGGCGCCGCGACGGCCAGCCCCGGCAGCGGATCGACATAGCGCGTGGATACCGTGTCCGTCGCTCGCAAGCGCCGTTCCGCGAAGGACGATTTGGCCAACGGCGCGTCGGCCTGGCGTCCGCCGCCCAGCTCGGCCACCAGCGCCCGCCGCTGGCGCGCGGCCATCACCGCGGGCGACGACGGCGGCTCGGGAACGAGATCGAGGTCGAGCGCCGTCATGGCGGGCCACCCTCGCCGTCCTGGCGGCCCTCGCGCTCCACGACGGCCTCCGAGGCCGGCGCGAGCACCATCGCCACGCCGGCAGACACGAGACCTGCCTGGCGAACCCCCGCGGCGCCCGGCGTGCTCGTCGGCGTCGAAACGGACGCCGCGCCCCGATCGGCCGGCGAGCCCCCCATGCCGCCCGCCGCCCCCACGGCCAACCCGGCGAACGCGCCAGCCAGCGACACAGCGACCACGCGCGCACGGCGGCCAAGCGCGGCCGCGGGCGGCAGCGGGCGAGCGGAAGGTCGGGCGTTGGCCATGGTGCGGTCTGCGTCGCGTGAGCGGTGATGGCGCCATGGTGCACCGGGCCGGCGCCGGCCGCCCGCGTCCTGCACCCCCTGAAACCGGCCATTTGGCGCCGGGCGCGCTCGCCGATCGCGTGTCAACGTGCGGGACAAGGCGTCGACGACGCGGCGGTCACACTTGCGCAGCCCCGCATCGGCCGCCGCCGCACGCACCGGCATTCAACTCCCCTGCGAATCGGCCGATGAACACCTCCGTGTGCACTGCCGCGCATGGATCCGCCGGCGGGCCTGGCGTCTTGCGACCCGGGCGCAGGGTTCGCCCGCCCGGCGGATCCATCGCATCGAAGACCGTCCCGCCGGTGCCGGCGACTTCCTCCGTCGACGCCGGCGCCGGCCCTGCACGACGCCATCGTGGCCCCGCCGGGCCGCGGTGACACATCGGGTGACTCCCCCGGCCCCAACGCCGGGCGTCGCGGCGGGTGACGCCGTCAAGCACGTCGTCCGCCCTTGCGCGCCTCCGACCCCGGTCGGGGGCGTTTTCTTTTGGTTGCCCGCGTGCGGTACCTGCTGAAACGGTGAATCGCCGCAAGCATTGCAACACCATGTTCGACGGCACTGCGGCCGGGTGCATCCCGCGCGCGGCCGCGCAGGCGCTTCCGGGCGGCGGCCAGCACCCCGGGCGATACGCCGTCAGCGCCCGTGAGCTCCCGTGAGCGGAGATCGACTCGTCGTTCCGGCGCTCGCACCAGCGCGCCAACGACGCCCGACGGGCGGACATGGCGCCCTCGCGCTTCCCCTTCGCCGCCAAGCTGCCGCGCGTGATCACGCACGCGTGACGCGCTTGGGCGGCCGACCCGGCGCATATCCCTGCGGCTGGACGGCCCGGTGCCTATTATCTGGGCCCAGGCGTGGGCGTGGGCGTGGACAAGGCCCGAGGCGCGGGGCTCAGAGCCCCTTGATGATCTCCGCTCGCTTCTTGTCGTACTCGGACTTGGTGATCAGGCCCTTGTCGTACAGCCGCTTCAGCTTGGTCAGGCGCTGCTCGGCGTCCTGCTCGGCCGGCGGCGCGGGCGGTGCCGCGGCGGGCGCGGGCGCGGCCTGCGGGACGGGTGCCGCCGCGGGCGCGGCCGGGGCCGGCGGCGCGACTGGCGGCACCGGCGCCGGCGATGCCGCCGGTGCGGCCGGGGCGACCGGTGCCGGCGCCATCGGGGCGGCAGGCGCCGGGGCCGCCGTGCCCAGCACCAGCCAGTCGAAGCGCTTGTTGGTGGCGCTGGCACTCTGGATCGGTGCCGAGCCCTCGACCGTGCGCGAACCCACGGTGAAGTGCGGCGCCATGCCGCTGCCGCGCGCCGTGTCGTAGAAGTCGAAGCGCGAGTCGTGGACGATGATGTTCAGGTGGCCGTCCACCGCGAACAGGCGCGCCGTCACGGCCGAGATGCTGAAGAAGGTGTTGTCCTCGTGGCGCGCCGCGCTGACGACGGCCACGTCCTGGTCGGGCCGCGCGTGCGCCAGCGCCTCGACCAGGGAGGGCAGGATGTTGTTGAGCTCGTCGATCGCGAACAGCGGCTTGGCCGCACCGCCGCGAACCACCTGGATCTGCTGCAGCCAGGCGTGCAGCGTGTTGGGCTCGGCCAGGTACGGGTGCTGGTTGTCGGCTGCGCCGGCTTCGCGCGCGACCAGCTCGATCGTGGTGTAGTCCGACAGGCGCCACAGCTGCCGGCCCGTCGCGCCGCGCACCGGCGACTCGGTGACCGAGCGGCCGGTCGACGAGTCGGCCTGGAACGCGCTCGCGGCCAGGGGCGCCAGCAGCGCCGACCCGATGACGACGCAGGCGCCGACCGACAAGGAGGTTTTGCGAAGTGCCGCGATCGTCATCAAGAGGTCTCCAGTGTTGTTCGTCGCGGCACCCGTCCGGCCGGCATGCCGCGCACGCACTCTAACAAAGGAGACGGGGCAGCGCTGAGGGCGGCCCCGGGAAAATGCGTCAGAGGACCACCGGCTCGGGTTCCAGGCGGATGCCGAAGCGCCCGTACACGCTCTCCTGGATCGCCTTGGCCAGCGTCACCACCTCGGCGCCGATGGCGTCGCCGCGGTTGACCAGCACGAGCGCCTGCTTCTCGTAGACGCCTGCGCGACCGATCGACTTGCCCTTCCAGCCGCAGGCGTCGATGAGCCAGCCCGCCGCCAGCTTGAAGCTGCCGTCGGCCATCGGGTAGTGCACCACGTGCGGGTCGCGGCCGATGATGTCGCGGCACTGGTCCTCGGTGACGATCGGGTTCTTGAAGAAGCTGCCGGCGTTGCCGATCACCGCCGGGTCGGGCAGCTTGGCGCGCCGGATCGCGCAGATCCAGTCGTAGACCTGGCGCGCGCTCGGGTCGGCGATGCCCGTCTCGGCCACCTTGCGTTCCAGCTCGAGATAGCCCAGCACCGGCTGCCAGGGGCGCGGCAGGCGGAACCGCACCCTCGTGATGACGGCCTTGCCGGCCAGCACGTTCTTGAACACGCTGTCGCGATAGCCGAACAGGCACTGCCGCCGGTCGAGCGAGATGCCCAGGCCGGTCACCAGGTCAACGCCGTCCAGCGAGTCGAAACGGTCGGCCAGCTCGAGGCCGTAGGCGCCGATGTTCTGCACCGGCGCGGCGCCCACCGTGCCGGGGATGAGCGCCAGGTTCTCCAGCCCGGGCCAGCCGCGGGCGATCGTCTGGGTGACCACGTCGTGCCAGGTCATGCCGGCGCCGGCCTCCACGATGAAGGCGTCGTCGCGCGCCTCCAGCAGCCGCAGGCCGTCGACCTCGACCTTCAGCACGACCTCGTCGACATCGCGCGTGAGCACCAGGTTGCTGCCACCGCCGAGCACGAGCTTGGCCGAGCGCCCCACCTCGGGCGAGTCGAGCACGCGGCGCACGTCGGCATCGCCGCGGATGCGCGCGAGCCGCCGGGCGGTCGCGGGCAGGCCGAAGGTGTTCAAGGCCTTCAACGGGACATCGGATTCGAGCCAGGGGGCTGTGGACATGGCAGAATTTTCGCAGGTCCTGGAACCTGTCCCTCCACCACGCTCCGGAAAAGCTCCCAATGCCCAGCTTCGACGTCCTCCTCGAACCCGAGATGCCTGCCATCAAGAACTCGGTCGAAAACACCAAGAAGGAGATCGGCACCCGGTTCGACTTCAAGGGCACCAGCGCCGCCATCGAGCTCAAGGAGAAGGAAAAGGAGATCCAGCTCGTGGGCGACGGCGACTTCCAGATCGAGCAGATCAGCACCGTGCTGATCGGCAAGCTGACCAAGCAGAACGTGCCCGTCACCTTCCTCGACATGACCGCCAAGATCGAGAAGATCGGCGGCGACAAGGTGCGCCAGACCTACAACCAGCCGCTGAAGTACGAGAACTTCAGGGATTGACGGCCCTGCGGCCGCTGCGCCCGATGGGTGCTTCGCGAGCGCTCCCTGCCCCCGAGCGGCCGCCCGCGCACGGCCCGACGGAGCCGGTTCCGCCGCGCCCTCGAATGTCCCGCCCTCACGGGAGCGGGAGCGCCGACCCGATTGAATCGCCGACGCCGGCGCGATGCTGCCGCGCCTGGTATCGGGAAAGCCCCGGTGAGCGTCGTCACGTCGACGACATCGAAATTCGAACGATCGTGCTAAAACGCACCCTGCGCCGCCACTCGAAGGCGCAGGAGACAAACGTCCATGGATCTCGATTTCACACCGCAGCAGCAGGCTTTCCGCGCCGACGTCCGGGCCTGGGTGGCGGCGAACCTGCCCGAGGACATCGCGCACAAGGTGCACAACGGCCTGCGCCTGCATCGCGACGACATGCAGCGCTGGGCGCGCATCCTCGGGGCCAAGGGCTGGCTCGGCTATGCGTGGCCCAAGGAATTCGGCGGGCCGGGATGGGATGCGATCGAGCGCCACCTGTTCGAGGAGGAATGCGCGTTGGCCGGATCGCCGCGCATCGTGCCGTTCGGGCCGGTGATGGTGGCGCCGGTGATCATGGCGTTCGGCTCGCCGGAGCAGCAGAGGAAGTTCCTGCCCGGCATCGCGTCGGGCGACGTCTGGTGGAGCCAGGGCTACAGCGAACCGGGCGCCGGCTCCGATCTCGCCTCCGTGAAGACGCGCGCCGTGCGCCAGGGCGACCGGTACGTCGTCAACGGCCAGAAGACGTGGACGACGCTGGGCCAGTACGGCGAGTGGATCTTCTGCCTGGTGCGAACGTCCACCGAGGGCAAGCCGCAGACGGGCATCTCGTTCCTGCTGATCGACATGAAGTCGCCGGGCGTCACCGTGCGTCCCATCGTGCTGATGGACGGCGAGCCCGAGGTCAACGAGGTGTTCTTCGACAACGTCGAGGTGCCGGCGGAGAACCTGGTCGGCGAGGAGAACAAGGGCTGGACGTACGCGAAATACCTGCTCGCCCACGAGCGCACCAACATCGCCGACGTGAACCGCGCCAAGCGCGAGCTGGAACGCCTGAAGCGCCTCGCCAAGGAGGAAGGCGTGTGGGACGACCAGCGCTTCCGCGACCAGATCGCGCTGCTGGAAGTGGACGTCGTCGCGCTCGAGATGATGGTGCTGCGCGTGCTGAGCGCGCAGGCGGGCGGCAAGAAGGCGCTGGACATCGCCGGCCTGCTCAAGATCCGCGGCAGCGAGATCCAGCAGCGCTACACCGAGCTGCTGATGCTGGCCGGCGGCCCGTTCAGCCTGCCGTTCATCTTCGAGGCCATGGAGGCCGGCTGGCAAGGCGATTTCGTCGGCGACGCACGCTACGCGCCGCTGGCGGCCAACTACTTCAACTACCGCAAGACGACGATCTACGGCGGTTCGAACGAAGTGCAGCGCAACATCGTCGCACAGACAGTTCTCGGCGTCTGAACAGCAAGGCATCCACATCATGAACTTCGAATTCAGCGACGACGAGCAGCAACTGAGCGAGGCGGTGCAGCGCTTTGTCGAGCGGGGCTACGGCTTCGAGCGCCGTACCGCGATCGCCAGGGCCGGCGGCTTCAGCGCCGAGGCCTGGGCTCAGTTCGCCGAGCTGGGCATCCTGGGCCTGGGCACGTCGGAGCAGGACGGCGGCATGGCGATGGGCCCGGTGGCGGCGATGCTGGCGCTCGAAGCCCTGGGTCGCGCCCTCGTGCTGGAGCCGGTGGCCGCGGTGGCGCTGGTGGCCGCGTCGGTGCTGGCGCAGGCGGACGCCGAGGCGCGCGCGCGCTGGGCGCCGCGCGTGGCCTCGGGCGAGGCGCGCGTCGTGCTGGCCTACCAGGAACGCGGCGCGCGCTATCGGCTCGAACGCGTCGATACCCAGGCTGCGCACGGCGGCGAGGGGTGGACGCTGTCCGGGACCAAGAGCCTGGTGCCGATCGGCGACCAGGCGGACGCCTTCATCGTCAGCGCCCGCGTCGGCGGTGCCGCGGACGATCCGGCCGGCGTCGCGCTGTTCCTGGTCGAACGTGCCGCGGCGGGCGTGGACACGCGCGGCTACGCGTTGCAGGACGGCTCGCGCGCCGCCGAGGTCGCCCTGGCGAACGCGCCCGCCACGCTGCTGCTGCCCGCCGGTCCGGCGTTCGCGGCGCTGGAACTGGCGGTCGACACCGGCGTCGCCGCGCTGGCGGCCGAGGCGGTGGGCGTGATGGACAAGCTGTTCGGCCTGACCGTCGACTACCTGAACACGCGCAAGCAGTTCGGCGTGCCGATCGGCACGTTCCAGGCGCTGCGCCATCGCATCGCCGACATGAAGATGCAGCTGGAACTCGCGCGCTCGATGAGCTACTACGCCACGCTGAAGCTGGGCGAGCCAGGCGAGATCCGCCGCCGCGCCGTCGCCCAGGCCAAGGTGCAGCTGGGCAACAGCGCGCGCTTCCTGGGCCAGCAGGCGATCCAGCTGCATGGCGGCATCGGCATGACCGACGAATACATCGGCAGCCACTACTTCAAGCGCCTGACGACGATGGAAATGCAGTTCGGCGACACGATGCACCACATCGGTGAGGTGAGCGCTCGCATGACCGAGACGGCGGGCGTGTTCGCCTGACGCACGGCCGCGGTCCCGCGTCATCACACGATGACAGGGCCGCGCCGGCTGGAAACTCGGTAGACTGCGGCGAATCATGATCGCCGCCGTTGCCTGACGGATACCCCGGTGGGTAATCAATCCAGCTCGATTCCCGCGCCGGCAACGGATGCGCGCGCCGTGGCGGCTGCGATCGACCGGCAGATCGGCTTCGAGCGCATCAACACGCTCTACCAGATCACGGAGCCGATGCTGTTCGGCGGCTTCGGGTTCACGGCGCTGACCGGGCTCCTGCTGGCGTCCAGCGTCCCGCAGGCGCTGCTGGCCGCATGGCTCGCCTTCAAGATCGTGTTGACGATCGCGCGCCTCATCGACGGTCGCCTGTTCATGCGCGACCGACATCGCCTGCTGCGGCTGCGCCGGTGGAAGATCCGCTTCTTCATCGGCGTGATCCTCGATTCCCTGGCCTGGGGCCTGATCCCGGTGCTGTTCATGCCGACCAGCGATCCCGCCGTCAACGGCGTGCTGCTGGCCGGCATCGTGGGCGTGGCGGCGGCCGGCACGATCGCGCTGTCCGCGCATCGCCTGGCCTCCGGGGCGTCCCTGCTGCTGGTGCTGGGCCCGCTGATCGAGCAGCAGGCGGGCACGCCCACGCCGCTCGCGCGCTACACCGCCGCCGCGGCGGTCGTCTTCGGCGCTCTGCTGTTCCTCGAGGCGCGCAACAGCCACCGCCGCTTCACGGAGGCGTCGCGGCTGCGCTTCGAGAACGCCGCCATCGCCGAGGAGCGGCGGCGCGCGCTGGTGTTCGCGGAGCACTCCAACGCGGCCAAGACGCGCTTCCTCGCGTCGGTCAGCCACGAGCTGCGCACGCCGCTGAACGGCATCATCGGCATGACGCAGCTGGTGGCGGTCGAGCCGCTGTCTGCCTTGCAGCGCCAGCGCCTGGACGTCCTGCGCCACTCCGCTGAACACCTGGTCACCGTCATCGGCGACCTGCTCGATCTCTCGCGCATCGAGTTCGACCGCATCGAGCTCGATGCCCAACCGACGCTGATCGCGCAGACGGTGCGCGACGTCACCGACCTGCTGCAGCCGGTGGCCGAGGAGCGCGGCCTGGACTTCGAGGTGGTGTTCGACCTCGGCCTGCCGGCCGCGGCGCTGATGGACGCCTCGCGTGTCAAGCAGGTGCTGCACAACCTGATCGGCAACGCGCTGAAGTTCACGGCGCACGGCGGCGTGGGCGTGGCCGTGGCCATGACCGACGGGCATCTGTGCTTCCGCATCAGCGACTCGGGCGAGGGCATCCCGCCCGACGCGATCGAGCGCATCTTCGACGCCTTCGAGCAGGGACCCTCCAGCACCGCGCCGGCGCGTTCGGGCACCGGCCTGGGCCTGACGATCTCGCGCCGGCTGGCGCGCGCGATGGGCGGCGACGTCACGTGCCGCTCCATCCCCGGGCGGGGCACCACCTTCGAGTTCACCATCGCCTTCCGCCCGACGCCGCGCACGCCCGCGCCGCGGCCGTCGCTGAGCGAGGAACTGGCCGCGGCCGGCGAGTCGGCGCCGGCGCCGGTGCCGCGCCCCGGCCGCGTGCTGGTGGTGGAGGACAACGAGGTCAACGCGCTGGTGGTGCGCGGCATGCTGGAGCAGATGGGCGTCAACGCCGAGCTCGCCGTCGACGGCCAGAAGGCCCTCGCGCGCATGGGGCAGATCGCCTACGACCTGGTGCTGATGGACTGCCAGATGCCGGTCCTCGACGGCTGGGAGGCCACGCGCATCTGGCGCGCGCGCGAGACGCGCCTGCGCCAGAACCAGCGCCTGCCCATCGTGGCCCTGACGGCGGGCGCCGCCGCGGGCGAGCGGGAGCGCTGCCTCCAGGCGGGGATGGACGACTACCTCAGCAAGCCATTCACGCGCGAGGCGCTGGGGGAGCTGGTGGATCGCTATCTGGCTGCCTGAGGCACCCGGCGGGCGCGCCGCCGTCGCGTGCGGAAAGGGAAAAAAGGCCGGCGGACTCGCGCCCGCCCGCCTCGCCCAACGACGTTCTTCAGACGTCAGTTCTTGAAGTTGCCATCGTTGCGAGACACCGAGGAACCTGCCGCGCAGGAGGTGAACTCGCGATTGCCGCTCGAGGTCGACTGGTTGCTTTCCCAGGCGGCCGTCGAGCCGTTCCACTTGACGTATTTGTATTGCACCGCCGTGCTCGCCGGCAAGGAAATGGTTCCGGTCCAGGGCACGTTCGCGCCGGAACCCTGGATGGTCAGCGCCAAGCCCGAGGCCGGCGTCCAGTTGCCGAGCGCGGTCTGGTTGCCCACCACGTACAGGTTCTGGCCGTACGTGGTGTTCGCGTTGGCGATCGTGAACGTCACCGAGCAGGTGCTCGACCCGCCGCCGCCGCCCGAGCCCGACACCGTCTGCCCCGTGTAGATCGCCACCGCCGGCACGGTGGAGCCGCCGTCGGCAGGCACGGTGATCGTGGCGTAGCCGCTGGCGTTGACCGTCACCGCATCGCTGCTGCAGGCCGTCGCGCCCGAGTTCGCCAGGCCGTGCACGATGTTGCAGTAGGTGCCGGCCGGCAGGCCCGTGTAGAAGGTCTGCGACCACGCCGACGTGCTGTTGTTCAGGGCGACGAAGCCGACATTGCCGCGGCTGAACGCGACCTGGTTGGCGTTGCCCGTCACCCAGTTCGCCTGCGCCTGGTTGCGCGCCGCGGAGCGGAACCTGACCATCGGGTAGATGTCGCCCCAGCGGTGCACGAAGTCCCAGTTCACGTTGATCTGCGCCACGCCGTTCGAATACGGGCTGGCGCTCGGGCGGTCCTGGTCGTTGCTGGAGAAGCGGAAGCCCGACTGCAGCTGCGCCTCGCCGTAGCCCTGCGCCAGCATGAAGATGTTGGCGAGATCGTAGCGGTGCGAGCCCTGCGTGTCGTTGGTGGCGCCGGTGTCGTTGCTGGCGTCCAGCGAGCCGCCGTTGCGCTCGGTGTCCCAGTTGTTGACGAACACCGTGGCATGGGCCGGCTGCACGAAGCCCCAGGTGCCGCCCCAGTTGTTCCAGGTGCCCATCATCGTGGGGATCGTCGCCGGGCTGGAGCCGTTGGCGTCGCGGAACGCGTCGCGCATCGCATAGGTGAACTGGAACTCGTTGACGGTGCCGATGGGGAAGTAGTCGGAGCGCGCCACTTCGCCGTCGGGCACGATCTCCTGCGTCACCCAGATGGACTCGCCCTGGTTGGTGGTCGGGTGCGACGACTTCACCGCGCTCATGATCGCCTGCAGCGACGCCGCGGCCTGGTGCTTGGCGGCGTCGATGCGGAAGCCGTCGATGCCCAGCGCCAGCAGGGCGTTCAGGTAGTTGACGATCTGCCCGCGCACGTACGTGCTCTCCGAGTTCAGGTCGGGCATGCCGGAGAGGCGGCAGTTCTGCACGTTCGAGCGCCCGGCCGCGGCGTTGTAGTCGGAGGACTGGATGTCGCAGGCGGCGTGGAAGTCGCTCGAGCTGAAGTACGGATAGGTCATCGTCGACGAGTTCCAGCTCGAGCCGTCGGTGGCCGTGCCGGAGTCGGCGGCCATCTGGTTGACGACGATGTCGGCGTAGACGCGCACGCCGGCGGCGTGGCAGGTGTCGATCATCGATTGCAGTTGCACCTGCGTGCCGAACTTGCTCGTCAGGTTGACGTAGTTCACCGGCTGGTAGACGCCCCACCAGGTGCTGGTGACCTTGGAGGCCTGCGGCGGCGAGATCTGGATCGCGCCGAAGCCCTGTGGGCCGAGGAACTGGGTGCACTCGGTGGCGAGGTCGTTCCAGCTCCACTCGAACATCTGCACCGAGGTGTCGTTGGGGTTGAGCGCGAAGGCGCTGCCGCTGAAGGCGGCGGCCAGGGAGGCGGCGAGCGCGCTCGCGCGCAGCCGGCGGAAAGGGAGGAATCGCATGGTGGTTGTCTCCGGGCGTCCCGAACCATGCCGGGCGCCTTCGTTTTATTGATCGTCACGAGCTGCGCGCGCGGCGCGGGGAGGCGCTCCATCGGAGTCGGGCCGTGTCCTTTCTCGAGTTTGAGGTAGTTTTAATACCAGCTCAGAGCTCGAACAAGAGGACGAACTCCCCGAACCAGGGTATACGAGGCGGCTCTTTACCAGTAACCTTCTCGAATACATTCCTGTCTCAATAAAATGTAATTACACAATACCTAGTCCAGATAAAGTTTTGATTTTGTAGTTTCAATACTGCGCGCAACGGTGGCCGTGCAGACCGTGGCATCGACCCCACGCCTTCGGGCTCGCCAGCGCAGCGGCCGATAATCCCGGCATGCAGATCCACCGCGGCCTCGCCTCCCTCGCCACCCTGGCCCTCGCGCGCGGCGGAACGGCACTGACCATCGGCAATTTCGACGGCGTGCACCGCGGCCACCAGGCGATGCTGGCGCTGCTGCGCAACGAGGCGCGCCATCGCGGCGTGCCGGCCTGCGTGCTCACGTTCGAACCGCATCCGCGCGACTTCTTCGCGCGCCGCGCCGGCAAGCCCGAACTCGCGCCGGCGCGCATCTGCACGCTGCGCGACCAGGTGGTCGAGCTGGAGCGCTGCGGCATCGACCACGTGATCCTGCTGCGCTTCGACGAGCACCTGGCCGGCCTGCCGCCCGACGACTTCATCGCCGACGTGCTGATCAAGGGCCTGGGCGTGCGCTACGTGCTGGTGGGCGACGATTTCCGCTTCGGCGCCCGGCGCGCAGGCGACTACGCGATGCTCGACGACGCCGGCAGCCGTCTCGGCTTCGACGTCGCGCGCATGCTGTCGTACGAGGTGCACGGGCTGCGCGTGTCCAGCTCCGCGGTGCGCGAGGCGCTGGCCGCCGGCGACATGGCCCGGGCCGCGTCGCTGCTGGGCCGCCCGTACTCGGTCAGCGGCCGCGTCGCCCATGGCAGCAAGCTCGGGCGCGAACTGGGCGCGACCAGGCGCGGCGCCGGCGACGGCTTCCGCACGCTCAACCTGCGCATGCCCGAGGCCAGGCCGGCGGCCTCGGGCATCTTCGTCTCGCGCGTGCAGGGGCTCACGCCCGAGCCGCTGCCGGCGGTCTCGAGCCTGGGCGTGCGCCCCACCATCGAGAAGGCTGGCCGCGTGCTGCTGGAGACGCACTGCCTGGCGTGGCCCGATCGGCTGGGCCGCGAGGCGGCCTACGGCAAGCTGATCAGCGTCGAGCTCGTGAAGTGGCTGCACGAGGAGCGCAAGTACGACTCGCTGGCCGCGCTGCAGGCGGGCATCGCGGCAGATGTCATTGC
>JAEKKH010000318.1 GCA_019510465.1 Burkholderiales bacterium
GATCGCCCGCTGGCGATGCTGGCGCCGGCGCGTGCGCCAGGCGGCCTTTGCCTGCGGCGCCTTGCCCGGCGCTGCGCGCCGGGCGTTCCTTTCGCGCAGGGTCTCTACGGCAGGCCGGCCAGGGGCTCGGCTCTCCGGCGCTAGCAGCGACGCGGGGAGGTTTCGCTCGGGTACTGTGCTCCGATTCGTCCGCGCGGCGCCGGCGGACCGCGCCCGGCGCTGCCACGGGCAAGCCGTCGTCGGTACCCTCGAACGGCGGCGCGCCTGCGATCCAAGCCCCTGCCCGCCCTGCCGGTCGGCGCCTCCGCTTTTGGAAGAGTCGCGTGCCTCGGCCCATCGAGGGCCTCGGCAGCCCCGGCGCCGCCTGGACGCTTCGAACGAGGTGCCGGCGCGCTGACGGCGCTTGGGCCACTGCACATCTCGCGGGGCGGGTCGTTGAACCGCTCGCGCGTCCGTCCAAAGCCGGGTTGGCCAGCGGGGCGCCCCATCAAGTTCTCCCTACGCGCAGCCGATATCCAATGGACGGGCGTGCCTCCTGCGCCTGATCGGGTCGTCGCGTCATGAAGAGTGTCCAGTCGGAGATGAAGCCAGGCCTGCCGGCCGCCTTCGGCGGTGGCGCGGGCGGCTTCGACACGGCCCTGGTCAGCTGCAGGGCGCTGGTGATCGACGCCAATCCGACCGCCCGCAGCATCCAGGCCGCGCAGCTGCGCGACCTCGGCGTGGGCACCATCGTGCAGTGCGGGCGCGTGCAGGACGCCCGCCGCCAGCTCGAGGCGCGCGAGTTCGACATCGTGCTGTGCGAGCAGGACTTCCATGGCGGCAACTACTCCGGCCAGGACCTGCTCAACGACCTGCGCCGCGCCCAGCTGCTGCCGTTCTCCACCGTCTTCGTGATGGTGACCTCGGAGGCCCGCTACGCCGCCGTCGCCGAGGCGGCCGAATCGGCGCTGGACAGCTACCTGCTCAAGCCCCACACGGCGCACGCGCTCGCCGAGCGCATCCGGCAGGCGCGCCACCGCAAGAAGACCCTCAAGGACATCTTCATCGCCATCGACGAGGGCCGGTTCGACCTCGCCGCCCAGCTGTGCGTGCGCCGCTTCGAGGTCAAGGGCGCCTACTGGCTGTACGCCGCGCGCATCGGCGCCGAGCTGCTGCTGCGCGTGAACAAGCACGACGAGGCGCGCGTGTTGTACGAGGCCGTGATCGCCACGCAGGCCCTGCCGTGGGCGCGCCTGGGCGTGGCACGCGCCCAGATCGAATCGGGCGCGGCCCCGGCCGGCCGCCGCACGCTGGAGAGCCTGATCGCCGACCAGCCCGGCTTCGCCGACGCCTACGACGTGATGGGCCGCGTGCAGGTCGACCAGGGCCAGTTCGCCGAGGCGCTGGCCACGTATCGCACGGCCACGCAGCTCACGCCGGGCTCGATCAGCCGCCTGCAGCGCCAGGGCATGCTGGCGTTCTACCTCGGCGAGAACGACGAGGCCACCAAGGCGCTCGAACGCGCGACGCTGATGGGCATCAGCTCGAAGATGTTCGACTTCCAGACCATCGTGCTGCTGGCCGTCACCCGCTTCACCGCGCGCGATTCCAAGGGACTTCAGCGCTGCGTTGACAACATGAGGCACGCGCTGGAGAAGGCGCCCGGGAGCGTGCGGCTGCAGCGCTTCATGTGCGTCATCACCATCTTCAACCTGATGCTGCAGCGCCAGGTGGCCCAGGTGGTGGCCGAC
Source organism: Burkholderiales bacterium (assembly GCA_019510465.1). Taxonomy (GTDB): domain Bacteria; phylum Pseudomonadota; class Gammaproteobacteria; order Burkholderiales; family Burkholderiaceae_C; genus Scleromatobacter. The sequence continues at coordinate 1,731 of JAEKKH010000318.1, forward strand.
ATCCGCGCGATGGCGCAGGACATCGGACAGGGCGACTTCGACTTCGAGGCCGCCTCCAACATGGTGGCGATGTTGTCGTACCTGACGGCGGCGGAGCTGCAGCTGGATGCCGCCGAGGGCTGGATCGACACGCTGGCGCTGCGCTTCTGCACGACACGCAGCTTGTCGGAGCTGCTGGCGCGCGCGGGCCAGGCTCATGCACCCTTCGCCGATCGCATCCGCGAGCAGCACGACGCCATCACCGCGCTGGCGGAACAGGCCATCTCCCACAGCCTGGCCGGCGAGCCGCGCGCCGCCGCGAAATCGCTGCTCAGCGCCGGTGCACGCACGATGAACGCCAAGCTGATCGACATGGCGCGCATGGTGCTGACGCGCCATGCCGACAGGATCGCCGATGCGGCCGACCTGGCCGGCATGGCCGACGAACTGAAGAAGCGCTATGGCGGCAGCGCCGCCGTCGTCCCGCTGGCGGCCGACAACGGACGGCAGTCCGGGGGCCTGGTGCTGCGGGCGCGCGACAAGGACGCCCCCGGCGACAAGGATGGCGCGGGCGCCCCGGGTGCCGGCCCCGCGTCGCCGGATGGCGGCGGCGTCGATTCTTCCGGTAGCGCCGACTCGTCCGCCAGCGCCGCATAGAACGGCCACGGACGCCGCACGACGGCCGCGGGCGGGTGTTCGCGGCGTCGATTCAAAACAGGCTCCCTTGCCGGTCGTCGGTCGGTTCGGCCGGCCGCGCCGGGGTGCGAGCCCGAGGCAATGGATCGGGCGGCACGAACTTGCTCATGTCCATCGGTTGGCGCTCGCGGCTGTAGCCCAGGCGCTTGACGGCCATCTCGAAGCGATCGCGCAACAGCTGCGCCCAGGTGCCGGTGCCACGCATGCGGGTGCCGAATTCGGCGTCGTAGTCCTTGCCGCCGCGCATGTCGCGGATGCGCGCCATCACCCGCTCGGCGCGATCCGGGAAGTGGGCGTCCAGCCATTGCTGGAACAGCGGGTTGACCTCCCACGGCAGGCGCACGACGGTGCTGAACGCGCTGCGCGCGCCGGCGTCGCGCGCCGCGGCGAGGATGCGCTCGAGCTCGGGCTCGTTGATGAACGGGATCATCGGCGACGCGCTCACGCCCACCGGCACGCCCGCGCGCGCGAGCGTCTCGATGGTGCGCAGCCGCCGGTGCGGCGCCGCCGCGCGCGGCTCCATGATGCGCGACAGGCCGCTGTCCAGCGTGGTGAGCGACATGTAGACCACCGCCAGCCCTTCGCGCCCCATCTCGCCCACGAGGTCGAGGTCGCGCTCGACGCCCGAGGACTTGGTGACGATCGCGAAGCCGTGCCGCGTCTCGTTGAGCACCTGGATGACGGCCCGCGTGATGCCCAGGTGGCGTTCGACCGGCTGGTAGGCGTCGGTGGCCGAGCCGATGTTGATGTGCAGCGGCCGGTAGCCCGGCCTGGCCAGCGTCTCGCGCAGGCGCTCGGCGGCGTTGACCTTGGCGATGATGCGGGTCTCGAAATCGAGGCCGGGCGACAGGTTCAGGTAGCTGTGCGTCGGACGTGCGAAACAATAGATGCAGCCGTGCTCGCAGCCGCGGTACGGGTTGATGGCGACGTCGAAGTCGATGTCGGGCGAATCGTTGGTGCTGAGGATGCGCCGGCAGTGCTCCTCGACGACCGTGGTGCCGGGCGCCAGGTGTTCCTCCTGCGCCCGCTGGTCGAGCGCGCCCCAGCCGTCGTCGACCACTTCGCGGGCGTCCTTCTCGAAGCGGTGCGGGATGGCCCAGGCCGTGCCGCGCCCCTTCAGCAGCGGCGCCGGCCCGGGCGCGGCGCTGGCGTCGGCCGGATCGACCGAGCGGAAACCGCCGCCCGCAGGGGCGAGCGGCAAGGGGGCGATGGGGATGACGCGGCGTTCTGGCATACTGTGAATATATACAGTCACCCATTTTGATGCAATCAGAACTCGACAGTCGCGCGATCATTGGCCCGGAACATCGATTGCTGTGCCCTGACCACTTGTCCACCTCACTGCCCCCCTCTCCCTCCGGCGACCTGCCGACCCCTGGGCGTCTCTACCGGGACCGCCGCGCGATGCCGCGCCCGGAACCCGGCGCCGCCCATTCCGCCGAAGCCGACCTTGCCATGGGCGCCGCGCTGCGGCGCCACTGGCCCGAATACGCCATCGAGGGCGGATTCCTGTTCGCGTTCGTGCTGGCCGCGGGCGTCGTCTCGGCCTGGCTGCAGGCCACCGGCCCGGGCGCGCCGGTCGTGCACCGGCTGCTCTCGGGCCTGGTCATCGGCGGGCTGCTGATGGCGATGATCTATTCGCCCTGGGGCCGGCGCTCCGGCGCGCACATGAACCCGGCCATCACCCTGGCTTACCTGCGCCTCGGCAAGGTCGGTCGCTGGGACGGCCTGTTCTACATCCTGGCCCAGGCCGTGGGCGGGTTCGCGGCCGTCCTGCTGCTGCAAGGCGGCGCGCTGCTGCCGCCGGCCACGTCACCCGCCTCGCTGGCCGCCACCCTCGGCCCCTCGAACGCCTGGCTGGCCTTCGCGACGCAATTCGTGCTGTCCACCGTCGCGATGCTGCTGATCCTGTTCACGACCAACCACGCCAGCTTCTTCCGCTGGACGGGGGTGGTGGTCGGCCTGCTGGTGATGCTGGTGGTCGCCTGCGTGTCGCCGCTGGCGGGCTTCGGCATGAACGCGGCGCAGCTGCTCGCGGTCGACGCCTCCAGCGAGCTGGGCCTGCTGCGCTGGCTCAACCTGCTGCCGCCGCTGCTGGGCATGCAGGTCGCCATCGAGGTCTACCGGCTGTTCACCGGGCGTTCCCAGGTGCTGTGCGCGAAGCTGGCGCACAACACCCGTGGCCGCTGCATCTTCCGCTGCATGCATCCGTACCAGACGCGCGCGCTGGCGATCGAGGCGATCCAGCGACGCACCGGACACTGAAGGCCGCGGCACGCGGCCAAGAGGTTCGATGACCCGACCACGCGCCGCCGCCTGCGCCCTTCCCGCCGCGGCCTGCGCGCACCGAGCGCCGCGCCGGTGCGGGCATCCGCGCCTCAGGCAGGCAGGATCACCGAGCCGATGGCCACGCTCGCGAAGCCGAGCCAGCAGGCGCTGCAGAACAGCGCGTCCTGCAGGTCGCGGTCGGAGCGCAGCAGGCGCAGCGTGTCGAGGAGATGCGATTTCATGGGCGCCAGTCTCGGCGTCCGGCGCGACGTTTCCATGACAACGCCAGCCACGGGCGTGAACCCATGAACTAGTTCACGCAAGTCGGGCCGCGCCGGCGGGGCGGCGGTCTCAGGCCGGCGCGAGCTGGTCGTCGGCCACGCTGGCGGCGATGACGCTGCGGTTGCGGCCCCGGTGCTTGGCGTCGTAGAGCGCCGCGTCGGCGCGTGCCAGCACCGTCTCGGGCGACTCGTCGCTGCGCCACATGGCGACGCCCGCGGACACGGTGACCCCCCGCGCCTGCCCGCCCAGCACCGTGCGCCAGTCGTGCGCGGCCACCGCGTGGCGGACGCGCTCGACGACGCTGCGCGCGGCCTCGGGCGTCGGCGTGGCGGGCATCAGGAGCACGAACTCCTCGCCGCCGTAGCGCGCGAACAGGTCGTTGGCGCGCAGCTCGGCGCGCGCCAGGTCGCAGAACGCCTTGAGCACCGCGTCGCCGCCGGCATGGCCGTGGCCGTCGTTGATCGCCTTGAACCAGTCGAGGTCGAAGATCGCGAGGGAGAACGCGGCGTCCGACCGGCGCGCGCGCTCGCGCTCGTCGGCCAGCGCGCCCATCAGGTGCCGCCGGTTGAACGCGCCGGTCAGCTCGTCGTGCGTCGCCATGGCCTGGTTGCGCTCGAGCAGCACGGTCAGCTGCCTGTTCTTTTCCGACAGCTGCTCGCGCAGGCGGCTGAACTGCGCGCCCGTGACCGCCAGGCGGCGCACGCCCATGAAGAAGAACAGCCACAGGATGGCGATGTTGAACGCGGTCGGCGCAGGGGTTCCGAAGCGCTCGCGGCCCGCGAACAGCGCGAGCCCCGTGGCCAGGCCGTAGGCCAGCCACAGCCAGGTGAACTGGCGCGGCGTGAGCGCGACCATCGCGTAGCTGCAGGTGATCAGCGTCGAGGCCAGGAACACGATCCACAGCGTCGGGATCGCGATCAGGAACGCGATCTGGACGACGAAGTTGACGGCCAGCTGCGCGTGCAGCAGCCGCGCGTCGCCGAGCCGCAGCACCCAGCCGCGCGCCACCGCGAGCGCGAACAGGCCGGTGGTCACGAGGCTCGCGACCGCGAATGCCGCGGCCAGCGGCCACGTCGTCGCGCCCGAGGCCGCGAACAGGCCGATCACGACCGACTGCAGCAGCGAGTTCACCACCGTCAGCAGCGTCATCTGCAGCCGGTGGCGTTGCAGGCGCGCCTGCTTCGACTCGGTCACGCGCGTTCCTCGCCGGGGCGGGCGCCAACCGTCGCGCGGGCTGCGGGGTGCTCGGCCGTGGGAAGCAGGGTCATGGCGCTTCTTTCGGAAGCGCGCACGCTCACTTGAGGCCGGGTCGCGATTTCCCTACGGCTGAACGATCGTCCATCGATGCCGCGCCGCCCCGCTCACGGGCAGCTGCCGATGACGTAGTAGTTCGTGCCGGTCTGCCTGAGCGTGGTCGTCACGTACAGGTTCCACAGGCCCATGTTCTGGTTGGAGCCGTTCGCGTACGCATAGCCGCCGGATTGGTGCGCGCGGCCGGCCTGCACGTGCGCGTAGTTGTTCGCGGTGTAGCAGGTCGCGGCGGTGCCGGTGGTCGTGCCGCTCGCCGCGCTCGACGGCGCACTCTCGACGCCGGCGGCGTCGAGATCGGTGACCGTCCACGAGTAGGTGGTCGCCGGCGCCAGGCCGGTGTCGACGAACGACGTGGCCGTGACGGTGGACGCGTTCGCCTTCGCGCCGTTGCGGTAGACGTTGTAGCCGCTCGCGCCGCTCACCGCGTTCCACGCGATCGTCATCGAGCTGGCCGTGGCGTTCGACGTGCCCACGCCGGTGGGCGCAGCGAGCGCGCCGCCGCCTCCGCCGGTGCCGCCCGCCGAGACGGCATCGACCATCGCCTTGATCGCCTTCATCTGCACGCCGGCCTTCTGCGCGAAGGTCGTGCCGTACCAGCCGATCCAGTCCCAGCAGCCGTTGGGGTTGGCCAGGCTGCCGCTGGCCGCGGTCGAGTGCGTGCCGTTGTCCACCTGCGTCTGCGGGAACAGCACGATGATGTGGTTGGTGTCGGCCCAGCGCGTGTAGCCGGTGTTCTGGATGAAGTCCGCGCCGACCTGCGCGTAGTTCTGCAGGCAGCCGTGCAGCGCCACGTGCAGGCGGCAGCTGGCGCCGCTGGCGCACGCCGCGGGCACGTAGATCCAGCCGGTGGCGGCCATGCCGGCGTTGCCCGCGGTGTACGGCGTCTGGTCGAACTGGATGTAGTTGGCGCTCGCGGGCGCGTCGTTGCGCGCGCTCAGCGTGCCGTAGAACTGCTTGAGCATCGCGCCCGCGCCGTCGAAGCCGCAGTTGCTGATGTAGGGCGACGCGGCCGTGCCGCACGCGTTGTCGCCCGAACCCGCGAAGTCCGTGGGGAACGTGTGGTTGGCACCCGACTGCTGGTTCCACGACAGGTTGGCCGCCGCCACGCCATTGTTGGTGTACTGCGTCTTCACGGCGTTCATCGGGTTCGGGCCCACCGTGGTGTCCGAGCTGCCGACCCACAGGAAGACCTTCTGCCGCGCGACGTTGGACAGCGCGTCGTCGTTGCTGCCGCTCCAGTTCGTGAGATCCGCCTGCATCGAGTTCAGCTGCGACGCGCTGATCGACGCGTTGTACATGCAGGCGGTGTAGTTGTTGTGGCCCGCGCACATGTACGGGCCGCCGGCGAACACGCCCACGCCCATGAAGGTGGACGAGTAGGCGTAGCCGAGCTGGTTGGCCATGAATGCGCCGGACGACAGGCCGGACACGCTGATCTGCGTCTTGTCGACATTGAGTGACGGCAGGGGCGAGGCCGCCTGCGCGGCGAACGCGGCCGCCGCGAGGGAGGATGCGGCCCAGTGAGCGAACGAGGACATCGGAGTCTCCATGTTGTCGTGCCAACGGAAATTCGCCGTGCGCGCGTGCGCCGGCGGGCATGCCGCATCGCTTCCTGCGTTGGGTTCGACGCGGGAGCCCATTGAACGCAGGTTGCGGCGCGCCGCACACCGGGGATTCCCGGTCGACAACGCAATTCGTGCGCGCAAGTTCAGCCCGTTGAACGAGCGGCGTGGCAGGCCATGCGATGCAGGGGTTTGCACTGACGAGATCGCGCGTCTTGCGGGCCCCGCCGCGCGCGACTTACGCTGCCCCGATCCGCGTCGCGGCCCGCGACGTCCACCGCCTGCCATGAAGGA
>JAEKKH010000319.1 GCA_019510465.1 Burkholderiales bacterium
ATTGCTGCCAGGCCGCCAAGCCGGCGCTGTAGCTCTGCTCCGAGCCGGCGTCGAGCTTCATCGCGGACCAGTCGAGCAGGCCCTGGCGGGTGACCAGGCCCGCCAGCGCGCGCGCCGTGTACGCGCCGCGGCTGAAGCCGAGGATGTAGATGCGGTCGCCGGGTGCGTACGTCCGCGACAGGTAGGTGTAGCCGCGCACGACGCGCGCCACCAGGCCGAGGCCCACCGCGCCCTCGACCGCCTTGGCGAGCAGGTTGCTGCCGACGCCGACGCCGTGGATGTACTTGCCCGCCTGCCCGCTGACCGCGTCGCCGGCCGGTGGTTGCGCGAACTCCTTCTCCTGGTCGTCCGGGCCCAGCGGCCCCGAACCGGCGAGCGCCTCGAACAGCTTCTGGACGTTGGTGGGCGTGAGGTTGCCGCTGCGGTCCTTGTTGCCCGGGCCGTCCCAGGTCCCGTCCAGGCACAGCACGATGTTCTTGGCCATGGTCACAGTCCTCCGATGCCGGCGCGCGGGCGCGAGATGCCGCAACCGCGCGGCGTGCTCATCATCAAAGGACCCGCGTGGCGCACCATCCCCAGGATCGCGACCGCGCGCCCGGCCCCCCAGATCCGAAGCGGCGCGGCGCTCAGGCGGCCGGCGCGGCGCCGGCGGGCAGGCGCACGGTGGCCACCAGGCCGCCATCGGGGTGGTTGTCCAGCCGCACGTCGCCGCCGTGCTCGCGCAGGATGCCGCGTGCGATGCCCAGGCCGAGCCCGCTGCCGTCGCGACTCTTCTCGCGGCCGTGGGCGAGCCGCACGTAAGGCTCGAAGATCTCCTCGCGCGAGCTCGCCGGCAGGCCGGGGCCGTGGTCGCGGATCGTCAGCACGACGCCCGCGTCGTCGGCCGCGGCGGCGATCTCGAGCTCGTCGCCGCCGTAGCGCAGGCCGTTGTCGACGAGGTTGCCGAGCGCGCGCTTGAGCGCCAGCGGCTTGGCGCGCACGCTGAGCGCGGGGACGTCGATCGCGATGCGCGCGCCCGCCGCGAGCGCCGGCTGCGTCAGCCGCTCGAGCAGGCGGTCGAGGCGCACGTCGCCGACGTTCTCGTGCACCGCGCTGTCCTTGACGCTCTGCAGTGCGCCCTTGACCATCATGTCGAGCTCGTCGAGATCCTCGTGGAAGTCGGCGCGCAGCGCGTCGTCGTCCAGCATCTCGGTGCGCAGCTTCAGGCGCGTGATGGGCGTCTTCAGGTCATGCGAGATGCTCGCGAACAGGCGCTCGCGGTCCTCCACGAAGCGCTGGATGCGGGCCTGCATGTCGTTGAAGGCGCGCGCCGTGCGGCGCAGCTCGATGGTGCCGGTCTCGGGCACGGCGCTCGGGTGCATCGCGCCGCCGAACGCCGCGGCCGCGTCGGCGATGCGCTGCAGGGGTCGCGTGAGCGTGCGCGCGACGGCCAGCACCAGCAGCAGCACCGTCAGCAGGGTCGCACCCTGCAGCAGCAGGCGGTCGCGCGTGAGCGGGTTGGCGCTGTCCAGGAAGTACGGGTCGGGCAGCGTGGAGGCCAGCAGCAGGCTGCCGCCGGCGGCGACGTCGGCCTGGATCACGAGCACCGGCGCGCGGCGCGGACGCAGCAGCATCGGGCCGACGACCCAGTTGTCCGGCAGCTCGTGCAGCAGGCGGCCGTCGCCGGTGACCGACAGCGTCTCTGGCCAGGCGAGCGCCACGTCGGCCTGCGCCCCCTGCGCGAGTTCGACCTGCAGCGTGCGGCGCACCTCGCCGACGACGGTGCGCGCGAGCAGCGAGTCCTCGATGGGCGCCACCGGCACGCGCTGCCGGTTGACGGCCACGAAGAAGCGCGTGCCGCCCATCTGGCGCAGCTGGTCGACCAGCAGCGGGCGGTACTGGCCGGGCAGGTCGCGCAGGAAGCGGATGGCGGCCGCGGCGCTGACGGCGGTCTGGTGCGCGGCGTCGCGCGCGTCGCGGCGGGCGGTGTCGCGCAGCTGCCAGGTCCAGATCGCGCTGCCCAGCAGCTGGCTCAGCAGCACCCCGGCCACCATCATCAGCAGGATGCGTCCGCGCAGCGTGGCGGGCAACAACCGGTCGGCCCAGCCGCCTGCCCGTCGCTCAGTCATGGGAGGACTGCACCTCGACGGAGAACACGTAGCCGCTGTTGCGCACGGTCTTGATCAGCACCGGCTGCTTGCCGTCGTCGGCCAGGCGCTGGCGCAGGCGGCTCACCTGCACGTCGAGCGAGCGGTCGGCCGGCCCGAGGTCGCGGCCGCGCGTCTGCTCCATCAGCCGCGCGCGATCGAGGACCTCGCCGGCGTGCTCCGCGAACAGGCGCAGCAGGTCGAAGTCCATGCCGGTCAGCGCGACGATCTCGCCGTCGGCATCCTTGAGCGTGCGCTCGAGGCGGTCCAGGCAGAAGCCGGCGAAGCGCATGTAGCGGCGCGGCGCCGCGTCGCCCGTCTTCGAGCGGCGGTGGATCGCCTTGATGCGCGCCAGCAGCTCGCGCGGGTTGTAGGGCTTGCCGATGTAGTCGTCGGCGCCGAGCTCGAGGCCGACGATGCGCTCGGTGTCGTCCGAGCTGGCGGTGAGCATGATGATGGGCACCTCCGAGCGCTCGCGCACGAGGCGGCACAGCGCGAAGCCGTCGGTGTCGGGCAGCATCACGTCGAGGATGACCAGGCTCAGCTCGTCGCGGTAGCGGTCGAACTCGGCGCGGAAGCTCTCGCCGTCGTGCGCCAGGTGCACGACGTACTGCTGCTTCTCGAGGTATTGCTTGAGCAGCTGGCGCGTCTTCTGGTCGTCGTCGACGGCCAGGATGGACTTGCGGCGTGGCGCAGCGGAGGCGATGGCGGTCATGGCGCCGCTCCCCGCACGATGGCCAGCAGCTGCGCCTGCGCCTGCTGCGGCGTCACGCCGGGCGTCCGGACGAAGCGGTGCAGCACCTCGCCGATCGCGTCGCGCACCGATTCGACGGCCGCCATGCGGTGCGTGATGCTGGGCAGCAGCGGCGCGCCGGGGCGGGCGAGCGTCTGCCACGAATCGCGGGCGCAGGCGTCGAGCTGCGCGGGGTCGATGTCGGTGCGCACCGGCACCGAGCCCTTGGCCTGGTTGTAGGCCATCTGCGTGGCGGGCTGGGCGAGGATGTCGGCCATGTGTTCCTGTTCCGCGCGGTGCGCGTTGCGCCCGACCAGCATGGCGAGCGTGTCGATCGAGTACAGGTGCATGCCGGCCGTCTGCGGCACCGCCACGCAGTCGAAGTCCAGCCCCGCGTGCTCGCCCCAGGCCTGCAGCTCGCCGCGCGCCCAGTCGCCCATGATCAGCATGCCCGCCGCGCCCGACTGCAGCCGGCGCGTGGCCGACGTCCACGGCTCCTCGGTGGTGGGTTCGTCGTCGAGATCGCGCAGCCAGCGCAGGCGCTTCAAGGCGGCGACGACGCGCGCGTCCTGCCATGACGACCAGCCGGTCGTCGACGCCAGCTCCGCGTAGAGCCTCGGCCCGCCCTCTGCGAGCAGCACGGTCTCGAACACGGTGGCGACCTGCCACGGCTCGTCGCTCCACGCGAGCGGCGTGACGTGGTGCGCGCGCATGACCTTGGCCGCGGCCTCCATCTCGGCCCACGTGCGCGGCGGCTTCAGGCGCAGCTGTTCGAGCACGTGGTGGTTGACCAGCAGCGTGTTGATGCGATGCACGCCCAGCGGTGCCGCCATCACGTGGCCGCCGCGGCTGACCGTCTCCAGCACCACCGGGAACATCACCTGGCGCCAGTGCCCGCGCTGCGCGACGTCGTCCAGCGGGCGCACGAGGCCCAGGCCGGCCCAGTCGGTGAGCGTGCGTCCGATCACCTGCGCGACGTCCGGCGGCTCGCCGGCGAGCACGCGGCCCGTCAGCACCTTGATCGCGGCACCGCCGCCGCCGCCCGGGATCGCGTCGTCGTGCCATTCGACGCCTTGCGCGGCGAGCTGCCGCACCAGGCGGTCGGCGGCCTGGCGCTCGCTGTCGGACGTCCACCAGTGCAGGACGTTCAGGGCTTCGGCGTGCGCGCTCGGAATCATGCGAAGGGCCAGGAGAGCGCCCAGTATCAACGCCGCGCCGGCGCGTTCGGGCCGGCGCGCGGCTGTCGAAAGCCTGCGCTTTGCAATGTTTTGTAAGCCCGGCGCGGGATGTCGCATGCGGCCTGTGCGGTGACGGTGAGCGTGGACGTAATGATGCGTAAGCCGCCCTGGCTGGCAATGCTGGAAACCACCTTGCGGATCAAGCACTTGCGCGCCATGCGCCGGCGTGCGGCGCGGGCTCGCGTTACGCGGCGACCGATGCTAACTTGCGCCCGCCTCGTCACCGCACCACGTCGACAGGCGGACTGCACGATTCAAGACCTGACCCCTCCAAGGAACCGACCGATGAACACGCTGCTCCGCACCACCATCCTGGCCGCCGCCGCGCTGGCCTGCGCCGCCCCCGCGCTGGCCGGCACGCTCTCCATCGAGAGCTGGCGCACCGACGACAAGCAGCTGTGGGACACCGTGCTGCTACCCGCGTTCGCGAAGAGCCACCCGGGGATCACCGTCAAGTTCGTGGCGACCGCGCCGCCGGAATACAACTCGGTCGTCGCCGCGCGCCTGGCCTCGGGCAGCGCGGGCGACCTCATCACCTGCCGTCCGTTCGACGTCTCGCTGGACCTGTACCGGAAGGGCCATCTCGAGAAGCTCAACGGCAACCCCGCGCTGGACAACTTCCCCGACTCGGCCAAGGTCGCCTGGCAGACCGACGACGGCAAGGACACGTACTGCGTGCCGATGGCCTCGGTGATCCACGGCTTCTTCTACAACAGGAAGATCTTTGGCGAGCTGGGCCTCAAGCCGCCCGCCACCGAGGCCGACTTCTTCGCCGACCTCGACAAGATCAAGGCCGGCGGCAAGTATGTGCCGCTCGACCTCGGCACCGCCGACCAGTGGGACACCAGCCAGGTGGTCTTCACCGGCATCGGGCCCAACTACTGGAAGGGCGAGGAGGGCCGCAAGGCGCTGATCGCCGGCAAGGCCAGGTTCACCGACCCGCAGTTCGTGGACGTGTGGCAGACGATGGCCAAGTACCCGCCGTACCTGGCCAAGGGCTACCAGGCGCAGAAGTACGGCGACACGCAGACGCTGTTCGCGTCCGGCAAGGCCGCGATCGTGCCCGCCGGTTCGTGGGACATCGCGTTCTACCAGCAGCAGGGCGGCGTCGACTTCGGCGCCTTCCCGCCGCCGGTGCGCAAGGCCGGCGACGCCTGCTACATCTCCGACCACACGGACATCGGCATGGGCATCAACACCGCCAGCAAGAACAAGGGCGATGCCAAGGTGTTCCTCGACTGGATCGCGTCCCGGGAATTCGCCGACCTGTACACGAACAAGGTCACGGGCTTCTTCTCGCTGTCGAAGTTCCCGGTCCAGGTGCAGAACCCGGTGGCGCAGGAGATGGTGGGCTGGCGCGCGCGCTGCAAGTCGACGATCCGCCTGAACGCGCAGATCATGAGCCGCGGCGAGCCCAGCATGGAGAACGAGCTGTGGAACGTGAACTCGCAGGTGCTCAACGGCAAGATGACGCCGCAGCAGGCGGCCGAGCGCATCCAGGGCGGCTTCGCCAAGTGGTACCACCCCGCGAAATGACCGCCCCCACCGGCCTGCGGCGCGGTCGCGCGCTTGCCGCCGCGGGCGCCACTTCGCCCTGCGTTGCCCGGGGCCGCGCATGAAGCAGAAGGCCAGCTGGCACGCGGCCGTCTTCCTGGCGCCCGCGCTGATCGTCTACACGGCGTTCAGCGCGTGGCCGCTGCTGGCCACGTTGCGCCTGGGCCTGTATGCCACCGGCGACACCGGCCACGTCACCTTCGCCGGCCTCGGGAACTTCCGCAAGCTGCTGTTCGACGAGCACTGGTGGGGCGCGTTCCGCAACGCGATGGTCAACAACATCGAGTTCTTCGCGATCCACACGCTGGTGCAGAACCCGGTGGCGCTGCTGCTCGCGGCGCTGCTGTCGCTGCGCGGCGTGCGCGGCGCGGCGGCGTATCGCACGGTGCTGTTCCTGCCGACGCTGCTGTCGGTGGTGATCATCGGCTTCGCGTGGCAGCTGATCCTGTCGCCGCTGTGGGGCGTCAGCGAGAAGCTGATGAGCTTCGTGGGTCTCGGCGACCATTTCGCGCCCTGGCTGGGCCAGGAGGAGAGCGTGCTGCCCACCATCGCGCTGATCTCGGTGTGGCAGTTCGTGGGCGTGCCGCTGATGCTGATCTACGCGGCCCTGATCGCCATCCCCGAGGAGGTGGTCGAGGCCGCGCAGGTGGAGGGCGCCGGGCCGTGGCGGATCTTCTGGCGCATCCGCCTGCCGCTGATCCTGCCGACGCTGGGCCTGGTCAACATCCTCACCTTCGTCGGCAACTTCAACGCGTTCGACCTCGTCTATGCCGTCAAGGGCGCGCTGGCCGGGCCGAACTTCGCGTCCGACCTGCTGGGCACGCTGTTCTACCGCACGTTCTTCGGCTACCAGTCGGAAGTCGGCAGCGCCACGATGGGCGCGGCGCTGGCCACGCTGATGTTCCTCGTGATCCTGGCCGGCGTGGGGCTGTATTTCCTCGTGATCCAGCGGCGGCTGCAGCGGGTGGCGGGATGACGGCGGCCGGCTCTCCCATCCAGCGCGCCGGTGGCCTCGGCCGCGCCGCGCTCGTGCACCTGACGCTCGGCGGCTACTGCCTGCTGGTGCTGGGGCCGATCCTGCTGGTGATCCTGAATTCGTTCAAGACGCGCGCGGGCATCTTCGACGCGCCGCTCGGCCTGCCCACGCATGACACGCTGAGCCTGGCCGGCTACGCCCGCGTGCTGGGCGACGCCGCGATGGGCCGCATGTTCTGGAACAGCTTCGTCGTCACCGGGGTCTCGCTGGTGCTGATCCTGCTGCTGGGGGCGATGGCCGCCTGGGCGCTGACCGAGTACCGGTTCCCCGGCAACCGGCTGCTCGCGCTGTTCCTCGCGTTCGGCATCATGGTGCCGATCCGCCTCGGCTCGGTGGCGATCCTGCAGGAGATGGTGGCGCTCGACCTCGTCAACACGCTCACCGCGCTGGTGCTGGTCTACATCGCGCAGGGGCTGCCGCTGGCGGTGATGATCCTGTCGGAGTTCGTCGCGCAGGTGCCGCAGGAGCTCAAGGACGCCGCGCGCTGCGACGGCGTCGGCGAATTCCGCATCTTCTTCCAGGTGGTGCTGCCGCTGATCCGCCCCGCGGTCGCGACGGTGGCGGTGTTCACGATGGTGCCGATCTGGAACGACCTGTGGTTCCCGCTGATCCTCGCGCCGTCGGAGCAGACGCAGACGATCACCCTCGGCGTGCAGCAGTTCGTCGGCCAGTTCGCCACCGACTGGAACGCCGTGCTGGCCGCGCTGTCGCTGGCCGTGCTGCCCATCCTCGTGCTGTACGCGGTGTTCTCGCGCCAGCTGATCCGCGGCATCACCGCGGGCGCCGTCAAGTAGGCCTCCCATGTCCACGGTCCGACTCTCCAGCATCTCCAAGAGCTACGGCGGCAACCGCGTGCTGCACGACATCGACCTCGAGATCGCCGACGGCGAGCTGGTGGTGCTGGTGGGCCCCAGCGGCTGCGGCAAGTCCACGCTGCTGCGCATGATCTGCGGGCTCGAGCCGATCAGCGGCGGCGAGCTGCGCATCGACGGCCAGGTCGTCAACGAGCTGCCGCCCGCGCGCCGCGGCATCGCCATGGTGTTCCAGAGCTACGCGCTGTACCCGCACATGACCGTGCGCGGCAACATGGCCTTCGGCCTGCAGATCGCGGGCGCCTCGCGCGCCGACCGCGAGGCGCGCATCCTCGCCGCGGCCAAGGCGCTGCACATCGATCACCTGCTCGATCGCCGGCCGCGCGAGCTCTCCGGCGGCCAGCGCCAGCGCGTGGCCATCGGCCGCGCCATCGTGCGCCAGCCCAGGCTGTTCCTGTTCGACGAGCCGCTGTCCAACCTCGACGCCGCGCTGCGCGTGAAGACGCGCATCGAGCTCGCGCGCCTGCACCGCGAGCTGGCCGCGACCATGGTCTACGTCACGCACGACCAGGTCGA
>JAEKKH010000367.1 GCA_019510465.1 Burkholderiales bacterium
CGGCGCTCGCCGGCCGCGTCCTCGGTCTTGTGCAGCGCGACGTCGATCACCTTGAGCTTCGCCGGCCAGCGGCCCACCACCAGCGCGGCGTAGGTCTTGCCCGTCTCGCGGGCGCGGAACTGGTCCTGCAGCGCCACCAGCGCGCTGCGCTTCTTGGCCAGCAGCAGGATGCCGGAGGTCTCGCGGTCGAGCCGATGGACGAGCTCCAGGGTCTTCTGCTGCGGCCGCGCCCGGCGCAGCTGCTCGATCACGCCGAAGCTGACGCCCGAGCCGCCATGCACCGCGGTGCCGGCCGGCTTGTCGATGGCGAGCAGGAACTCGTCCTCGAACAGGATCGGGAACTCGCGCGGCGGCGCGGCCTCGGCCGGCGCCGCGGGCGCGGCCTGGCGCACCGGCGGCACGCGCACGACGTCGCCGGCGGCGAGCTTGGTGTCGGCCGAGGCGCGGCCCTTGTTCACGCGCACCTCGCCGGAGCGGATGATCCGGTAGACGTGCGTCTTGGGGACGCCCTTGAGCTCGCGCAGCAGGAAGTTGTCCAGGCGCTGGCCCTCGAATTCGGCGTCCACGACGACGTTGCGCACCGCCGGCGCCGCCGCGGGTTGCGCGGGGGCGGGCGCGGCGCGCGCGGGCCGGGCGGCGGGCGCGGCCGGTCGCTGGCGCGGCTTGGCGGCGGCGGCGGCGGGAGCGGCCTGGCGGCCTGCCGCCGCCTTCGTCTCGGGAGCGCTCCGGGCGGCGGTTTGGGCCGGCTGGCGTTTCCCCTCTATAATCGGCCGAACCACGTTTGCGCCATAAGTTATTGATTTTCGAGAGTTTACCCGGGCAATCCCCGAACGGGATCCTGCGGCGGACTTTCAAACTCGACAACAAGGGTGTGCGGACGTGGCGCCGAATATCGAAAGAAACGCGGCAAAACAGGTGATGCGACGCGCTCGGCGCCCCGGCAGGCCGGTGACCACGAAGTGGCCCGGCGGTCGAATGCAAAGACGCGGAAGAGCAACGACACAAGAACCGACCTGCCTTGGTTGCAGGTCTGGAGATAAAGGTTTCCCAAGGTCGTCAGACGCTTTTTCCCCAGCGGGAAATCGCAGCTGGCGGCCGGTGCCAGATCCTTTGCATTCGCAAACGCATGGCGTTCGTTTCCCACCCCCATCCGACCCAGTCCCGCTTCGCGGGCGATGCACGGCCCTGGCCGCTGCCCGGCGCACCAACGCGCCGCGCCGGCGCCACCGCCCTGCCGTCGCCGCTGACCCGGGCAGTTCGGGCGCGCGGATCTGCAGGAGCGGCCGCGGCCGTGGCCGCAGGTGCTTCCCGGGAAACAGCCCTCGCGGCGCGACGCATGGCCTGAGGCACCCGAGCGCCAACGCCGCGTCGCCATCCGCTTCCTGACCGGGGCATGGCGGCGCAGTCCAGGGCGGTTCCTTCCATCGGTTCCCCGTTCGTTTCTCGTGCATCGTTAGCGCGATCCCAGGGCCATTCCCACCACGGCCCCGGCGACGCGCAGTGAGGCGACAGCCTCGTCGCGGCCAGCGGCCGCGCGAAGGCGATGAAGGAGTGCACGTGAAACGCATGCTGATCAATGCGACCCAGCCGGAAGAACGCCGGCTGGCGATCGTCGACGGGCAGAAGCTGCTCGATTTCGAGAACGAGATCGAAGGGCGCGAACAGCGCAAGGGCAATATCTACAAGGCGGTCGTGACCCGCGTCGAGCCGTCGCTCGAGGCGTGCTTCGTCGACTACGGCGAGGATCGCCACGGTTTCCTGCCGTTCAAGGAAATCTCGCGCCAGTATTTCCGCGACGGCGTCGACATCAAGTCCGCCCGCATCCAGGACGCCATCAAGGACGGCCAGGAACTGCTGGTGCAGGTCGAGAAGGAAGAGCGCGGCAACAAGGGCGCGGCGCTGACGACGTTCGTCTCGCTGGCCGGCCGCTACCTGGTGCTGATGCCCAACAACCCGCGCGGCGGCGGCGTGAGCCGTCGCATCGAGGGCGAGGACCGCGAGGAGCTCAAGGAGAACCTCGACCAGCTCGAGTACCCGAAGGGCATGAGCCTGATCGCGCGCACCGCCGGCATCGGCCGCAGCGCGCCCGAGCTGCAGTGGGACCTGAACTACATGCTCAAGCTGTGGGACGCCATCGACGGCG
>JAEKKH010000168.1 GCA_019510465.1 Burkholderiales bacterium
CGCAGCATCAGCGGATGGAGCTTCAGCTCGCCGAGCGCCATCGGCGCCGAGATGCGCACCCGGCCGCTCGGCCGGACGGTGCGTTCGTCGAGGTCCGCGACCGCCTCCTCGTAGTCCTCGAGCAGGCGCCGCGCGCTCTCGAGAAAGCGCAGTCCTTCGTCGGTGAGCACGACGCGCGCCGGCCCGCGCTCCAGCAGCCGCACGCCGAGGGACGACTCGAGCGAGGCCACCAGCTTGCTGACGGTGGACTGCGTGGTCGAGAGCGATCGTGCCGCCGCCGACAGGCCGCCCAGATCGGCGGTCCGCACGAAGGCGTTCATGGCGCGAAGCCGGTCCATGTCATTCCATTTTCGAATGGTTTGGCTTCCATTTTGCCGTCTTCCCAATGCGGATGGAATTGACGAGAGTGGAGCCATGAAAACGCATCGCCCTCTCCTTGCAGCCTCGCTGACGGCCATGCTCGTCGCGAGCGCCGCTGCGGCGGCCCCGGCCCCCGTTCATTGGCAGCCGACCTGGATCTCGCCTGCCCAACCCCTGTTCGCAGACCACGCCGTGCTTCCGATGGGCCTGCCCGTCGAGTTCCACGACGCCACCTTGCGACAGGTCGTTCGCACGAGCCTGGGTGGCCCGCGCCTGCGCCTCGTCTTCAGCAACGAATACGGAACGGCGCCGCTGATGCTGGGCGCGATCGCGGTGCGCGTCGCACGTGGCGACGGCCAGGCGGCGCCCGTCCGCTTCCAGGGTCGAGACGACATCGTCGTCCCGCCCGGCGCGAAGGTCGTCAGCGACGCGGTCGACCTGCCTACCCGCGCCGGCGACAGGCTGGACGTGGACGTCTACCTGCCACGGACCGCGAAGCTCGCCGGCTTCCACTGGGACGCACAGGAAAGCACGCTGCTGTGGCACGGCAACACCGTGGGCCGCCGTGACAGGGATCCGCTGGAGACCGGCACGGCCCGCGCCTTCGTCTCCGAGCTGTGGGTCGCTTCCGCCCACCCTCCCATGTCGGTGGTGGTCATCGGTGACTCCATCACCGACGGCAACGGCTCCAGCATGGGCCGCGACCAGCGATGGCCGGACCACCTGGCGCGGCGGCTCGCACCGCACGGTGTCGCCGTGCTCAACGCCGGCATCGCCGGCAATCGGCTGCTGCGCGGCGGCTGGGGCGACGGCGCGCTGGCACGACTCGATCGCGACGTCCTGGGCCGGCCCGGCGTCCGCGCGGTCGTCGTGCTGCTGGGCACCAACGACATCGGCTTTCCGGGCAGCCCGTTCGCGCCCGTCGAAGCGCCGGTGACGCTGGCGGAGTTGACGAGCGCCTTCCGGCAGCTCGCCGCGCAAGCGCATGCGCGCGACGTGCGCGTGCTGGTGGGCACCGTGCCGCCGTTCAAGCAGGCGTTGCAGGGAACGCCGCTGGAAGGCCACTACAGCGCCGACAAGGATGCGACGCGCCAGGCGCTGAACGACTGGATTCGCCGTGCGGGTGTCTTCGACGGCATCGCCGACTTCGATCGCGTGCTGCGCGACCCCGCCGATCCCGCGCGGCTCGATCCCGCGCTGGACTCCGGCGACCACCTGCATCCCGGCGATGCGGGTTACCGGCGCATGGCCGAATCGATCGACATCCGCACACTCCTGGGCGCCACGGCCTCGACGCAGGTGCAGCCATGAGCCGCCGTTTGCCGGACGCCGCACCCGCGAGCGCCGCCTCGCCGTTGCCGCTCCTCGCGCTGGCGCTGTCGGCATTCGCGATCGGCACGACGGAATTCGTCATCGTCGGCCTGCTGCCTTCCGTCGCGGCGGACACCGGCACCAGCCTGCCCCAGGCCGGGTTGCTGGTCACCGGCTACGCGCTGGGAGTGGCTCTCGGCGCGCCGCCGCTGGCGGCGCTCACGGCCAGGGTATCGCCGTACAAGGCGTTGACCGGCCTGATGCTGCTGTTCATCGTCGGCAACGCCCTGTGCGCGATGGCGCCCGGCTATGGGTGGCTGATGGCCGGGCGCATCGTCGCGTCGCTGACGCACGGTGCGTTCTTCGGCCTGGGCGCGACCGTGGCAGCCTCGCTGGTGCCCGTGCACCGACGGTCGGCGGCGATCGCACTGATGTTCAGCGGACTCACGCTGGCCAACGTGTTGGGCGTGCCGGCCGGGACCTGGATCGGGCAGCACGCGGGGTGGCGCGCCACCTTCTGGTCCGTCACGGGACTGGGCGTACTCGCGCTGTGCGCGTTGTCGACGTTGGTGCCGCGATCGTTGCCGTCGCAGAAGGCGCCGGACGGCGGGACGGGATGGGACCTGCTGCGGCGGCCGCGGCTGGTGGGCGCGCTGGCGCTGACCGCGCTGGGCTTCGGGGGCATCTTCGCGACCCTGACCTTCCTGTCGCCGCTGCTGCAGTCGGCCAGCGGCTTCACCCCAGCGCAGGTCAATGGACTCCTGCTGCTCTTCGGCCTCGGGCTGACGCTGGGCAACCTGGTTGGCGGCTGGGCGGCCGACCGATGGCCGGCGGGCTCGATGCCCGCCATCCTCGCGACGCTGGCGGCCGCCGAGATCGCGCTGCATCTCGTGCTGCATTCCCGGCCGCTCGTCGTCGCCTGCCTGCTGCTGTGGGGCGCAGCCGCCTTCGCGACCGCTCCTGGCCTGCAGAGCCGCGTGCTCGGCGAGGCGTCCGATTCCCCGGCACTCGCCTCGACGATGAACATCGCCGCATTCAATCTCGGCAACGCAGGCGCCGCCTGGCTGGGTGGCGAGGCGCTGCGGCAGGGCATGGCGGTGGCGTGGTTGCCCGTGGTATCTGCGGCACTGGCGCTCAGCGCGCTGGGCTTGACGGCGTGGCTGGACCGCCCCCCCGGCGCGGACGGGATCGCACGTCGATTCCGCGCGGGCCGGCGATGGATCTCGCGCCGTCATGCAGTCGGCCCGGACGACGCGTCGGCCTGACACGGCGATTGCGGACATCGCGAGCCGCCGGGCGGACGGCGAATCGAGCTGCTTTGCCGACGTCGTGCCAGCCTCGTCGACCGGCAGAGGGCGCCTCGTGTCGAACGCCTGCCTGTCGAACCCGGCGCCGCAAGGCAGCAATTCGGGCCATCGGCGCACTGGCTCGGCTTTCGAAACCGCTCTCGAACCACGATTGAATCGCCAGCGACTCACAACCCGCCCATGATCAATCTGCCAACGGCCAGCTCGCTCGCGAGATAGCCGCTGTATCTGGGCAGGCTGTCGGGCATGTCCTGCACGCGACGGTGATAGAAGATATCGAATCGGGGCGGTGTAAGACGAGCGTCGGCCTCGAAGTTGCTGGCGGGGATGAACATCACCTTGAACGGTCCGATGCCCGCCACCTCCACGACCGGCTTGCCGCAAGCGCGGCAGAGGCCGCGGTTGAAGTTCGGTGGCGGGCGGTACTTCCTGAACGAGATGTTGCCCGCGTTCTTCAGCACGACATGCCTCGCGCGCGCGACGACCACATCGGCGAACGGCTTGTCGTTGAAGGCCTGGCAGATCAGGCAGTGGCAGCGGAACCTGGCCTTGAGGGACGCCTGCACCTCGAACGAGCAGGCGCCGCATTGGCAGGCGCCGCGCAGCGGCAATGACGTGTCAGCGAGCATGTGTCGGTACTCCCCGGTTCCGATCATCGAAGGATGACATCGAGAATGGTGTCGATCGGTGGCTTGAAAGGGGCGTGCAGCAGGCTGGCGAGGTTCCAACGTCCCTGCACGTAGATGCCCTTCGCATGACTGAAGGTCCGGAAGCCCTCGATGCCGTGGTAGGCGCCCATGCCGCTCGGTCCGACGCCGCCGAAGGGCAGGTCGTCCTGGGCGATGTGCAGGAGGGTCCCGTTGATGGTGACGTTGCCCGAGGTCGTCCGGGCCAGCACCTTGCGTCTGTCTCGATCATCGGGGCCGAAATAGTAGAGCGCGAGCGGACGAGGCCGCGCATTCACGAGGGCGATCGCATCGTCGATGTCGCCGTAGGCAAGGATCGGCAGAATCGGGCCGAAGATTTCCTCGTGGGCGATGCGCATCGCGTCGGTGACACCCAGCACCACCATCGGGGCCATCGTGTTGGGACGCCGAGACGCGTCGCCGGGTCGATTGCCGACCTCGATGACCCGCGCCCCCTTCGAGCGCGCATCGTCGAGCAGGCCCTGCAGACGGGCTCGATGCCGCGCGTTGAAGATCGATGTGTAGTGCTCGCTCGTCGGCCCGTCGGCATAGAAGGCCGCCACCTTCCGGTCGTACGCCGCGACGAACGCGTCAATGTCGTCATGGTGGACCACCGCGTAGTCAGGCGCGATGCAGGTCTGGCCCGCACTGAGCAACTTGCCGAAAGCGATCGCCGCTGCCGGCCGGTCCAGGGCCTGGCCCTTCGCGACGATGGTCGGCGACTTGCCTCCCAATTCGAGGGTGACGGGCACGAGGTTGTCGCTGGCGGCCTTCATCACCGATCTGCCCACCGCGGTGCTGCCGGTGAACACGAGATGGTCGAACGGCAAGGCGGAGAACGCCGCCCCGACGTCCGAATCGCCGGTCACCACGGCGAACTGTTCTTCGGAAAAGATCCCTCCCAGCATCTTCGCGATCAGCGCGTTGGTGGCTGGCGTGAACTCCGAAGGCTTCAGCATCACCCGGTTCCCGGCGGCAATCGCCGTGATGGCGGGCATCAGCGCGAGGTTCACCGGATAGTTCCAGGGTGACATGACGCCGACGACGCCGAGCGGCTGGTATTCGATGCGCGCGCTGCCCGCCCGCATGTGCAGCGCAACGTGGCGGCGGGTCGGCGCCATGAACCTGCGCAGGTTCCGGAGCAGGTACTTCGTGCCCTCGGCGACCCCTCCCACCTCCATGATCGCCGTTTCGTGCCTCGATCGATGCCCGAAGTCGGCATTGATCGCGTCTTCGATGTCCTTGCGGTGCCGGACGATCGTGGCCCGGAACCGGGCCAGCTCGGCGCGTCGGCGTGCCAGCGAAGGCGCTCCTTCACGCAGGAAGGCGGCGCGCTGGGTGGCCAGCAGCCCACCCAGGCGATCGACGTCGCGAGTCGTTGAAATGGCGTCCATGGCCGCTCCGATGTAGACAGTAGAAACTTTGGAGGCCTGACCATAAGCGTTAAAGTAGTCACTGTCAACATCTTTCCCGCAAAGCATCCAAGCCCCATGCAGGACTCATCCAGCCGCCCCTACCACCATGGCGACCTTCGCCGTGTCGTCATCGAGACGGCGCTGGCCATGCTTCGTGAGGAAAGGAACTGGCAGTTCACGCTGCGGGAGGTCGCCCGCCGGGCAGGCGTGAGCCACGGGGCCCCCTACAAGCACTTCCCCGACAAGGCTGCGCTGCTCGTCGAACTGGCGATGATCGGCTTCGACCGGCTGCGCGAATCGCTGGGGGCGGCGCAGGCCGCGGCGCCTGCCACGCTGTTCGAGGAACTCGCCTGCGTCTCCCGCGCCTACGTCGCGTTCGGAGTGGACAACCCGGCGCTCTACCGCCTGATGTTCAGCGCGGAAGAAGGGAAGGCGGCAGGCCTGCATCTCGATGAGCGCGCGATGGCGGTCTTCGAGGTGGTCCTCGGCCTTCTGCATCGCGGCCAGGCGGCAGGGAGCGTTCGCGAGCGACCGATCGAAGGCCAGGCGGCAGCCTGCTGGGGCCTTGTCCACGGCATGACCATGCTGTCGATCGAAGGGCTTCTCCTGCCGGCGAAGGTGGGGCCGACGCCGCTGGATTCAGCCCTGGGCGCCCTTGTCGAAGGGCTGAAGAACTCCTCTGGCGACGCCGAGCGGCCCCCTGCGAAGGGAAGCAGGTAGTCCAGCGGCCAGGGTGCGGCGCGTCCTCTCGAGAGAGTGATCGGGCGGCTGCCGGCGGACGTCGTTGCGCAAGAGCTCGACTGCCCGGTCAAGCCGGTTGCGGAGGCGCGGGTCGCTCGATGCCGCGGACGACGTGCGCAGCGTGCAGCCCGTCGGCATCGCGGGTCGCGCGGTCCGTCGCTTCCGCGAGGATCTCGAGCAGGTCCTGGGCCGGCATCGGCTTTCGAACGAAGCGATGAAAGCCTGCCTCTCGACAGCGGGCTTCGGCTTCTTCGCTCGAATCGCCCGTCAGGCAAATGAACATCGGTTCGTCCTCGGGCGCCAGCGCCCGCCGGATCTCCGAAAGCACCTCGCAGCCGCCGCTTCCGGGCATCGCCAGGTCGATGAAGACCAGATGCGGTCGAAACAGTTGCGCGATGCGCGTGCCCATCTCGCCGCCGAAAGCGCAGGTGGTCCGGTGCCCCAGGGATTGCAGGATCGTCGTCAGGGACGTGGCGGAATCGATCTCGTCGTCGATGACGAGAATTCGCAGCTCGGCGGGCATGAGGATCGTGTTGGACAAGCGGTGGGCCCGCAGAGCAAGTGGCGCGCCCGCAGGTCCTCGTCAATGCCTGAAAAGCGGGCATTCCGTCCCGCACGCCGAGGATTGTTCGCGCGCGGGCGAGTCGGGCGAGATTTCCCACAGGGTTATCCACCGAACCTGTGGGCCGGGGCGGGCGGGCTGCCGCACCCGAACGGCAGAACTTGCCGATGACTTCCCGCGCGGTCGCGACGGAGCACTGTCGAGTTGACGCCGACGGCGCCTGGCGTCCGCGGTCCGTGGAATACCGGGCGCTCGTGCGTGACCAGCCGGTGTAACCTCCGGCGGCCTCGGTGGACGCCGAGGAAACGAAGAGCCTTCACTTCAGGCCAACCGTTCTCGGGCAGACAAGAGGGTCGTATGGCGGATGCGTTGACAAGAGCACAGTTGGAGATTCTTCGCCGGCTGCGGGAGGACATCGAACTGTCGGGGGCGCCGTTCGTCCCGAACCTGCTCAGCGAGCTCGCGTTTCTTCGCACGTTCAGGCTCGTCGAGGTGCGCGGCGATCACGACGTCCTGCTGACCGACGCCGGCCGACGCTATCTGGCTTGCGCAGAGCGCGCGGGCGCCGCCGTCGGGCCTTCGGAGGGATGGACGACCCAGTGGTGAGCCCGCTCCGGTGACTTGACGCCAGGCTTGTTCCCGCTGGCCGCATCGACGCATCGACGCATCGGGCCAGGAGCCGGCAAGGGCTTGCGCAGTGGCCTTGGATGAGGCCCCGGTTCATGCATCGGCGCCGGTCGACAGGCCCGCCAGCACGATCTCCGAGTGCTGCCTGGCCAGCGCCCGCAGGTCGGGCAGCTCCGCCTCGGAGTTCCCGAACACCTCGCGAAAGAGGACGCCGGCCATCATCGGGCCGAAGATCGAGAACGCGATGAGCCGCGGATCGCCGGCACGCACTTCGCCCCGCGCCTGCGCGCGCGCGACCGTCGACGTCAGGATGCCCAGCATCACGGCGACGACCTCGTCGTGCCAGACCTTGGCCAGGTCGGGGAAGCTGCGTGACTCGCCGATCAGCATCCGCGCGATCGACCCGATGCGGCTCTCGCCGAGCGTGGCGGCCTGTTGCAGCAGCAGGGGCACGAAGGTCGCCAGCGGCATCGCCGGTGCGGCTTCCGTCGTGCGAAGGCGCTCGAAGTTGACGCTGACCACGGTCCGCGCGACGGCGCGAAAGAGGTCTTCCTTGGTCGGGAAGTAGACGAACACGGTCGCCTTGGACACGCCCGCGAGCTGGGCGACGTCGATGATCTTGGCGGCGCCGAAGCCCTTGTCCGCGAACACCTGGAGCGCGGCGGCAACGATCTCCGCGGGCCGGTCCTGCTTGCGCCGTTCCCGCCGGGGCGGGGCTGTCGATCGAGTCTTGGTCATCGCCGCTTCGTTTTTCCGGGTTGCTATTGACCCACGGGTCAATAAGATACACCATCCGGCCCCATGAGAGTGTTCGCCATCCTGTCGCTCGCCGCGGCGGCGGCCCTGTCGGGTTGCGCCACGCCGGACGCCGGCCCGCGAACGGCCGCGCAGGCTGGCGTTCCGGCCGCATTCGGGGGTGACCGCGCGGCGGCGCCGGCGGGCGAGCTCGCCGCCTGGTGGACGGCCTTCGACGATCCCGTGCTCACGTCGCTGGTGTCGCGCGCGCTCGCCGCGAACCTCGACGTCCGCCAGGCCGCGCTGCGGGTGCGCGAGGCGCGCCTGCAGCAGCGCATCGTGCACGGGGGGCAGGGGCCGCAGGCGAACGCGTCGACCAGCGCGGCCGCCAACCACCTGAGCAGGAACGCGCTGCCCTCCTCGCTGGCGAACCTGTTCTCAGGCTCCTCCGGATCGGGCGGCGGGCTGGGCCTGCCCGGCGAGACGATCCGGACCTACCAGGCCGGCTTCGACGCCTCCTGGGAGCTCGACCTGTTCGGCGGCGATGCGCACGCCGACGAGGCCGCCCGGGCGCGCGCCGATGCGGCGCTCTGGTCGCGGCGCGACGCCGAGGTCGTGCTGGCCGCGGAAGTCGCCAACACGTGGCTGCAGACCCGCAGCCTGCGGCGCCGGCTGGCGCTCGCCGACCAGGCGCTGGCGACGCGACGCGAGCTTCTCGACGTCGCGCAGGTGCGCCAGCGGCACGGCCTCGCGGATGACGGCGAGGTGCTGCGCCAGCGGCAATCCGTCCAGCAGGCATCGGCCCAGCGCGAGGATCTGCAGGCCCAGGCCGAGGCCGGCCTGCATGCGCTGGCGTCGCTGCTGGGACTCGCGCCGCGCGCGCTCGCGGGCGAGCTGCCACCGTCCGACGACCGCCCGCCCGCCCGCGTGGACGTGCCGCCCGGCCTGCCGTCCGAACTGCTCGAGCGGCGCCCCGACATTCGCGCCGCGCAGCGCCAGGCCGCGGCGACGGCCGCCGATGTCGGCGTCGCGAAGGCCGATCTCTATCCGCACATCTCCCTCACCGGCGCGTTGCAGCTGGCCTCGCGCTCGCTCTCGAGCCTGGTGGACGCCGACAGCCGCCAGGGAAGCCTGGCGGGCAAGGTCGCCTTCCCGCTGCTCGGTCGCGATCGACTGCACGCCACGGTCGGCCTCCGCCAGGCCCAGGCCGACGAAGCGGCGCTCGCCTATCGCGCGGTCGTCCTGCATGCGCTGCGAGATGTGGAGGACGCGCTGACGCGCCTCGAGGCCGACCGTCGCCGTGAAGGCGACTTGCGCGAAGCGGCACGTGCCGCGCGGGAGGCGGCCGACTCCGCCGGCGTCGGCTATCGGCAGGGGCTCGTCGCCGCATCCGCGATGCTGTCGGCGCGCCAGGGCCTGCAGGCGGCGGAGGACGCGGCACTGCAGTCGCAGGCCGCGTCCGAGCAGGACGTGGTCGCGCTCTACAAGGCGTTGGGCGGGGGCTGGGACGCGCGCCGCTACCCCGAGGAACAGGAGGACTCCCGTGACCGATGAGAAGAAGACGGAGGCCGTCCGGCGTCGACGGACCTGGATTCCCGTCGCGGTCGGCGCGACCGTCATGGCCGCCGGCGGCGGATGGCTGCTGATGCGCTCGCACGAGCGCCCGGCGCGCGAGGCCTTCACCGGCTACGTCGTGAGCGACGACGTGACGATGTCCTCGCCGGTCGGCGGGACCGTGACGCGCGTCGCCGTCCGCCGGGGCGAGCGCGTCACGCCCGGCCAGGCCTTGTTCGACGTCGACCCGACGATCCGGGCCGCGCAGGCGGACCAGGCCGGCGCCCAGATCGCCGCGAGCCAGGCGGCGGTGGCGCAGCAGGAGGCGGCGCTGCTGCGCGCGCGATCCGAGCTGGGCGCCGCGCAGGCGGACGCCGATCGCGCCGGCGCGGAACTGCGCCGCTTGCTCGCGGCCCAGCGCGAGAAGGCCGGCGCCGTCGCCGCGTTGCAGATCGAGCAGGCGCAAGCGGCCGCCAGCGCGGCGCTCGACAAGCGTGCCGGCGCCCAGGCCGCCGTCCAGACCGCCGCGGCGGCCGTCCTCGTCGCCAAGGCGCAGCTCGCGCAGGCGCAGGCCGGCTTGCGCTCGGCCCGGCGCGAGCTGGCCGATCTCGCGCCGGTGGCGCCGAGCGCCGGCCGCGTCGAGGACGTGATGTTCCAGGCCGGCGAGAGCGTGTCGGCGAATGCGCCCGTCGTCACGCTCGTGCCCGACGGCGAGGTGAAGGTGCGGTTCTATGTCCCCGAGGCGCTGGTCCACGGCTACGGGCCCGGCCGCCAGGTGGCGATCGCGTGCGACGGCTGCCCCGCGGGCATGAGCGCGACCGTCGACTTCGTCGCGACGCGGCCCGAGTACACCCCGCCCATCATCTACAGCCTGGACGCGCGGCAGAAGCTCGTCTGGCTGGTCGAGGCGCGGCCGTCCGACCCTGCCGCGCTGGTGCCGGGCCAGCCGATGGACGTCGCCGCGACGAGCGCCGGGCTGAAGCGCCGATGAACGCCGCCATCGACGTCCGCGGCCTCGACAAGCGCTTCGGCGACAAGCATGTCGTGCGCGACGTCTCCATCCAGGTCGAACAGGGCCGCATCACCGGGTTCCTCGGGCCCAACGGCGCCGGCAAGACGACCACGCTGCGCCTGCTGTGCGGCCTGCTCACGCCCGATGGCGGTCAAGGCCGGGTGCTGGGGCTCGACTTCCGCACCCGGACCGACGCGATCAAGCGCCAGACGGGCTACATGACGCAGCGCTTCTCGCTCTACGAGGACATGACGATCCAGGAGAACCTGGACTTCGTCGCCCGCGTCCACGAACTCGAGGATCGCGGACGCCGGGTCGGCGACGCCATCGCGCGCCTGGGGCTCACCGATCGGCGCGGCCAGCTGGCCGGTGCGCTGTCCGGCGGCTGGAAGCAGCGACTCGCGCTGGCGGCCGCCACGCTGCACGATCCCAGGCTGCTGCTGCTGGACGAGCCCACGGCCGGCGTCGATCCGAAGGCGCGGCGCGAGTTCTGGGACGAGATCCACGCGCTCGCCGACAGGGGCCTGACGGTGCTGGTCTCCACGCACTACATGGACGAGGCCGAGCGCTGCCACGACATCGGCTACATCCTCGATGGCCGCCTGATCGCGCGCGGCACGGCGCACGAGATCATCGGGAAGTCGGGGCTGGTCACGTTCAACGGCGAGGGCGAGGACATCGGCCGCATCGTCGGCGAACTCGAGCGACGGCCGGGCGTGCTCAGCGCCAGCGCGTTCGGCGCCGCGGTCCATGTGAGCGGCACCGATCGCGCCGCGCTCGAGCAGGCGATCGCGCCGTTCCGGACGGCCGCCTTCCGCTGGCAGGAGGCGAGCCCGTCGCTCGAGGACGTGTTCATCCAGCTGATGGGCGACAAGCCCGACGACCGGTACGCCGCATGACGATGCTGTCGCCGCGCCGCATCGCCGCCGTCATGATCAAGGAGTTCACGCAGCTCCGGCGCGACCGCATCACCTACGCGATGATCCTCGTGATGCCGCTGATGCAGCTGCTGTTGTTCGGCTACGCGATCAACACGGATCCGCGCCACCTGCCCGCCGCCGTGGTCGCGCACGACCACGGCCGGCTCGCGAACGCCGTGGTCGCGTCGCTGGAACGCACGAGCTACGTCGATGTCCGGCACATGCCGGGCTCGGAGGCCGAGATGGACGCGCTGATGCGGCGCGGCGAGATCTCGCTGGCCCTGACCATCCCGCCCGACTTCACCGAGCGCGTGCTCAAGCACGACAAGGCGCAGATCCTCGCCGAGGTGGACGCGTCCGACCCGCAGGCCGCCGCGGGCGTCGCGGCGGCCGTGGCCGCGTTGCCGACCGAATCCCTGCGCCATGACCTCCAGGGCGTGACGGCCCGGCCCTCCGCGGCGCCGCCGTTCGAGGTGGTCGTGCACCGGCTGTACAACCCCGAGGGCATCAACTCGTACAACATCGTGCCCGGCCTGCTCGCGATCATCCTGTCGATGACGCTCGTGATGATGACGGCGATGGCGGTCACGCGCGAGGTCGAGCGCGGCACGATGGAGAGCCTGCTGGCCACGCCCGCCACCGCGTTCGAGGTGATGATCGGCAAGCTCGCCCCTTACGTGGTCGTCGGGCTCATCCAGACGGTGATCGTGCTCGTGCTCGCACGCCTACTGTTCTCGGTGCCGCTCCCGCAGACCCTCGCGGGCTGGTTCGCGCTCGCCGTGGGCATCGTGCTGTTCATCACGAGCAATCTCGCGCTCGGCTACCTCTTCTCGACGGTCGTCAGGAGCCAGCTGCAGGCGATGCAGGTCTCGATGTTCTACATGATGCCGTCCCTGTTCCTGTCCGGCTTCATGTTCCCGTTCCAGGGCTTGCCGTCCTGGGCACGCGTGATCGGCGAGATCATCCCCATCACCCACTTCCTGCGCGTGATCCGCGGGTCGCTGCTCAAGGGACAGGTGCTGGCGGACATGGGGCCGGAACTGCTGGCGCTGGCGGCCTTCCTGATCGCCGTGTCGGCGATCACCCTTGCCAGGTCGCGCAAGACGCTGGACTGAACGTCAGGTCGAGCCCGCCGGAGGCAGGTCAGTCCACCCGCAGGCTCTGCTCCATGGCGTAGCACTGGTCCCACACGAAGGCGTCGAAGCCGCCGAGCCGGTGCGACCACCTGGGGGTCAGCGCGTTGACGCATTGGAGGGCGACGCGGGCGGTGTAGTCGTCGGTGAGGGCCCACGCGTTGCCGCTGTCGGCCGGGTCGATGCCGGCGACGAACGGCGTCGTCTTGAGCGCATTGCCCGCGGCGGCCTTCAGGTCGTCGAGGAAATCGATCTGCACCCGGACGTCGGCATGCGTGCCCAGGCGTGTCACGTGGCCGGAGACGAGCTTGTCGAAAGGCAGCGTGTCGACAAGGCGGATCTGGGCGAGCCAGCCCGGGATGTCCTGCGACACCGCGAGGCGGCGGAACGGCATCCACCCCGGGAAGACGAGGTCGACGACCATCAGCGTCTTCTGCTCCGGTGCATAGATGAAGATGTTCCCCGGCTCGTGCCCGTTGCCGTGGTACGACAGCTCGAGCCGCTGGCTGCCGACCTTCAGCACGTACTGGTCCTCGAAGGTCACCGTCGGCAGCGGGCGCGCCGGGTCCGCATCGCGCCTGAGCAGACGCAGCGTCTCCGCCTGGGCGATGATGACCGGATGGCCTCCGAGGCTGCCGGCGCCGCCGATGTGGTCGGCGTGCGCGTGGCTGTAGACCAGGTGGGTGATCGGCAGCGAGGTGACCTCGGCGATGGCCTGCTTCAGCCTGGCCGCGTACGAGGGCGGCGCGTCGACGACGACGACACCGCTCTCGTACACCATGAACATCGACTGGTACCCGTTGTCGGTGACCATGTAGAGCCCGCGGCCCAGCGTCTCGAGGCGGTAGCCCTTCGCGCTGTCGACCGGCGGGCCCTTGGCGGCGTCGGGCAGGTCGATGTACTTGTCGACATGGACGCCGATCGGCGCGATGTCGGGCATCCGGGCGAACGGCGCGCCGGCGTGGCCGGGCGCCGCGACGCCCTCCGCGGCCAGCGCCGCGCCGGCGGGCACGGCAAGCGCCAACGCGATCAGCGAGGCGGGGGCTGAGATGGAACGGGACAGGGCAGGCATGACATCCTTCTTGCGGTTGCAGCGGAGCGCCCGGCGCGCCCGCTTCGATATCAAGACGTTCCAGCGGGCCCGGTGTGACGTCGGCCGCTGCGACTCGTCGCGCGCATACGGGCTCAGGCCGGCCGCTGCCGCGCCAGCCACAGCGCGACGTTGCGGACGTAGCGCTGCGTCGAGCGCAGCGCCTCGGGGAATCGCGCCATCCCGTCGCCGGGCGGTTCGCCCACGAACGAAGGCGCGCCCGCGGCGGGGCGCCAGTTGTAGTCGCTGAAGTGATGAAACGTGGACTGCGCGATGGCCGGCCCGCCGGCGGCCGACGGCTCGAATGCGACGGCGAGATTGAAAGGTCGCCCGGTGACGGCGCTGCGCCCGGCCATGATGACGCGGGCGCCTGCGTCGTCGGCAGGCGCGACGACGGAACCTTCATGCGGATGCGACGGCAGGTAGCGCACCAAGCCGTCCGGCGACAGCGGGTCGCGCAGCACCGGGTGCGGATCGCCGACGACGCGCACGCGCTGGAAGTCGCCGTTCGCTCCCGAGTGGTAGTTCGGCCAGAGGATGGCGGTGGTGTACGGATCGTCGATGCATCGGCGCGACGGATCGGGGTCCGCGTTCCGCGAATGGAAGCGATGCGCCGCCGCCGGGCTGCAATCCAGCTGGCAGATCGACGAGCCCAGATCCATGTGGTCCCGGGTCACCAGCAAACCGCTGCCGCGCCGGTGGAATCGCGCGATGCCCTCGGCGTCCTCGGGCGTCAGCCCGTCGCCGGTGTCGACGGCGAACAGCCAGAGCTCGTCGACGTCCGATTCATGCAACGTCGACAGCACCGGATCGGGCCGCCCGGCAGACGCGCGGTCTCGCGCGGTCACGTCGAAGAGAGGCTCGCCGTCGGCGCCCCGCGCGGCGGCCAGACAGGCGCGCAGGAGGCTGAAGCGCTCGATCGACCAGTCGTCCGCGTCGGTCTTGATGGTGGACTGGAGAAGGACGTTGATCATGCGGTCACCTGCGCGACGGCGCGCTCGACCGGTTCAGTTCGCCGGCACCAGGATCGGCGCGCCCCGGTCCTTGAGCAGGACGACCACGAACCGGGCCGGCCGGGTCCTGCTGGCATTGCGGCCGACGGTGTGGATGTCGTTGGGGCCTTCGTAGAACGTCTGCCCCGGCTTCAACGTGACTTCCTTGCCGCCTCGCAAGCCCAGCACGATGCTGCCCTCGAGCACATAGATGAAGGCGTGCGCGTTGTGCCGGTGGATCGGGTCGGCGCTGCCTGGCGGGTAGGTGACGACGATCATGCGGCCTTCCTTGCCCGGGAAGTCGGCCAGGTCCTTGGACATCAGCGTCACGACCTCCGCCTCAGGGGCCGCCACGGCGCACGGTGGGAGCAGGCAGG
Source organism: Burkholderiales bacterium (assembly GCA_019510465.1). GTDB lineage: Bacteria > Pseudomonadota > Gammaproteobacteria > Burkholderiales > Burkholderiaceae_C > Scleromatobacter. Next base: position 14,823 of record JAEKKH010000168.1, read on the forward strand.
CTGCGGCGACCGACGCGAAGACGGTGATGCGGTGCAGGATCAGGGACGGGTTCATGGATTCCTCACGCGGCTCATCGGCGCTGCATCCAGTGCTCGAAGGTGGTCGGAAAGAGACGGGCGCCGGGCCCGGGCAGGAGCTCGTCGTCCTTCAGTTCGGCGCCGAAGTAGCTCGCGTGGACGTCGACGACGACCTTGCGGGGATCGCCCTTCATGTCGAGGTAGCGCCGGACGAGCTCGGCCATGCGGAAGCGCTCGGGGCCGCCGATCTCCACCACGCCGTTCACGGGCTTGCCCAGCGTCCCCTCGAGCAGGGCGGCGGCGACGTCGTCGGAGGCGATCGGCTGGAACCATGCGGGCGACAGGCGCGCGCTGTCGCCCACCGTGGCGGACTGCGCGATGCCGCCGAGGAACTCGAAGAACTGCGTCGAGTGCACGATCGTGTACGGCACCGGAGACGCCTTGATGATGCGTTCCTGGGCGAGCTTGGCGCGCAGGTAGCCGCTGTCGGGCAGCCGCTCCGTGCCGACGACGGACAGCGCGAGATGGTGCGCCACGCCCGCCTCGGCCTCGGCCTTGACGAGGTTCCTGCCGGACGTCTCGAAGAACTCGAGCACGGCCTGGTCCTCGAACGACGGCGAGTTGGCCACGTCCACCACGACCTGGGCGCCTTGCAGCGCCTGGGCGAGGCCTTCGCCGGTCAGGGTGTTGACGCCGGAGTTCGGCGAAGCCGCGAGTGCCTCGTGGCCCGCCTCGCGCAGCAGGCCGACGAGTTTCGATCCGATGAGGCCCGAGCCTCCGATGACGACGATTTTCATGAGGGGTCTTGCGCCTGCAGCGTTCGTTGGGAATGGACGAATGCTAGGAGCCGCCACCGCACGGCGCTAGGCTCGAGGCCGGCAGCGCCGTGTTGCCAGGAATGCACCAATGCACCGCGTCGCCGGCACGCCGGCTGCCACGCGGGCTGCGCGAGGCGGCGCGGTCACAAACCCGGGCCGTCATCCGTCATCTGTTGCATGGATGAGGCCATCAACACGTTCATGTCGACCCTGGGTCGTGCCGCCGCGAGCGCGACGTCGCGACGCGCCATGGCCGGCGTCCCGGTCGGCGCGCCCTCCGGCGATGCGGGCGACGCCCTCGCCGCGAGCTTCGCGACGAGCTATTCCGGCGTGGTCGCCTTCATGACGGTGGTGGCCGAGGGCAGCTTCGCGAAGGCGGGCGACCGGCTGGGCATCGGCCGCTCCGCGGTCAGCCGCAGCGTGCAGAAGCTCGAGAGCCAGCTGGGCGTGCGACTGATCCGCCGCACGACCCGCAGCCTGTCCCTCACGAACGAAGGCCAGCTCTTCCACGCCCATTGCAAGCCCGGCGTGGAGTCGATCACCCGGGCCCTGGAAGGCGTGCGCGAACTGCGCGAAGGGCCGCCGCGCGGGCTGCTGCGCGTCTGCTCAGACGTCGGCTTCGGGCGCCAGGTCGTCGCGCCGCTGCTCAAGGACTTTCGTGCGGCCTACCCGGACGTGGCGATCGAGCTGATGCTGGACGACGGGCCGATCGACTTCGCCTCGGACAACGTCGACATCGCGTTCCGCAACGGCCGGATGGAGGACAGCCAGATCATCGCCAAGCTGCTGTTCCCGATGCAGATGCTGGTCTGCGCTTCGCCGGAGTACGCCGTCCGCCACGGGCTGCCGCGTTCGATCGGCGAGTTGGCCCGCCACCGGTGCGTCAATTTCCGCTTCGCGTCGGGCCGCGTCCGGGAGTGGGAGTTCAAGGTGGACGGCCAGCGCCTGAAGGCTGCGCCGCGGGGCGCCCTCACGTTCAACGACGCGGACCTCGTGCTGGCCGCGGTGCTGGAGGGACAGGGCATCGCGCAGTTGGCGGGCTACCAGATCCGCGAGCTGCTGGGCGACGGCCGGCTCGTCGCCTGCCTGGCGCCGCACGCGCCCGACGACAGCGGCCACTACCTCTGCTACCTGAGCCGCCGGCACCTGCCGTCCCGCATTCGTGTCTTCATCGACCACATGACCCCCGCGATCCGCGCACTGGGCCTGCATCGCGTCGACGAACGGATGGCCACGTGACGGGACGGACCCGCGTCCGCGCGACGTTTCGACGACGCCATCAGGATGACCGACGGGCTCACGTGGCCGCTGCGCTCGGCGTGGCCGGCAAGCCGATGCCTGGGTGAACCGGGATGCCGGATCGATACCAGTTGTCCGGCGTCCTTGCGCGGGCTGGTCGAACCGCGGCCTGCTACTGGCCCGTGCCGCGCTCCTGCTGCTGTTCTTCCTTGCGATGCACGCGCTGGCACACCGGGAAGCGCTGGTAGCGCGCGTCGTTGTCGCACAGCTGCCTGACGCAGGCGGCGATCCGCGCCGCGTCGCCCTGGTCGGCACAGGCCTCGCGCGGGCCGCCCGCGCGCTGGACCGACGGCGTGGCCGTGGCAGCGACCGCGCTGGGATCGGGCTGGTCGCCGGAAGGCCTGGCGGCCGGCGGCGGCCGTGCGCCGACCTGCGCCTCGTTGGCGGGCGGCAGCACCGGCGGCGGCAGGACGAAGGTCGACGGGCGCGTGGGCGCCGGCCTGGGATGCGTGGCGGCCGGCTTCGGATGCGCCGTGTGCCGTGTCGGCGCGGCTTCGGGTGCCTGCGCGGGTGCGGGTTCGGGCGCCGGTGCCGGTGCCGGCGCGGCGGCGACCGTCTCGGAAGCCGGCGAGGGCGGGGCGCTCGCGGTCGCGTCCTGGACGGGCGCGGCGCTCGCGGCCGTCGACGGCGCGGCCTGCACGACCGCCGCCGAAGCCGGCGCGGCGCCCGCTTCGACCGCGCTCGCGGCGGGCTCGGGCGGCGGCGCGATCGCGGCCACGGGCGGCGCGAAGTCCTGCAACCCGACCAGCGGCATCCATTGCGCCCGCGTCGTCCAGGCGGCCGCCGCGACGCCGGCCACGACCAGCAGGGCCACCAGGGCCGCCAGCGGCGAGCGCGACTTGGGCGGCAGCAGCACGCTGCGCTCCGGTCGCTCGAGCTCGTCGTCGTGCGGGATGCGGGTGACCGGTCCGGCCATGTCGGCGTCGCGCCTCCGGGACGCCGGCGCGGCCCGGCTCGCTGATGTGTGCTTGCTCACCTGGATCGTCTTCTCGTAGGCGGCCGAACCCGCTGCCGCGGGTGTCGGCGAGGGGCCGTGCACGGCGCCGGCCCGGGCGGGCGGCGGCGCGGCGACGCGGCCGGCGAGCGCGTCGCGGAACTGCGCCACCGATTGCGGCCGGTCCTGCGGACGCACGGCCAGCGCCCAGTCCAGCACCTGCAGCAGGCGCGGCGAGCAGCCCGGCGGCAGCAGGCGCATCAGCGACGCCTGCTCGTCGGCCAGCACGCGCGCGGTGGCGGGCAGGGGCGCGCGTCCGGTCAGCATGAAGAAGCAGGTGCCGGCCAGGGCGTAGAGGTCGGTCCACGGGCCCTGGCGCATGGCCTGCGTCTCGGCGTACTGCTCGATGGGCGCGAACTGCGGCTTGAGGATGGCCGTGACGTTCTGGGTGCGGTCGGCCAGCACGAGGCGGGCGGCGCCGAAATCCAGCAGCACGGGGCGACCGTCGTCGCACCACAGGATGTTGTCGGGCGCGATGTCGCGGTGGTAGACCTCGGCGTCGTGCATCACCTCGAGCGCGCCGAGCAGCGGGTCGATCAGAGCGCGCATCCACGCGTCGTCGAAGGCGCCGGCGGCCATGGCCTTGCGCATCTGGCGCAGCGTGCGCCCCTTGTACAGCGGCATGGCCATGTAGGCGGTGCCGTTCGCTTCCCAGAAACGCAACACCTTGACGAGGGCGGGGTGGTCGAAGCGCGCCAGCAGCCGGGCCTCGTTGACGAAGGACTGCAGGCCCAGCGCGAAGGTCTCCTCGTGCATGCGCGAGCGCAGCGTCACGCGTTCGGCGGCGCCGCGCCCGGCCAGCGAGACCGGCATGTACTCCTTGAGCGCGACGTCGCGCTGCAATGCCTCGTCCCAGGCCCGGTAGACGATGCCGAAGCCGCCCGCGCCGATGACCTGGCGGATCTCGAACTCGGCCAGCCTGGCGCCGATCGGCAGGGCGTCGCTGCCCTCTTCCGGCGAAGGCAAGGGCCCGGATCGGGCAATCGGGGTGTCGGACATGGTGGCCCGTAGTGTGCCGCAGCCGGCGATCCCTGCTCAACGCGGCAGCAGCCGAGAAGGTGGACGCGGCGGCATTCCGTCGCAGGGACGGGTCCGGGTCATCCCTGAGAACGCGTCGCGCCGGCCCGGCTCGCTCCGGCGAACAGGCGCTGACGCGGCGTTCCAGGCCGCCGGCCGTTCGGCAGGAACTCGGCAAGCCCTGGCGCCGTCCCGTGCAGGCGCGGCTGCGCACGGAAGACCCGCGGGCCCTGCACCTGCATGTCGCCGCGCGCGTCGAAGGCCTTCACGCGTCCCGGCGTCAGACCCCGCCGCGCGGCGTCAGCGTGAGGAACTCGACGCCTTGCGTGCGCGAGGAGCGCAGGTCGAAGTGCGACAGCGATGCCTGCCCCAGTAGCGCGACGCAGTGGTCGCACTTGACGGCCGGCACGTCGTGCAGCACGTACGGGCCCACGCGCAGGGTCTGGATCGTGATGCCCTGCGCGAGGACGTGGCGGCCGTCGGCCGTCGTCATCGTCACCACGGGCTGGACGACGCGATAGTCGCTCCTGGCCTCTTGCAGCATCTCGGGCGTGACGGTGGTGGCCGAGGCGCCGGTGTCGACCATGAAGGCCAGCGGCTTGCCGTTGCCCAACGCCACCGGCGCGTAGAAGTGGCCGTCCATCACGGGCAGGCGCAGCGACCCGGCCGCGCCCGGCGCCACCGTGGCGAGCGCCGACTCGATGGCGATGCGCTGGCCCTCGAAGTAGCCGCGGCGTCCCTTGGCCGCCGCGTCGGCGTCGTAGCTGGCCAGCAGCGACAGCGCCTCGTAGGGCCGTCCGCGCGCCACCAGCAGCCGGGCCAGCTTGCCGCGCACGTCCACCAGGTTGGGCACCAGCGACAGCGAGCGGTAGGACCACTCGATGGCCTCGTCGCTGCGTCCGAGGCGCGCGAGGCTGTCGGCATACCAGGCGAACAGGTCGTAGGTGCCCTCGCCGCCGTCGATCGCGCGCTTGAACTCGACGACCGCATGGGCGTCGTCGTCGCGGTGCGCCATCACGAGGCCGAGGTGCGCCCGCGCCGTGACGTCGTCGGGCTGCTTCTTCAGCAGCGCCTCGAGCGTCTCCTGGGCGCAGGGCAGGTCGGCGTCGCGCTCGCACTGGCCGATGCGAGCGCGCATCTCGTCGGCGGTCAGCGGCGGGCCGAACGCGCGCCGCCAGAGGGCGCCGACGTCCTCGTGCACGGCCAGCGCGGCGAGGCCGATCGCGGCCATCAGGCCGGCGGCGAGCACGAAGGTCTTGACGTGGGAGCGGTCGCTGCCGCCGTCCCAGCTCGAGCGCCGCGGCCGCAGCGGGGGGTCATGCGCAGGCGGCGCAAGGTCGTTCGGTGCGGAGTCGAAGGTGGGCTCGGGCATCGGCGGGCGCGGTTGAAGGGGCGGACCGGCGCCTCGCGCCGCGCGCGATGCCTCGCTCCCTGTTGCCGCCGATTATCCGTGCGGCGGCCGCGCCGTCGCGCCCGTCTCGCCTCGGTGATTGCCCGCCGGGGCGTGACGGAATGCCGCCCCGCGCAGGTCAGGCGGCCGCGCGCGCGGGACGCGTCCGCCCGCGCGCGGGCGCCGGCGCCCGCTCGGCATGGCCCAGGCCGACGAGGTAGGCCGCGAACATGTCGGCCATCGCGTCGGAATACGCCGCGATCTCGCGCGCGCTGCGCGGCGACTCCGAGAAATCGTGGCCGACCGCGCTCAGCGTCGCCTTGATCAACCGGCCCGCGAGCGCGCGCGTCGCGGGCTTCGCGTCGGGCAGCGTCTCGCGCATGAACGCCTGCAGGATGCCCTTGCTCGCGGCGCGCACCTCGCGCGCCTCGGGTGCGTCGCGGTACAGCGGCGCGGCGTCGGCGAGCGCGACGCGCATCGCGGCCTCGTCGCATTCCGATTTCACGAACGCGTGCACCAGCCGACGCAGGCGCTCCAGTGGCGGACGGCCCGCGTCGGCGAGCGTGGCGCGCAGCATGTCGGTCGTCTCGCGCCATTCGTCGCTCTGCAGCCGGAACAGGATGGCCGCCTTGTTCGGGAAGTACTGGTAGACCGACCCGACGCTGACGCCGGCGCGTTCGGCCACGCGCGTGGTGGTGAAGCGCTGCGCGCCTTCCCGGGACAAAACCTGAATGGCCGCCTCCAGGATCGCGGCGACGAGGTCGGTGGAGCGCGCCTGCCTGGGCTTCTTGCGCGAGGACAGCGGTGGGGTCTGGCGGTCGGTCATGGACGGCGCTCGCAATGCGAATGGGAAACGCGAAGGATTGTTCATATTATGACGACACGTTCCCTCAACGAGAAACACGACCCATGACCGATACCCTCACCACCGCTCCCGTCGCGCCGCTGCTGGCGCGCCTGTTCGCCGAAGCCGACGAGGCCGCGATCGGCCTGAACGCGATGGCCGCCGCGCTGCCGCCCGGCGAGCTCGCGCGGCTGATGCACAGCAGGACCGAGTACGTCGATTTCTACACGCGCCTGAAGGACCAGCCGCTGCCCGTCTCGCGCGCCACCGGCGCGCTGCTGTACATGCTGGCGCGCAGCACCGGCGCGCATGCGATCGTCGAATTCGGCACCTCGTTCGGCTTGTCGACCTTGCACCTGGCCGCCGCGCTGCGCGACAACGGCGGCGGCGGGCGCCTCGTCACCTGCGAGTTCGAGCCGTCCAAGGTCGCCCGCGCGCGGGCGAACCTCGTCGCGGCCGGCCTGGACGACCTCGTCGAGGTCCGCGAGGGAGACGCGCTGCAGACACTGGCGCGGGACCTGCCGGGCGCCATCGACCTGGTGCTGCTCGATGGCGCCAAGGCGCTGTACCCGGAGATCCTTTCGCTCCTGGAGCCGCGGCTGCGGCCGGGCGCGCTGGTCGTCGCCGACAACGCGGACCACAGCCCGGAGTACCTCGCTCGCGTCCGCTCGGCCGGCGGCGGCTACCTGTCGACGCCGTTCGGTGGCGACGTGGAGGTGTCGATGCGGCTGGGTTGAAGCGAGCGCGGGGCAACGCCTCGTAACGCCCCGCCGCCGCGATTCCCGGGCAACGGCGCGCCGCGCGACTAAGATCGCGGCATCTCCTGGCGCCGGGTCCGCGATGCCTTCCATTTCCCTGCGACGAGGCGGCCGATGACGGCGCGCGCCTCCTTCCTCGACACGCTGCGCGCCCGCTTCACGGCGCTGCGCGAGGGCCTGGGCATGGTGGGCCGCGGGCTGCCGATCAGCCTCGGCCTGCTGCTGCTCCTGAGCCTGATCGCCGCCGTCGTCGCGTTCGTGTTCCTGCGCTCGGCGCCGCCCACCACGCTGACGCTGACCAGCGGCCCGAAGGGCAGCTCGTTCGCCAACGTCGCCGATCAGTACCGCAAGATCCTGGCGCGCGAAGGCGTGACGCTGAAGATCCTGACCTCGCAGGGCTCGCGCGACAACCTCGCGCGGCTGGAGGATCGCAAGCAGGACGTGGACGTCGGCTTCGTCGTCGGCGGCGAGACGACCGGCCACGACACCTCGCACCTGGTCTCGCTGGGCAGCGTGTCGTACCAGCCGATGATGATCTTCTATCGCGGCAAGCCCAGGACGCTGATCTCCGAGTTCAAGCAGCACCGCCTGGACATCGGCCTCGAGGGCAGCGGTGCGTCGGTGCTGGCGCAGGCGCTGCTCGACGCCAACGGCATCAAGCCCGGCGACGGCACGCAGGTGGGCCATCGCGCGCCCGCGGAGTCGATCCAGGCGCTCAAGGAAGGCAAGATCGACGCGCTGTTCGCGATGAGCGACTCGACGCCCACGGCGCTGATGCGCGAGCTGCTGCGCGACGAGGACGTGCACCTGTTCAACTTCGTGCAGGCCGAGGGCTACACCCATCGCATCACCTACCTGAACAAGCTGGTGCTGCCGCGCGGGGCGATCGACTTCGGCGAGGACATCCCGCCCGAGAACGTGACGCTGGTCGCGCCCACCGTCGAACTCATCGCCCGCGACGACCTGCACCCGGCGCTGTCGGACCTGCTGCTGACGGCCGCGCGCGAGGTGCACGGCCGCGCCGGCCTGTACAAGAAGGCGGGCGACTTCCCGTCGGCGATCGAGCACGACTTCGCCATCAGCGGCGACGCCTCGCGCTTCTACGCATCGGGCCGCAGCTTCCTGTATCGCTCGTTCCCGTTCTGGATCGCGAGCCTGATCGAACGCGCGCTGGCGATCCTGGTGCCGATGACCATCATCCTGGTGCCCGGCTTCAAGATCGCGCCGGCCGTGTTCCGCTGGCGCGTCGTCTCGCGCATCTACCGCTGGTACGCCGTGCTGCAGCGCATCGAGCGCGACGCCGACGCCGGGCCGCTCGATGCGGGACGCTGCGACGCGCTGCTCGAGCGGCTGGAGCACGTCGAGACGACGGTCACGCGACTGAGCGTGCCCCCCGCGTTCGGCGACCTGCTGTATGGCCTGCGCAGCCACATCGCGGTCGTGCGGGAGAGCCTGCGGGCGCGGCGCGCCGCTCTCTGAACGGCTTCAGCGCGGGTGCCGCTCGCGCGCGTAGTCGCCGGGCGTCATGCCCACCAGCTTGCGGAAGTCCGCGATGAAGTGGGCCTGGTCGAAGTAGCCGAGATCCTGCGCGAGCGCCGCCCACGGCACCCGCTGCCCCGCCTGCACGCGCGCGACGGCCTCGTGCATCCGGTAGCGCTTGATCACCCACTTCGGGCCGACGCCCACGAACTCGCTGAACAGGCGCTGCAATGCGCGCAGGGTCATGCCGAAGCGGCGCGCCAGCTCGTCGGCCGAGTGCAGTTCGAGGTCGTCGGCGACGCTGTCGACGATGCGACCGGCGAGCAGGGCCTGCTGCGTTGCCGGCAGCAGCCGCTCGCGCAGGAAGGCCGAGGCGATGTCCGCGGCGACGCGGTCGTCCTCGTGGCCGAGCACGTCCGCCAGCAGGGCGGCGCCGGGGCCGAAGAGCGCCTGCGCGTCGATCGAGGTGTCGGCGATCGTCGACACCGCACGGCCCAGCGGCGCACGGAACGCGCCGGGCCGGAACTTGATGCCGAAAGCCTGCGAGCGGCCCTGGAGCGCGCGCGTCCAGCGCCCGGTGTGCACGCCCCACGCGGCGATGCTGCCGGGCTCGACGACGATGTGCACGTTCGGATGCGGCAGCGTCTCCTGCACCTGCGGCGCCCGGCCTTCCAGGTTCCAGCGCACCGTCCAGAAGTGCTCGATGCGGTCGGCCAGGTCGTCGGGCGCCTCGAAGCGGCCGTGGGTGAATTCGCCCGGCGCGAGCCGATGCAGCACGCCGCGCGGCTCGGGGCTGAGTGGCCGTCGTGTTTTTCCAATCACCGTCATGGGCAAGCGCGGTTCAATGCGTGCGAGGCCGGATGTCGGCCGCAACCCATGATGCCATCATGCGCCCCCTGCACCTGTTCCCGGCCGCCGCGCTCGCGCTCGCCTGCGCCGCGGCGACCGCCTTCGACAAGGAGCCCTCCATGAGTTCGCATACCGTCACCGGCCCGTTCGACGTGAAGGTCGCGCCGCAGCCCCTCAGCGCCGTCGCCGGCGGCAGCGGCCTGGGCCGCATGTCGCTCGACAAGCGCTTCCACGGCGCGCTGGACGCGGCCAGCACCGGCGAGATGCTGTCGTTCGGCAACCCGGCCTCCGGCTCGGCCGGCTACGTGGCGATGGAGACGGTGCACGGCACGCTCGACGGCCGGGCCGGCTCGTTCGCGCTGCAGCACAGCTCGACGATGGCCGGCGGCGTGCCGACGCAGTCGATCACCGTCGTGCCGGGCTCGGGCACCGGCGCGCTGGCCGGTCTCGCCGGACGCATGGTGGTGGAGGTCGCGCCGGGCGGCGCGCACGCCTACCACTTCGAGTACAGCCTGCCCGATTAGGCGCGGCGGCGCGGGCGTCCCGCGCTCGATCGGCACGAGGCGAACGCAGGCAGCCCGCCGTTGCGGCCACGGCACACCCCGGGCCGCGCAACGCGGCGGCGGCGATGCGGATGGCGGTCCTGGCCTAATATCGCCGGGTGATCGCCACCCCCTTCGAACGCCATCTCGAGCGCGCCCACGCACTGCTGTCGCGCCGCGTGCGCAGTGGCGCGGGCGGGCTCGCCAACGACATCGCCGCCGCGCCGGTGACCAACGTCGCGCTGCGCGAGTTGCGCGGCGAGGTCGCCACGGCGCTGGGGCGCATGCATGCGGCGTTCGCGTCGGCGTTCGGCGAAGCGTTGCGCGAGTCGTTCAAGGAGGCCGCGCCGGCGGCCAAGCCGGCGGGCCAGTGGCTGAACCTCGGCTCGCTCGAGATCATGGACGAGTCGCGCATCCAGGACGAGATCGAGATCGCGCAAGTGGTGCGGCTGCTCGAGGAGGACTGCGCCCTCGAATTGCGCCGCCTCGTCAAGGTCGAGGCCGCGCTGCGTCGCGGCGAGGGCGTGCGCGTCGCGACGTCACCCATCGGGCCGCCGAGCCTGGCGCGGTCGTTGTGGACCGCCTCCGAGGCGCTCGGCCTCGCGCCCGCGGCGCGCGCCGAGGCGACGCGCTGCATGGCGCGCTGGCTCGCCCCGCGGCTGGCGGAGATCTATGCCGCGGTGCGCCAGGCCGGCCTCGCCGACGCGTCGCAGGCGGAGGTGGACGGCGCCGTCGACCCCGACGACGACGCCTCCACCGCCTCGCCGCCCACGGGCTTCGACGTCACCCGGCCCGGCGCGCTGTACGAGCTGATGGACCTCGACGAGGAGCGGCCCGTCTTCCGCACCTCCACGCAGGCCGCGCCGCTCACGTTCATCCCCGACACGCTGCCGATGCCGCTGGAAGGCGACGGCGCGCGCATCCCCGGGCTCATCCACAGCCACCGCGAGGAGCTCGCCGCGCTGCAGGACGCCACCAGCACGCGGCTCGGCGGCGCGCTCATCGGCCACCTGTTCGAGCAGATCGTGGCCGACCCCGCGTTGTCCGCCGACGCACGCGGCTGGATATCGCGCCTGGAGCCCGCGGTCGTGCACCTGGCCACGCTGGATGCGACGCTGCTGAAGTCGCACCGGCACGCGGCCTGGGCGCTGGTCAACCGGGTCGCCACGCACCTGCAGGCCGACAAGGGCGCGCCCGCGCCCGAGTTCATGCAGTGGCTGCAGGAGTCGGTGGCGCAGGTCGAGGCGCAGCCCGCCACGGCCACGTTCGAGGCCGCGGTGGAGCGGTTGTCGCAATGGCAGCGCAAGCAGGCGCAGAAGCGGCTCACCTCGGTCGAGGGCGCGCTGGAGCTGCTGCAGCGCAACGCCACCCTGGAAGACCTGGTGGCGCAGGCCAAGGCGCGCCTGGAGCGCAAGCTCGACTCGGCGCATCCGCCATCGCCCACGCGCCGCTTCATCCGCACGCTGTGGGCGCTGGTCGTCGCGCAGGAATGGACGACGCTGCCGCCCGAGGCGCGGCGCAACTCGCCGGCGATGGACACGGCCGTCGACGTCATCTGGTCCACCGACAAGGCGCGCTCGCGCGCCGACGCGCCCACGCTGGTGGCGATGGTGCCCGAGCTGGTCGATCGCGTGACCGCGGGCATGGCCACGGTCAAGCTGTCGGACGAGATGAAGAAGGCCTGGCTCGACCAGATCGCCGCGATCCACCTGGCGACAGCGTGACGCTGCAACTGCACGGCGAGTGGACCGACCTGCAGCTGCTGTGGGTGAGCGACAACGGCTACTTCCTGCTGTTCGCGGGTGCCGGCGACGCCACGCAGAGCTTCACGCGCAAGGCGCTCGAGAAGATGGCCACGCAGGGCCTGCTGCGCACCGCGGACGCCAGCTCCGTGCTGCAGCGCGCGGGCGACGAGCTCATTCGCCGCCGGCAGTAGCGCCTGGCCCGGGTGGATCCTGCGCGCGGTCGCAGGATCCCGCATGCCGACATGCTTCCCCGGAATGGAGACGGACACCCGCTGCCTTGTCTCCACCATGTCACAGGCGTGTCACGACCGCTTCACGCACATGCCGCACTCTCCGGGCCTGTCCACATCCTGACGCCACGCCAGCGATGCCCGCTCCTTACGTCCGCGCCTTCTGATGCCCGCCTCGTTCCTGTTGCTGCTGGCGGCCCAGTTCACTTCGGCGCTGGCGGACAACGCGCTGCTGATCGTCACGATCGACCTCCTGCAGCAACGCGCGATGCCCGGCTGGCTGGCGCCGATGCTCAAGGTCGCGTTCATCGCCGCGTACGTGCTGCTCGCGCCGTTCGTCGGGCCGCTGGCCGACGCGTTCCCGAAAGCGCGCCTGATGGCGTGGATGAACGGCGTCAAGATCGCCGGCGTCGCGGCGCTGGTCGTGGGGCTGCACCCCGTCGCCGCCTTCCTGGTGGTGGGGCTGGGCGCCGCGGCGTATGCGCCGGCCAAGTACGGCCTGGCCACCGAGCTGGTGCGTCCGGGCCAGCTCGTCGCGGCCAACGCCTGGATCGAGACGGCCGCGGTGTGCGCCGTGCTGCTGGGCACCGGCCTGGGCGGCTTGCTCGTCAGCCCGTGGCTGCTGGGGCATGCGAGCCGCATCGTCCCGGAGGCCTGCGACCCGGTGCTGCCGTCGCTGTTGATCCTGCTGGGCACCTACCTGCTGGCGGGCGCGCTCAACCTCGGCGTGCCCGACAGCGGCGTGCGCCATGACGTGCAGTCGCTGCATCCGCGCGCCATGCTGCGCGACTTCCGCCAGGCCAACCGAAAGCTCTGGCGTGACCGCGATGGCGGGCTGTCGCTGACGGTGACGACGATCTTCTGGGGCGTGGGCGCGACGCTGCAGTTCGCGGTGCTGCGCTGGGCGCGCGAGACGATGCACCTGACGCTGGACCGCGCCGCGTTCGTGCAGGCCGCGGTCGCGATCGGCGTGATCGCGGGTGCGGTCGCCGCGGGCCGCTTCGTGCCGCTGGCGCACGCCAAGCGCATGTTGTGGGCCGGGGTGGTGTTCGGGCTGCTGATGACGGCGATGCCCTTCCTCACGCGGCTGCACGTCGCCGTGGCGGTGCTGATCGTCGTCGGCGGCGTGGGCGGGCTGATGGTGGTGCCGCTGAATGCGCTGCTCCAGGACCGCGGCAACGCGTTGTTGAGCGCGGGGCGCTCGATCGCGGTGCAGGGCGGCAACGAGAACGCCAGCGTCCTGGTGTGCCTGGGCGCGTACTCGGCGCTGTGCGCGGTGGACGTGTCGCTCGCCGCACTGATGATCGGCCTGGGCGCCTGCGTGTCCGCGGCGCTGGCCTGGCTGCTGCTGCAGGAGCGCATGCGCGATCGCCGCGCGCCGGTTCACACCGACGAGTGGCGCGCCGAGGCGAAGGCGTAGGGCGCGGGCCGTTCGGCCTTGCGCGCGATCAGCGACGACATCACGCCTTCGACCTGCGCGGCGATGCCGTCCCAGTCGAGCGCCATCACGCTGGTGCGCCGTCGCGGATCACCCGCTGGGCGGCGGCGTAGTCGAACGCGACGACGGCCAGGCCGCTGGCCATGGCCTCGGTGGTGACGTTGCCGAACGTCTCGGTGATGCTGGGAAACAGGAACAGGTCGGCGGACGCGTAGTGGGCGGCAAGATCCTCGCCCAGCCGCTGGCCGGCGAAGACCGCGTGGGGACACCGCGCCTGCAGCTCCTTGCGCATCGGGCCGTCGCCCACCAGCACGAGCTTCGCGCGCGGCTGCTGGCGGCGGATCGCGTCGAACGCGGTGACGAGCGTGGCCAGGTTCTTCTCGGGCGCCAGGCGGCCGACGCAGGTGACGACCAGGTCGTCGTGCGCGGCGCCCCATTGCGCGCGCAGCGCCTCGCTGCGGCGTGCGGGATCGAAGCGGCGGGTGTCGACGCCGCGGGCCACGGTCAGCAGGTCGCGGAAGCCCTCGCGCTGCAGCTGGTCGTGCAGCGCCTGCGTGGGCACCATCGTGCAATGCGTGGCGTTGTGGAAGCGGCGCAGGTAGCCCAGGATGAGCTTCTTCATGAAGCCCAGGCCATAGTGCGCGCTGTAGGCGTGGAAGTTGGTGCGGAACTCGGAACACACCGGCAGGCCGAGCGCGCGGGCCGCCAGCAGCGCGGAGCGCCCGAGCGGGCCCTCGGTGGCGATGTGCACGACGTCCGGGCGCTCCTTGCGCCACAGCTCGATCAGCCTGCCGGTGCACGGCAGGCCCATCTTCAGGCCTTCGTAGCGCGGGATCGGCACGCCGCGGACGAGGAAGTCGCCGTCGATCGGGGACGCCACGGCGTCGCCCGCCTGGCGCGGGCGGATCACGCGCACGCTGTGGTGGCGGGCGCGCAGTCCCTGCACGAGCCGGGCCACGGTCAGCGCGACGCCGTTGATCTCGGGCGGGTAGGTCTCGGTCACGCAGGCGATTCGCAGGGGCCCGTGCAGGCCGGTCTGAATGTCCACGAGAAAAGCTCCGATTCGTTGCGGTCGCGGTCGATCATGACGAGCGCAAGCAACAGATCGATGACAGTTCCGCGACTTTTCGAGGCACCGTCGGACACGGCCCTTTCATATTTCGACGTCACCATCCTGTCACGCCGCGGTCTTGACGCACCGGGCGAATCTCTGAGAGGACTCTCGTGAACACCTTCATGCAAACGCTGCGCACGCTGCGGTGGGACGACCATCGCTTCTACCACCACAGCACGATCAACCAGAGCCTGCACCTGGTCAGCGCGATCGTCTTCTGCATCTCGTACGCGCTGCTGCTCGTCGACCCGGCGATCGCCGCGGTGCTCGCCTGGACCGTGTCGATGACGACGCGCCAGGCCGGTCACTTCTTCTTCGAGCCGCGCGGCTACGACGACGTCAACCAGGTCTCCGACGAGTACAAGGAGGAGGTCAAGGCCGGCTACAACATCCAGCGCAAGATCGTGCTGATGGCGATCTGGGTGGCGATCCCCGCCGCGCTGTGGTTCGCGCCGTCGCTGGGCGGCCTGATCCAGCCGCACACGGATTTCCGCGGGCTCGTGCACGACGTGGGCATCGCCTGGCTGTCGCTCGGCGCGGCCGGCCTCGTGATCCGCGTGATCCAGCTGTGCGTCACGCGCAACATGACGGAAGGCCTGGCCTGGGGCTTCAAGATCGTCACCGACCCGTTCATGGACATCGTCCTGTACCACAAGGCGCCGTTCAAGCTCCTGCACGGCCAGATGATCTCGTCCGTGGCGTCGCCGACGATGCCGACGGCGGCCCACTGAGGCGGCGCGAGCGAGCCCGTCCGGAAACGATCCATGGAACCGTCCACCTTCGCCTTCACCGCGCTGATGCTGGCCGCGCTGGCCGTCATGGCGCCGCGCGCCAAGCGCCGGCTCGAACTCTCGCGTGCCAAGCATGCCTCGCTGACCGGCCATTCGAAGATGGCCAAGCGCGTGGCCAGCTTGCTGCCCGGCTATGCCTACGACGAGGCGCGCTTCTTCGGCTCGGACGGCGCGCCCGAGGAGTTCCAGCGGCGGCGACGAGCCGGTTTCGACAGGCTCGTCGAGCTCTACGCCGAGCGCTTCGGCAAGAGTGCCGCGCTGACCGCCCAGGCCAGCAGCGGCATCTCCGACCTGCAGTTCACCGGCAGCTACCGGGTGCCGTTCCAGTACAGCCCCTACCTTCGCAAGCACCTGAAGACGGGCAGCTTCCTGCAGTCGTCGTCGGGCGTCACCGTGCGCGATCTCGACGGCAACGACTTCTACGACCTGACCGGTTCGTACGGCGTCAACCTGTTCGGCTACGACTTCTACAAGGAATGCATCGCCGAAGGCGCCGCGCGCGTCGCCGCGCTGGGCCCGGTGCTCGGCGCCTACCACCCGCTGCTGCTCGACAACGTGCGCCACCTGCAACGCATCTCCGGGCTGGACGAGGTGTCGTTCCACATGTCCGGCACCGAAGCCGTCATGCAGGCCGTGCGACTGGCCCGCTATCACACGAGGAAGAAGTTCCTGGTCCGCTTCTGCGGCGCCTATCACGGGTGGTGGGAGGACGTGCAGCCCGGCCCGGGCAACCCGCTGCCGCCGCGCGAGACCTACACGCTCGAGGAGATGAAGGCGCAGACGCTGCAGGTGCTGCGCACTCGCAAGGACATCGCCTGCGTGCTGGTCAACCCGCTGCAGGCGCTGCATCCGAACGCGGCGGCGCCGGGCGATTCCTCGCTGGTGGACAGCGGCCGCCGCGCGGGCTTCGACCGCGCGGCCTACACCGATTGGCTGAAGCAGCTGCGCCAGGTCTGCACCGAGCGCGGCATCGTGCTGATCTTCGACGAGATCTTCATCGGCTTCCGTCTCGCGCCGGGCGGCGCGCAGGAATACTTCGGCGTCCAGGCCGACATGGTCACTTACGGCAAGTCGCTCGGCGGCGGCCTGCCGGTGGGGGTGGTGTGCGGCAGGCGCGAGCTGATGAAGCGCTTCCGCGAGGATCGCCCCGCCGACGTCTGCTTCGCGCGGGGCACGTTCAACTCGCACCCGTACGTGATGGGGGCGATGAACGTGTTCCTCGAGCGGCTCGAGCGCTCCGACGTGAAGTCGATGTACGACGGCGTCGACGAGCGCTGGAACCAGCGCACCGCGCGCTTCAACGAGCGGCTGGCCGCCGCCGGCGTGCCGGTGCGCGTGGCCAGCATCCAGTCGATCTGGACGGTGCTGTACGAGCAGCCGTCGCGCTACAACTGGATGCTGCAGTTCTACCTGCGCGCGCACGGCCTGGCGCTGAGCTGGGTGGGCACCGGTCGCCTGATCTTCAGCCTGAACTACGGCGACGCCGACTTCGACGCGGTGACGGATCGTTTCGTCGCCGCGGCGGTCCAGATGCAGGCGGACGGCTGGTGGTGGAACGACCCCGCGCAGAGCAACCGCAGCATCCGGCGCGGGCTGCTGCGGGAGATGCTGCGCCAACGCTTCAGCAGCTGAGGACGGCCGGAACGCGCCCGCACGGCGCGCTCGGCGAAGGCGCCGCTTGAATCGACATCCGATGAAAAAACAATTCCGACGTCTGCTTGCCCAGGAAGACCTGAACTTCCTGCTCACCAATCGCGTGCCGCGCATCGCGCTGACGCACTTCATGGGCAAGTTCAGCAAGATCCGCAACCCGCTGGTGAGCAAGGCCTCGATCGGGGTGTGGAAGCTGTTCACCGACCTCGATCTCAGCGATGCCCGCACCCGCAAGTTCCGCTCGATGCACGACTGCTTCACGCGCGAGCTGATGCCCGGCGCGCGCCCGGTCGACCCCGACCCGGGCGTGCTCACCTCGCCGTGCGACGCCATCGTCGGTGCGTGCGGCGCGGTGTCGGGCACCACGGTGTTCCAGGCCAAGGGCTTCCCCTACCGGATGGAGGACCTGTTCGGCCCGGGCACCGACCCGGGTCCGTTCCGCGATGGCCGCTTCATCACGCTGCGGCTGACGTCGGCGATGTACCACCGTTTCCATGCGCCGCACGACGTCGACGTGAGCCACGTGAGCTACATCACCGGCGACACCTGGAACGTGAACCCGATCGCGCTCGAGCGCGTCGAGCGCCTGTTCTGCCGCAACGAGCGCGCCGTGCTCAGCGCGCGCCTGCGCCGCGGCAACCACCCGATCGCGATCGTGCCGGTGGCGGCGATTCTCGTCGCGAGCATCCGCCTGAAGTTCACGGACGTGCTGCTGCACCTGAAGTACCGCGGGCCCAACGAGATTCCGGTCGACGCGCGCTTCGGCAAGGGCGAGGAGATGGGCGGCTTCCAGCACGGCTCGACCATCATCGTGTTCGTGCCGCCGGGTTTCGAGTTCGTCGACGGCATCGCCACCGGAACGCGCATCCGCATGGGCCAGGCGTTGATGCGCCTGCCGGCCCAGGCGGGCGCGGGGGATGCGGCCGAGGCGCGCGAGGTGCTCGCGCCCGCGGACGCCTGACGCCCGCCACGCCCGCGTCACGCGCGGGCGCGGCGCTCAGAGTGGCAGCGGCGCGTAGCGGCGCAGGTTGGGCGCCTGCTCGCAGGCCAGCGCGTCGTAGTGGCGCAGCAGGCCGGGCGCCAGCGTCGCCGCCTCGGGCGAGAGCAGGAAGGTGAAGCGCGACGCCGAGCCGCGGTTGAGGAAGGCCGCGGCGCCTTGCGGCTTGCCGGCCTCGCGCCAGGCCGAGCGCAGGGCCAGGACGAAGTCGACGGCGCGCGCCTGGCGCGGTTCGCCGTCGGCGATGATGACGCAGTACCAGTTCATGGCGGGCAGGGAGGGCTGCGAGGCGATGACCTCCGATCGTGGCCGCGCTTCGTGACGTTCCCGTGACGGGCACGTCGCGCCGACCTGCCGTCGCGCCGCCCGTGAAGAAAAATGGTCCCGCAGCGCGGGGCCAGACAGGCTGGTGACGCCGGGGAATCAGACGTTGGCGCGGTGCGCGACGACGACCACGCGCTGCACGTCGGCGGACGCGAACAGCTGCGCCGTCTCGTGCGCCGCGACCGCGACGCGGTACTGGTGCCCGGCCAGCGCGTTCGTCGCGAACAGCATGGCGGCGCTCAGCGCGGCGGCGAGGGCGAGGGGGGCGGCTTGGGCGGCGAAGGTCTTGGTCATGATCGGCTCCGGGGTTCGTTGCGTTGCGTGATGCGATGGTTGGACTGTAGGCAGCGCGGGCGCGGACCGCGAGCGGCGTGCGACGGCGCGACGGCGCCGGCGGACGAACTGCAGGCTGGCGCGATGGACCGATGCCGCGCCGCGCGCCGAACGGTCGATTTCGCGGACGAATGGCAGCGGCGGCGCGATCGGCGGCCAAACGGGGCCGGACCGCCCGGCGACTGGGCCGCAGGTCACTGCAGAATAGGCCCCATGACCTCGACCTCCACCGTTCCCGAAGGCCTGTTCTCCCATGACGACGGCGTGCTGCGCTGCCAGTGGTGCCGCGCCAGCGACGAGTACCGCCGCTACCACGACGAGGAGTGGGGTTTTCCCGTCACCGACGAGCGCCGCCTGTTCGAGAAGATCTGCCTGGAAGGCTTCCAGGCGGGCTTGAGCTGGCTCACCATCCTCAACAAGCGGCCGGGCTTCCGCCAGGCCTTCGCCAACTTCGACGCCGCCAAGATCGTGCGCTTCAACGACGCCGACGTCGAACGCCTGGTCGCCGACCCCGGCATCGTGCGCCACCGCGGCAAGATCGTCTCCACCATCAACAACGCGCAGCGCGTGCTGGAACTGCGCCAGGAATTCGGCTCGCTGGCCGCCTACGCCTGGCGCTACGAGGCCGACCCGGCCACGCGCCCGAAGAAGCTGCTGCCCGGCACGGCGCTGGGGCCGTCGCCGGAGGCGGTGGCGATGTCCAAGGACCTGAAGAAGCGCGGCTGGACGTTCGTTGGCCCGACCACCGTGTACGCGTTCATGCAGGCCATGGGGCTGGTCAACGACCACTACGAGCAGTGCCATGTGCGCGAGAAGGCGCTGGCGCAGCGCAGGAAGCTCGAGAAGCCGGCTTGAGCTCGCGAGGTATGCTCGTTTCATTTCACGGGGCGGCCAGCTCATGCAACGATCGGCCGGCGCAGCAAGAGGCTGCATGGGGTCGACGTCAATGGGCTTGTCAGGAACGAGTCGATGATCTACGAACTACGCGTCTATACCGCCATGCCGGGTCGGCTCCCCGACCTTCTCGCCAGATTTCACGATCACACCGTGGGCATCTGGAACCGGTTGGGAATTCGTCAATTCGGCTACTGGACGACAGCAGTCGGACCGGACAGCAACGCGCTGACCTACATGCTCGTCTGGGAGAGCCTGGCCGATCGTGAAGCCAAATGGGGCCAGTTTGTCGTGGATCCGGAATGGGTCGAGGTCAGGAAGGCGAGCGAGGCCGCCGGACCAATCGTCGCGAAGATGGACAACTCGTTCTTGGCCCCCACCGCTTTCTCGCCCGCGAAATAGTCGCTTGCCGGAGGGGGCGGACGACGACGTCGCCTTCATGGCCAGCGCAGCGGTGGGCCACGTCCGAGGCGCTCGGGCCGCGGCCTTGAAGGCCAGCGGGCCGCTGGCACCGGACCTGCCGACGATCGACGGCCGGCACGACCGGCAACCGCGGCACTCGCTGCCGGCATCCCGGACAATCATGCGGCGGGCCGCGGGCGCGCCCGTCCGCGGACGCGATCCCCTCTCCCGATATCGCCATGTTCAAGTTGATGCGCCTCACGATTCACCGCGTCAGGAAGGAGCGCCTGGCGCAAGTGGCCGGCAGCCTGACGTTCACGACCTTGCTGTCGGTCGTGCCGCTGCTCGCCGTCAGCCTCGCGCTCCTGTCCCGATTCACGCCCCTTCACCGGTTCGAGCGTGCGATCGACGAGTACGTGATGAAAGGCCTGCTTCCGGCCGACATCTCGCGCACCATCCTCGGCTACCTGACGCTGTTCGCCGCGAACGCGCGCAGCCAGACCTGGGTGGGATTGCTCTCGCTGCTGTTCACCGCCGTCGCCCTGTTGCTCACCGTGGAGAATGCGCTCAACCAGATGTGGCAGGTGAAGCGCAATCGTCCGTTCTTCAGGCGAGTCGGCATGTACTTGCTGATGCTGACGGTCGGCCCACCCGTCCTGGGCCTGTGCCTTTGGGCCACATCGTATGTGCTGGGCGCTTCGATGGGCTTGATCGGGGTGCTCCCGCCGTCGCTGTCATTTGTACTCGGCATGGGGCCACCGATGCTCGTCTTGGCGGCGCTGACGGCGCTCTTCCACTATGTGCCGAACGCCAAGGTTCCGTGGCACCACGCCGTCACCGGCGGCCTGATCGCGACCGCCGCCCTCGAGATGGGCAAGCGTGGCTTTGCGGCCTACCTCGTCCAGCTGCCGACGTACAGGGCGGTCTACGGTGCCTTCGCCGCATTTCCCCTGTTCCTGCTCTGGATGTATTTTTCGTGGCTCGTGACGCTGATCGCCGCCATGATTGCAGCCAACCTGGCGCTCAAGCCGCGTCGCACGGCCAAGAACGAGGCTTCGGCGGGCGCATCGGTGCGGCGACAACCGGCGTGATCCCTCGCCCATGATGCGAAGGATTTCATGCTTGCCCAACGCGTCCGGTGCGGCGTCCGAGGGCTTGGCGCTTGCGGCTGCACGCGAGCCGGGAACCGACGCCCGAGAATGTCAGGTTTCGGCTGCCGCGAGACGACATGCCCGATACCCGGCGGTACGGGCCTTGCTTGCAGTGCAGGTACTCATCCATTCATCGTCAAGGCCAACCCCGATGTCCCGTTCTCGTTTTCTTTCAAGGCGATCCCTCCTGGCTGTGTTGGTGCTGATGGTTTCTTGCGCCCTGGCACAGGCTGCCAACGGCCGGCGCGAAGTCATCATCGACCAGGACATGTTCGGGCCGGGCGGCAGCAACATGAACTCGGTGCTGATGTTGCTCCAGGCACCGGACGTCGACGTGCTGGGAATCGTCGTCAGCAGCGGCGACGGCTGGCGCGACGAGGAGATCGCGCAGACCTTGCGCATGCTGGAACTGGTCGGGCGCCCCGACGTGCCGGTCTACGCGGGCGCGACGTTCCCGTTGCTCAACAACGGTGCGCGCATGAAGGCTTGGGAGCGCCGCTACGGGCCCCTGGTGTGGAAGGGAGCGTGGACGGAGTCGTTCGGCGGACAGCCGCGTGCCGAGTACCATGCCGACCCGTTCCTGGTGCCGCCGCTGGCCGCGGGCGCGCCATCGCTGAAGGTGCAGGCCGAGAGCGGCGTCAGCTTCATGATCCGCACGGTGCACCTGCATCCGGGCCGCGTGACGCTGTGGATGGGAGGGCCGTCGACCGACCTGGCGCTGGCGGCGCGGCAGGATCCCGGCTTCGCCGCGGCCACGCGGGAACTCGTCTTCATGGGCGGGAGCTTCAACCCGGTGGCGGCGGACAACTCATTCGCCGATGAGTACGCGCATTCGCCGCGGCGCGAATTCAACATGCTGTGGGATGCCGAGGCGGCATCGGCCGTCCTGCACGAGGCATGGCCGCGCATCCTGCAGATCCCGGTCGACCCGACGACGAGGACGTTCTTCCGCAAGGAGCTGTACGCCGAGATCGGCCGTGCCGGCACGCCGATAGCCACCTATGTCGCCAGTCACCCGGAAGGCTTTCCGATGTGGGACGAACTGGCGGCGGCCGTGTGGCTGGATCCGACGCTGGTCAAGCGCAGTCAGAAGATGCTGGAGGACGTGGCGGCCGGCGATGGCGCCGACTACGGCAGCACGCTCAGCTGGCCGATCGGTCGCGGTCCGGGCTTGGGCGAGCGCGAGGTCGAGGTCGTCCAGGACGTGGACGTGCCGCGCTTCGAGCGCCTGACGGTCAGGCTGCTGGGCGGGAGCCGGGCGCCCGCGCATTGAGACGCAGCGCGCGAGAGCGGCGGCTTCCTTGGCCCGGAGTTGGCCGGCCAGAATCGGGCGAATCGCGACAGTCAGCTTCCGGATAAGCTTCCAGGAAAGAAAATCCGACATCCAAGGGTACAGGTCATGATGCACGTCTTCGAAGGGGCGGGCCCTGGCGCTCAGACAACGGATGGCTGCTCCGTGGAGCTCTACCGAGACCTGCTCTATCTTGGCGAGCTCGACGACATTCTCGGAGAGCTGAGCACCGGCTCGCGCACTCCTGAACTGGGATGCGGCGCAGGTCGCCTGACACGCCGACTGGTTGCTCCGGGCTTGTCAGTCACGGGGTGTCGACAACTCGGCGGAAATGCCTGCTGGCATGCCGACTTCAACGGCCAGACGTACCGGTTCGGCTATGAAACTGGACTGCCGGCAGACGCCTGAGGAGATAGGCCGAGACGGGGCGAACTTGTTTCGTCGCAAGTCGGGCCAGGAGCAGACTCTTCATGATCGACGAGGCCGTTTCGAGGCGGCACGCGGCCACAACCGGCCGTTCGCGAACAACTGCTTCAGCGTCGGCTATCGGCATGGACAGGAAAGGATTGCACTGGTCACCATGACATTTCCGAAGAAGGGCAGTCGCCCCATCGAGGTCGACGCTGTGCCGTTGCGCTACGTGGTTTCGGTATCGAAGGTGGGCGAGGCGGGGTTGTTCCCGATCAACATCACGGTTCAGCTGGCGACGGGACGCGGCCGTCTCCT
>JAEKKH010000350.1 GCA_019510465.1 Burkholderiales bacterium
CGAGGCGCGCGAGGCCGGATCGTCCATGCGCGAGATCGTCGACGGCATCGGCCAGCGCGAGGATGCGGGCGCCGAGCGGGATGTCCGCGCCAGCCGTCCCGCACGGGAAGCCGCTGCCGTCGAAGCGCTCGTGGTGCGCCTCGATGAGCGCGGCCACCGGGAGCATGTCTTCCATCGCCGCCAGCGCCCTGGCGGAGAGCCGCGAGTGCTCGCGGTAGATCGCGTCGTCCTCCGACGTCCCGTTGCCGTCCAGCTGCGAAAGCGCCGCGTCGGACAGCCCGATGAGGCCGATGTCGTGCAGCAGGCCGGCGACGAAGACGTCGAGCACGGCTTCCGAAGGCAGTTCCATGGCCCGCGCCAGGTCGCGCGCGAGCGCGGCGACCCGGCGGCCGTGCTCGAACAATCCGGCGCAGCGGACCTCGAGCAGGTTCGTGAGCACCTTGACCGACTGCAGGTAGCGGCGTTGGCGGGCGGCGTCCGACTGCCGGCGATCCGCGGCATGCTGCTCCTGCAACTGCTGCAGCTCGTCGTTGAGCTGGCGCAGCTGCGCGGCCTGGGCCGCGCCCATGCCGAGAAGCCGCGCTTCGTCCTTCAGGCGCGCGCGCAGCGCCAGTCCTTCCCGGACGGACTCGGCGAGTTCGCGCTCGTCCCAGGGCTTTTGCAGGTAGCGAAAGATCCGGCCGTGATTCACTGCCCGGATCGTGGCCGTCGCGTCGGAATAGCCCGTGAGCAGGATGCGCACCGTGTCCGGCCAGTCGCGGCAGATGTGCTCCAGCAGCTGGGCGCCATCCATGCCGGGCATGCGCATGTCCGAGATCACGAGGTCGACCGGGAGTTCGGCCATCAGTTCGAGCGCCTGCGCGCCGCTCGTCGCGGTGACGACCGTGAGGTCGCGGGAGCGCAGCGTGCGCTTGAGCGCCGAGAGAACGGACAGTTCATCGTCGACGCAAAGCAGGGTCTTGCTCGCCGCCCGCGCCGGTTCGGCGCCGCCGTGAGCGGTTGTCACGTCAACTGTCGACGGCATCATCGTGGGGAACACCTTCTCGGTGATTGATTCGTTCATGCTGACTCGCATCCGGGGGCGGCGCAATGGCCTCGCGTCGAATCGGGCCATCCGCGAGGAATTCTTCTCGCACAGGCGCCGGTCGCGGCGGCGCGTCAGACGGCCAAGGCCTCGCAGAGGCCGTCCACCTCGGTTTCGGTCCCCTCCAGGATCAGCAGCATCTGGCCTTCGGTCAGGCCCGTGCGGTTCCATGCCGTCGGGTCGAGCGGCGGCACCATCTCGTTCGGGTCGCCCGCCAGGTCGAGCGCGTGCGCCATGCCGTCCGCGATGTGGATGACGTCCATCATGGTGGCCTGCGGCGCCGCCGGCGGTTCATGGTGCAGGCGGATGGCGTCGACGATCGCGGGACCGAAATGCCAGCGCGCGGCCACCTGCGAACCCAGCACCGCGTGATCGGTGCCCAGCGTGGCGCGCTCGGCGTCCAGCATGGGGCAGTCGAGTTCGTCGCGCAGGCGCAGGGCCGCGCCCAGGCTGGCCGGTACCTGGCTCGCGAGCGCAAGGCGGCCGAGATCGTGCAGCAGGCCTGCCGTGAAGGCGACGTCGGCGTCCAGCCGCAGTGCGCGCGCGATGTTGCGGGCGCACAGCGCCACCGCCACGGAATGGCGCCAATAGCCCTCCATCGCGAAGCCCGGGCAGGCGGGGCGCGGAATGCTCTGGCTCACCGCCGCGATCGTGAGGACGGTGGAGACGCTGCGCAGACCGAGCATCCCGATCGCCTGCCGGATCGACACGACGCGGCCCGGGACGCCATAGAACGAACAGTTGGCCACGCGCAGGGCCTTTGCCGCGAGCGCCTGATCCAGCGACACCGTCTCGGCGATGGCGTCGATCGAGACGTCCTCGCGCGACATCGCCGCCTGCAGGTCGACGATCACCTGGGGCAGCGACGGCAGCTCGCGCAGCTTCTCGAGGCGCATCGGGGTGACTGCGTTGGTCATGGGCGCTCCTGGTCGCGATAGCGGCGCAGCAACGCCATCAGCGGATGCAGCTGGCGTCGACGCAAGGAATCGCGGAACAGCCACTCGACGCGATCGACGCTGGCCGCCGGCTCGGGCGGGTCCGCTCGTGG
>JAEKKH010000169.1 GCA_019510465.1 Burkholderiales bacterium
CCTGACCCCAAGGCGTTCGTCAGCGCCCCAGAAGGGCGAGGTCCACGACGACATGCTGCAGCGGCTGGACGCCCGCCTCGTCGAGATCGATCACATGCTCGCGACGCTGCGCGCCCAGCGCAAGGACCTGCTCGCCGTGCGCGCGCAGATGGAGGCGAGCTGGGCCGAGGGCGAGTGCCTGGACGCAGGCAGCGTGACGCTGACCCCGGTCGAGCACTCCGCGCCCGCGGCCGCCCGCCCGCGCGCACGGCGCGTGACGCCCGCGAGCGCCCCCGCGCCCGCCCCGGCGCGCCGGGCGCAGCGCCGGTAGAATGGACGCCATGTCGCTGCCTTCCAGCCTTCGTCTCGCCACCTGTCGCTGGCACGCCGCCACGCGGCGCCAGGCCACGCGCGACCGAATTATTGGCGGGCTCGCCTCGGCCTGAGCCCACCAATGACCGCTCGTGATCCGAGCGACGCGGTCATCCGGCACCCCTCGCCGTCCGACCGACGGCCCCGGCTTCCAACGCCACCGCATTTCGTGCGTCGCCGCCTGACGCATCTCCCGCCATGACCGCCGACACAGACAAGACCACCCCCGACTACCGCGCGACGCTGAACCTGCCCGACACCCCGTTCCCGATGCGCGGCGACCTGCCCAGGCGCGAGCCGGGCTGGGTCGCGCAATGGGAGAAGGACGGCCTGTACAAGCGCCTGCGCGACGCCCGCGTCGGCAAGCCGCTGTTCGTGTTGCACGACGGCCCGCCCTACGCCAACGGCCAGATCCACATGGGCCACGCCGTCAACAAGGTGCTGAAGGACATGATCGTGAAGACCCGTCAGCTGATGGGCTTCGACGCGCAGTACGCCCCCGGCTGGGATTGCCACGGCCTGCCGATCGAGAACGCGATCGAGAAGGAATTCGGCCGCAAGCTCGGCCGCGACGACATGCAGGCCAGGAGCCGCGCCTACGCCACCGCGCAGATCGGCCAGCAGATGGTCGACTTCAAGCGCCTGGGCGTCGTCGGCGACTGGGAGCACCCGTACCGCACGATGGATTTCGCCAACGAGGCCGGCGAGCTGCGCGCGTTCAAGCGCGTCATCGAGCGCGGCTTCGTCTACCGCGGCCTCAAGCCGGTGTACTGGTGCTTCGACTGCGGCTCGTCGCTGGCCGAGTTCGAGATCGAGTACGCCGACAAGAAGAGCTTCACCATCGACGTCGGCTTCAAGTGCGCCGAGCCCGGGAAGCTGGCCGCCGCGTTCAAGCTGCCCAGGCTGGCCAAGGACGCCTTCGTCGTGATCTGGACGACCACGCCCTGGACGATCCCCGCCAACCAGGCGCTCAACCTCAACCCGCAGCTGGAATACAGCCTGGTCGACACCGAGCGTGGGCTGCTGCTGCTCGCTTCCGCGCTCGTCGACAAGTGCCTGGAGCGCTACGGCCTGGCGGGCACGGTGCTCGCCACGACGCTGGGCCAGAACCTCGACGAGATCCGCTTCCGCCATCCGTTCGCCGAAGTCGACGCGGGCTACGACCGCCTGTCGCCGATCTACCTGGCCGACTACGCCACCGCCGACGACGGCACCGGCATCGTCCACTCGTCGCCCGCGTACGGCGTCGACGACTTCAACTCGTGCGTCAGCCACGGCATGAAGATCGACGAGATCCTCAATCCCGTGCAGGGCTCGGGCGTGTACGCGCCGGAGCTGCCGCTGTTCGGCGGCCAGTTCATCTGGAAGGCGCAGCAGGCCATCGTCGACGCGCTGCGTGACGCCGGCCGGCTGTTCGCCACCTCGCAGATCACCCACAGCTACCCGCACTGCTGGCGCCACAAGACGCCGGTGATCTACCGCGCCGCGGCGCAGTGGTTCGTGCGCATGGACGAGGGCGTCGGCGTCTTCACCAAGGACAAGGCGCCGGCCACGCTGCGCCAGCTCGCGCTCGAGGCGATCGACCAGACCAGCTTCTACCCCGAGAACGGCAAGGCGCGCCTGCGCGACATGATCGCGGGCCGCCCCGACTGGTGCATCTCGCGCCAGCGCAGCTGGGGCGTGCCGATCCCGTTCTTCCTGCACAAGGATTCCGGCGAGCTGCATCCGCGCACGATGGACATCCTCGACCAGGCCGCCGACATCGTCGAGAAGGGCGGCATCGAGGCCTGGAGCCGCGTGACGGTGGAAGAGATGCTGGGCGCCGCCGACGCCCCGAACTACACCAAGAGCACCGACATCCTCGAGGTGTGGTTCGACTCCGGCTCCACGTTCTTCCACGTGCTGCGCGGCACGCACAAGGGCGACGCCGAGCACCCGGGCTTCCATTCGCAAGGCCCCGAGGCCGACCTGTATCTCGAAGGCCACGACCAGCATCGCGGCTGGTTCCATTCGTCGCTGCTGATCGCCTGCGCGCTGTACGGCCGCGCGCCGTACAAGGGCCTGCTGACGCACGGCTTCACGGTGGACAGCCAGGGCCGCAAGATGAGCAAGTCGCTCAAGAACGGCGTCGATCCTACTCGGGCGACATCGCCGGCGACGACAAGATCCTCGCCCGCGTGGTCGACTCGTATCGCCGCATCCGCAACACGCTGCGCTTCCTGCTCGCCAACACGAGCGACTTCGACCCGCACGAGGACGCGGTGCCGCTGGGCGACCTGCTCGAGATCGACCGCTATGCGCTGGCGCGCGCGGCGCAGCTGCAGGGCGAGATCCTGCAGCACTTCCAGGTCTACGAGTTCCACCCGGTCGTCTCCAAGCTGCAGATCTACTGCTCGGAAGACCTGGGCGCCTTCTACCTCGACGTGCTGAAGGATCGCCTGTACACCACCGCTCCGAAGTCGTTCGCGCGCCGCTCGGCGCAGACCGCGCTGTGGCACATCACGCACGCGATGCTGCGCTGGATGGCGCCGATGCTCAGCTTCACGGCGGAGGAGGCCTTCCCGGTGTTCGCGCCGGGCGCGTCGTTCTCGATCTTCGCCGAGACGTTCTGGCACATCGAGTCGGGCGACAGCGCGCTGATCGCCAAGTGGGATCGCGTGCACGCCATCCGCGAGGCCGCCAACAAGGCGATCGAGGAAGTGCGCAAGGCCGGCGGCGTCGGCTCGTCGCTGCAGGCGGAGCTGACGATCGCCGCCAACGCGGAGGACCGCGCGCTGCTGGCCTCGCTCGGCGACGACCTCAAGTTCATCACGATCACGTCGGCGGTGCAGGTGGTCGAGGGCGACGAGCTCGTCGTCACGGTCACGCCGTCGACGTCGCCCAAGTGCGAGCGCTGCTGGCACTGGCGCGCGGATGTCGGCGCGGACGCCGCGCACCCGACCATCTGCGGCCGCTGCACGAGCAACCTGTTCGGCACGGGCGAGGTGCGTGCGATCGCCTGAGCTTCCGCCGGCGATCCCCTTCGACGAGGCGGCGCCGCGAGGCTCCGCCTCGTCCTGCTTCCGGGCGCCGCCCCGCTCGACTCAATTCAGCGACCAGACGTACTCGACGTCGGTCGTCGTGCCCACCGGCCGGCCCTGCTCGTCGGTGCCGACCTGCACGGGGCAGCGCGCCAAGGCGGCGGCCGCGGCCTGGTCCATGAGCCGATGCTCGCGCGTCGCGCCCGAGGGGTGCAGGATCTGGAAACCGGCGACGCGTCCGACGGCATCCACCGTGAAGCGGATGCGCGTGCTGCCCGTGGCGCCCGCGCGCTGGGCCGCGGCCGGGTAGTCGGGACGGCATTGCGCGGCGCCGGCGTCGAGGCGCGCCGGCCTGGCCTGCAGGTGCGGGAGGCTCGCGGTCGGCCCGTCCGGACCGGCCGACGCGATCACGGTGGGCGGCGGCTTGCGGTCGACGTCGGGCTCGACCCGGGGCGCATCGGGTGGCGGCGGGTCGGCCCGGACGTCCTGCGGCACCAGGATGGCGGCATGCGGCAGGACGCGCGATGGCGGCGGCGGGTCGATCGGCCTGGGCGGCGGAGGCTTCACCGGTTCGTCGACGGGCTTCATCGGAACGAACGTTTCCAGCGTCGGCGGGTGCTGCAGCCTGGCGGACAGCAACGCCGCCGCGAGCATGACGTGCAGGCCGACGACGATCAACAGCCCGACCGGATGGCGGTCGGGGCGACGCTGCGAGAGGGCAAAGCTCATGCGGATCTCCTCCAGGTGGGCCGGCGGGGCCGCGCTGCCGGCGATGCCGGGCCGCGCGTTCGTCTCGATGGAACGCGCCAGCGGCCGAAATGGGGTGAGCCGCGGGCGATTTCTTTCGCGGCCGCGGCGACACCGCCCCCATGCGCCGGCCCCGGTCAGTCCGCAAGCCGGCGGTCAATGGGGAGACGCCCCTTGTTTCGTACGTTTGCTAACAGTCAGTAAGCACTCGACAACGGCTAAAGTAGGTGCTTTTGCGCGGAGTCAATCCCCCGCGCGATGGCACCGCGCCCCTAGCCCCCTTTTCGTCCCTGATGGCCACCCGTTCCCTTTCCCGTTCCGCCGGTTCAAGCCCTTCCATGTGGCTGTGGCTCGCCCTCGCGCTCGTCGTGGTGCTGCTCGACCAGTTCGCCAAGGCGCTGATCGTCCGCGACTTCCAGATCGGCGACAGCCGCACCGTCGCCAGCTTCTTCGACCTGGTCCGCTACGAGAACACCGGCATGGCCTGGTCGCTGCTGGAGCATGCGGGCGGCTGGCAGCGCTGGTTCTTCATCGGCCTGGCGATCGCCGCCTCGGCCTTCATGGCCTACCTGCTGCGCCGCAATGGCGCGCAGCGGCTGTTCTCGTTCGCCATCGCGATGGTGATGGGCGGGGCCATCGGCAACGTGATCGACCGCATCGCGCGCGGCGCGGTGGTCGACTTCATCTCGCTGCACTGGCACCGGGCCTACACCTTCCCGGCCTTCAACCTGGCCGACAGCGCGATCACGCTGGGCGCCATCTGCCTGCTCGTCGACGAGCTGCTGCGCGTGCGCCGGGGATGAACGCCTTGTCGAACGCCACCCCGCACCGGCTCGCGAGCATGGCGGCCGTGCTGCTCGCGCTGGGCGCGCCCGCGGCGCGTGCAGCGCTGCCGGCCGGCTTTGCCGCCAACGACCTCGAGGCCATGACCAGCGTCGAGCTGGGCGAGCGCATCGCCCATGGCGCCACGACGATCATCGTGCCCATCGGCGGCACCGAGCAGAACGGCGCCCACATGCTGCTGGGCAAGCACAACGTGCGCGCCCACGTGCTGGCCGATCGCATCGCCGACGCGCTGGGCAACGCCATCGTCGCGCCGACCGTCGCCTACGTGCCCGAGGGCAGCATCCATCCGCCGGCCGCGCACATGAAGTACGCCGGCACGATCTCGGTGCCCGACGCCGTCTTCGAGGGCCTGCTCGAATCCACCGCGCGCTCGTTCAAGCAGCACGGGTTCCGGGACGTCGTGTTCCTCGGCGACCACGGCGGCTACCAGTCCGACCTGACGCAGGTGGCCGAGCGGCTCAATCGCGAGTGGGCGAAGGATCCGGCCTGCCGCGCGCATGCGCCGCTGGCGTACTACCGTGTCACCCAGACCGCCTACGTCGCCGCGCTGAAGGCGCACGGCGTGTCGGAGGCCGAGCTCGGTTCGCACGCCGGGCTGGCGGACACGGCGCTCGCGCTCGCGGTCGATCCCGCGCTGGTGCGCGCCGACAAGCTGGCCGGCCCGTATCCTGCCGGTGTCACCGGCAACCCGAAACGCGCCACCGCCGAACTGGGCGAGCTGGGCACCCGCCTGGTCGTCGAGACCACCGTCGCCGCGATCCGCAAGGAAACGCAGGCGCCCCGATGAGAAACGCCGCACGCTGATCCCCATGCCGACCGCCATCGACTATCCGATGCTGCCGCTGCTGGACATGACGCTCTTCCCGGGGAGCGAGACGTCGCTGTTCGTGGGACGGGCGTTGTCGCGCGCGTCGGTGGAAGCGGCCGTCGCGGGCAACAAGGAGCTCGTGGTGGTGCGCCAGCGCGAATTCGGCACGCTCGAGTTCACCGCCACCGACCTGCACACGGTGGGCACGCTGGCCACCGTCACGTCGCTCACGCGCCTGCCCGACGGCACGCTCAAGATCACCGTCACCGCGCAGGGCCGGGTGTCGATCGACTCCGTCCGGCGCTCCGACCACTTCCGCGTCTTCGCCACCGTCCTGCCCACCCCGCCCTGCCCGCCCGCGCGATCGGCGCGTCTGCGCGCGGCGCTGCTGCGGCGCGTCGGCACGGCGCTGTCGCCCGAGCAGCTGGCCATCCTGCGCCAGGTGCCCGAGGCCGGCAAGCTGGTCGACGCCATCATGCCGATGCTGGCCACGCCCAGCGCGCGCAGCATCCATCCGCATCACTCCCTGCACCAGGGGCTGCTGGAGAAGCTCGACGGCGAGCAGCGCCTGCTCAAGCTGATGAAGATGCTGCCGCACAACCGGCGCGCCGAGGTGCCGTCCAACGGCGAGTTCACGCAGGCGCTGCCGCTGCCCGGCTTCGACGCCGCCAACGAGCCGCAGGCGCGCACCACGGCCGACGGCAGCCTGTGGCTCGTGTTCGGCGCGATGCCGCCGTCGTGGTTCGTCCCCAACGACGCCAGCGGCCCGCTGGGCCCGTGCACCGATCTCGACCGCCTGCTGGAACGCGCCACCGGCTGCGCCATCTTCTGGGACAGCCTGAAGCTGCTGCAGATCGACAACCCCAAGCCCGACACCGTCGCCCGCATCGAGCGATTCCTGCGCGGCGTGCGCCAGAACTGGGCCGCCGAGGCCAGCTGAGCGCGCGGGCCCGCGCCTGCGGCACCCTGGCCGCGACTTTGTTCACGCGAAGCCGCACTGCACCCGGGGCGCCCCCCGCCGCCGCCGCGCGGCCGGCTTCAAGATGCGCTTCGGGCGGGCCGCATCGCGCCTGCATCGTCGTCGGGAAGGGGGAGCCCATGTCCATCGAACCGAGCTTGCCTGCGTGGCATCGGCACGCCATCGTGCCGCTCGCCGTGGCCGGCGGCATCTCGCTGGCCATGCTGCCGGGCGTCTCCGGCGCGCTGCTGGGCCTGCTGCTGCTCGGCGCGTCGCTGAGCGCGCTGCTGTCCGACCGGCTGCGCCATCACGTGCGGATGCAGGCGCAATTCTGCGAACGGTGGTCCGGCGGCGTGACGTCGCCGCAGGCCGCGCCCGCCGTGACGCCGCCCAGGCCCTCGCGCCCGGCCGCCGACGCCAGGCAGCGCGACCGCCGGCGCCGCGGCGTCGCGGCGAAGGCCGCCGCGCTGCGCCTGGCGATGGCCGGCGGCGAGGAGCCGGCCGAGCTCGAGCTCCAGGTGCGGGGCCTGATGGACGCCCTCTCGCGCCACGTGCGTCGCGAGACCGACCTGCTGGGCCGCCAGGCCAACGCGCGCCGTCGCGCCGACGTCGACGCCGCGCGCCTGCAGCTGGCCAACGCGGAGTACGACTTCCACCGCTACTGCATCGGCGAGCTGACGCTGCCCGAACTCGTGGACCGCGTGAGCACCGCGTTGATCCCGGACCCGGCGCCGACCTCGCCTTGCGACCTGACGGGCCACGATCCGGCCACGAGCCGCCTGGGCAAGGTTGACGTGTAGCAACGACCGGCCGATCCGCGGTCACCGCCGGGCGGCGGCGGCACATTTCCCGGCGAGAATCGGGGACGACGCGAGGCGGTGCATGCCGGGGAACGTTTCCTGGCCACGGCGCCTCGAACCTGTTCCCCGAACCCCGGATCTGCCCATGAACGCCACCTCCCGCAGCGCGCTGTCGCTGCTCGCGCTCGCGGCCCTGGCGGCGCTCGCCGCCGCCGGCCATGCCGCCGACCCCGCCGCCTCCGGCGCCGCCC
Source organism: Burkholderiales bacterium (assembly GCA_019510465.1). Lineage (GTDB taxonomy): Bacteria > Pseudomonadota > Gammaproteobacteria > Burkholderiales > Burkholderiaceae_C > Scleromatobacter. The sequence continues at coordinate 7,782 of JAEKKH010000169.1, forward strand.
ACGCCATCGCCACCGTGCCCGGCATGCCGCCGGTCGTCGACCCCGTCAACCTGTACAGCGAGACCGCCGGCCCGGAGCACGTGCGGCCCGAGTTGAAGGACGACCTGGTGCGCGTGTACGTGCCCAACCTGCGCGGCAACTCGGTCAGCGTGATCGACCCCGCGAAGATGAAGGTCGTGGACACGCTCAAGGTCGGCCAGAGCCCGCAGCACGTCGTCGTGGGCTATGACCTGCGCACGCTGTGGGCGGCCAACAATGCCGAGCGCAGCAACAACGGCAGCCTGACGCCGATCGATCCGCGCACCGGCAGGACGGGCGCGGCCATCCCGGTCGACGACCCGTACAACATGTACTTCACGCCGGACGGCAAGTCCGCCATCGTCGTGGCCGAGGCGCGCCACCGCCTCGACTTCCGCGACCCGAAGACGATGGCCCTGCAGTACGCCATCGACGCGCCGAAGTGCGGCGGCATCAACCACGCCGACTTCTCCATCGACGGGCGCACCGCGTACTTCACCTGCGAGTTCGAGGGCTCGATCGCCAGGATCGACCTGGTCGACCGCAAGGTGACCGGCTACCTCGTGCTGCCGATGCCCGCCACGCGACTGAAGGACAGGTTCGTGCCCGCCGGCGGGCCCACCACCGAAGTCTGCACGTCGCGCAAGGGCATGCCGCAGGACATCCGCTTCTCGCCCGACGGCAGGAAGCTGTACGTGGCCGACATGGAGGCCGACGGCGTGCACGTGCTCGACGCCGCGGCGTTCAAGGAGACGGCCTTCATCACCACGGGCGTCGCCGCGCACGGCCTGTACCCGAGCCGCGACGGCAGGCACCTGTACATCGCCAACCGCGGCTCGCACAAGATCCATGGCCCGCGCAAGGGCCCGGGCAGCGTCACCGTGCTGGACTTCGCCACCGACAGGATCGTCGCCAACTGGGCGGTGCCGGGCGGCGGCAGCCCGGACATGGGCAACGTCACGGCCGACGGCAAGTACCTGTGGCTCTCGGGCCGCTACGACGACGTCGTCTACCGCTTCGACACCGCCACCGGCGCGGTGCAGCAGATCGCCGTCGGCCAGGAGCCGCACGGCCTGACCGTGTGGCCGCAGCCGGGGCGCTATTCGCTGGGACACACCGGCAACCTGCGCTGAGCTATGCTCCGCGATGCCTGAGCTCGGCCTGACCGGGCAAGGCGGCATGAAGGACGCGCCCCGCGAGGGCGCGTTCGCATGTCTCCACATCCAAATTCCTGGGGAGGAATCCAATGATCAAGACTTCGTCCGCAACGAGGGTCGCCGCTGCCGCGGCCGCGCTTCTCGTCTCCACCGGCGCATTCGCCGACATCACGATCACGCCCGAGATCGGGTGGGGGCAGGTGAGCGGCGGCCGCGTGTCCCATGCCGGCGACATGCGGCGCAACGAGCCGGCCCTCGACGCCGCGCTCGGGGTCCGGTGGGACAACGGCGTGGGAGTGCGCACCCTGTGGTTCGGAGCGCTGGATCCGTGGAAGGACCTGTTCGCGCAGAGCAGCCCGCCCACGTTCAACGAATTCTGGGGCGTGCAGGCGACGGTTGCCGCACCGCTGGCCGCCAAGCTGAATTTCACGGGCGGCCTCGGCCTGGGTCGCGCCAGCTTCAACCGCGGCCAGCCTGGCGACCACGTCGAGAGCACCGAGGGTGTCGTGTCGGCCGGCCTGCAGTACCAGCCCTTCAGGCACTTCGCGCTCGAACTGCACGCCGACTACCTCACCCGCACGCACGAGCGCAACCTCGTGCTGATGGCGCAGGTCCCGTTCTGATGACCCGCGCCCCGACCCCGAGCCTCCGGCCGGCGGTCGAAGCGGACCTGCCCTTCCTCGTCGAACTGCGGCTGGCCACGATGGCGCCGCACTTCGCGCGCCAGGGCCTCGTCGTGAGCGTGGGCGAGCACTGCGAGCGCGCGAAGCACCGGCTCGACGCCGCCACCATCATCGAGCTCGACGGGCATCCGGTCGGCGTCGTCAAGCTGATCCAGGACACCCGCACCTGGACGATCGAGCAGTTCCAGATCGTCCCCGCCCACCAGGGCCGCGGCCTGGGCGGCACGGTGCTGCGCGCGCTGATCGCCGAGGCGCGCCGCGCCGGCGCGCTGCTGCACCTGAGCGTGCTGAAGCAGAACCCGGCCGCGCGGCTCTATGCGCGCATGGGATTCCGCACGCTGGGCGAGTCCGACCACTCGTACAAGATGACCTTCATCGAGACCGAGGCGCCGGACGGGGTGTAGGGCGGGCCGTTCGACCCGCGTCTCGGCGTGCCGGGGCGACCCGCGCAGACAAGCACGCGGGTCGAACGGCCCGGCCTACGCGAGCAGCACGCTGCAGCCCGTCGTCCTGCGCGCCTCCAGGTCGCGATGCGCCTGCGCCGCCTGCGCGAGCGGGTAGCGCTGGTCGATGCGGATGTTGACGGTGCCCTGGCGCACGACCTCGAACAGCTCGTCGGCCATCGCCTGCGTGCGCTCGCGCGTGGCCAGGTGCGTGAACAGCGTCGGACGCGTCAGGTACAGCGAGCCCTTGGCGGCGAGCACGCCCGGCGACACCGGCGCCGGCGGCCCCGACGAGTTGCCGAACACCACCATCAGCCCGAACGGGCGCAGGCAGGCGAGCGAGCCGTCGAAGGTGTCCTTGCCCACCGAGTCGTAGACCACCTTCACGCCCTTGCCGGCGGTGATCTCCTTGACGCGTTCGGCGAAGTCCTCGCGGCGGTAGTTGATCACGTGCGCCGCGCCGTATTCCTTGGCCAGCGCGCACTTCTCGTCGGAGCCGGCCGTGCCGATCAGCTCGAGCCCCAGCGCCTTGGCCCACTGGCAGGCGATCAGGCCGACGCCGCCGGCGGCCGCATGGAACAGGATGCAGTCGCCGGGCGCAAGGCCCTCGACGGGCAGCGTGCGGCGCAGCAGGTATTCGACGGTCAGGCCCTTCAACATCATCGCAGCGCCGGTCGCAAGGTCGATCTCGTCGGGCAGCCGGCATACGTGCAGCGCGTCGAGCACGCGCAGCTCGCAGTAGCTGCCCGGCCGGGGCGCCGCGTAGGCCACGCGGTCGCCGGCGGCCAGGTGCGCGACGCCCTCGCCCACCGCCTCGACAACGCCGGCGCCCTCGCCGCCCGGGATCAGCGGCAGCGGGTTCGGGTACAGGCCGGTGCGCTGGTAGACATCGATGAAGTTGATGCCGCACGCGTGGTGGCGCACGCGGACCTGCCCCGGGCCGGGGTCGCCCACCGTGACGTCGACGAGGCGCAGCACGTCGGGTCCGCCGAATTCGCTGATCTGGATCGCCTTGCTCACGGGAGTCCTCCTGGTCGATGGGCAACGCCAGGTTGTAGCACGCGGCATCCGACCTTGGCGCCTCGTCGGACGGGCTCAGAAGCCCACGGCCTGGCCGTCGCGCCGCGAGTCGCTGGCGGCCACGTAGCCGTCGGCCGGATCGTCCGACAGCCGCCAGATGAACTGGCCGGAACCGAAGTCCATGTAGGCGTCGGCCGCGGCCCCGGACCGGTGGCCGAGCGCCTCCAGGCCCGCGACCAGGCCCGGCGCCATCGTCCGCTCCAAGTCGACGTCCAGGCCGGTGGCCACCTTCCAGCGCGGCGCGTCGCACGCGGCCTGCGGCTGCTGGCCGTGGCGCAGCATGCGCATCAGCGTCTGCACGTGCCCCTGCGGCTGCATGTTGCCGCCCATGACGCCGAAGCTCATCCACGGCCGGCCGTCCTGGCAGAGAAAGCCCGGGATGATGGTGTGGAACGGCCGCTTGCCGGGCGCCACCACGTTCGGGTGCGCAGCATCCAGGGTGAAGCCCTGGCCGCGGTTCTGCAGGCTGACCCCGGTGCCCGGCACCACGACGCCGCTGCCGAAGCCCATGTAGTTGGACTGGATCAGGCTGACCATGCGGCCGTGCTCGTCGGCCGCGGTCAGGTAGACGGTGCCGCCCGCGGGCGGCGTGCCGTGGACGAAGTCCTGCGCGAGCCCGGGCACGATCAGGCGCGCGCGTTCGCGCAGGTACGCCGGCGAGAGCAGCTGGGCCGCGGTGACCTCGGTCATCGCCCGCGGGTCGGCCACCCAGCGGTAGGCGTCGGCGAACGCGAGCTTCATCGCCTCGATCTGCAGGTGCTGCGACTCGACGCTGTCGACCGGCAAGCGCACGACGTCCAGCTGCTCGAGCATGCCGAGCGCCATCAGCGCCGCGATGCCCTGGCCGTTGGGCGGGATCTGGTGCACCGTGTGGCCGGCGAAGCCCATCGAGATCGGCTCGACCCAGTCGGGCTGCCAGTCGGCGAGGTCGGCCGCGGTCATCGAGCCGCCGTTGCCGGCCGCATGCGCGACGAGCGCCGCCGCGACCTCGCCGCGATAGAACGCCTCGCCGCCCGTGCGGGCGATGGCCCGCAGCGTGCGGCCCGCCGCCTCGAACACGAAGCGCTCGCCCGGCCGCGGCGCGCGGCCGCGTGGCATGAACGCCTCGGCGAAGCCGGGCTGCGCCCGCAGCAGCGGCACCTGGCGCGCCCACTTGTCGGCCACGATGCAGGCCACGCCGTGGCCGCGCTCCGCCAGCTCGATGGCCGGCTCCAGCAGGTCGGCGAAGGGCAGCCGGCCGCAGCGCCCGGACAGCGCCACCCAGCCCGCCACCGCGCCGGGCACGGTCACCGAATCCCAGCCGCGCGGCGGCAGCGCCCCGCCGTGGCGGCGGTCGAAGTAGGCGCGATCCCACGCGGCCGGAGCGACCCCCGAGGCGTTGAGCCCGAGCAGCCGCTCGCCGTCCCACAGGATCGCGAACAGGTCGCTGCCCAGGCCATTGGACACCGGCTCGACGATGGCCAGCGCCGCGGCCGCCGCGATCGCCGCGTCGATCGCGTTGCCACCCTTGAGCAGCATGCGCAGCCCGGCCTGCGAGGCCAGCGGATGGGAGGTCGAGACCACGTTGCGCGCGAACACGGGACTGCGCACGGTGGCGTAGGGGTTGTGCCAGTCGAAGTTCATCGGAGGTCCTCGTGACCTCCCATTCTCAGGTCTTCGGCTTGGACTTCGCCAGCAGCCAGATGCCCGACAGCACGAAGACGGTGCCCAGGGCGATCCAGGGCGTGAACGGCTCGCCCAGGATCACGATGCCCATCAGGATGGTGCTGAGCGGCCCGACCATGCCCGTCTGCGCGGCCACCGTGGCGCCGATGCGCTCGATGGCCATCATCACCATCAGCACCGGCGCGACGGTGCAGGCCGTGGCGTTGAGCACCGACAGCCACAGCACCTGCGGCGCGACCGCCGCCGCCGACAGCGGCCGCAGCAGCACGAACTGCAGCAGGCACAGCGCGCAGGCCACCGTGCTGGCCAGGCCCGTCAGGCGCAGCGAGCCCAGGCGCCGCACCTCCTCGCCGCTGAACACCATGTAGGTGGCGTAGCTGATGGCGCTGCCGAACACCAGCACCACGCCGAGCGCGACATGGCCGCCGCCGATGCGCGCCTCGTGGCCGAACACCAGGAGCACGCCGGCGTAGCTGACGGCCAGCGCGAGCAGCTGCGAGCGCTCGACGCGCCGCTTGAACAGCACGCGCCCGATCAGCAGCACCAGGGTCGGGTTCAGGTACAGCACGAGCCGCTCGAGGCCCGCGCTGATGTAGGCCAGGCCTGCGAAGTCGAGGAAGCTCGCGAGGTAGTAGCCCGAGAAGCCCAGCCCGGCGACGATGCGCCAGTCGCGCGCCGTGAGCCCGGGCTTGCCGCGTCCCGCCCACCACGCGATGGCCGCGAACAGCGGCAGCGCGAACAGCATGCGGTACATGATCAGCGTCACCGCATCGACGCCGTGGCGGTACGCGAGCTTGACGATGATGGCCTTGCCCGAGAAGGCGATGGAGCCGGCCGTCGCCAGCGCGAGGCCCGGCCACAGGCGCTGCGGACGCGGCACCGGGGGGGTGGTGGCCAGCGTGGCGAGCGTTGGCGTCGTGATGGGTTCGGAGGCCATGATCCAGCATACGCGGGGCGCCCCGCGCCGGCGATCGCGCGTGGGCAAGAAGGCCTTCGCGTCCGCGCGGAGGAACGCAGGACGGGTCGTCCGGCCCGCCCTACCCTGCCTTGTTGGCGACCCACTGCGGCGTGCAGCGCAGCACCTCGTCGAGCGTCGTCAGGCCCTCGGCGACCTTCATCAGGCCGGCCAGGCGCAGCGGGCGCATGCCCTCGAGCACGGCCTGGCGCGACAGCCTGGTCACCTCCAGCGTCGGATGGATCGCTTCCTTCAGCGGCTCGGTGATGGGCATCAGCTCGTACAGCGCGGCGCGGCCGCGGTAGCCGGTGTTGCGGCAGGCGGGGCAGCCCACCGCCTTCATCGGGCGCAGGCGTCCGCCCAGCTTCCAGGGCTGCGCGAGCTCCTCGATCGTCCTGGCGGTGTCGGCCGAATCGTCGGGCACCTTGCACGTGGCGCACAGCGTGCGCGCCAGGCGCTGCGCCAGCACGCCGATCACGGTGGCCGAGATCAGGTAGGGCGGCACGCCGAGGTCGACCAGGCGCGTGATGGCCGACGGCGCGTCGTTGGTGTGCAGCGTCGAGAACACGAGGTGGCCGGTCAGCGAGGCCTGGATCGCCATCTCGGCGGTCTCGAGGTCGCGGATCTCGCCCACCATGATGATGTCCGGATCCTGGCGCATCAGCGAGCGCAGGCCGGCGGCGAAGTCCAGGTCGAGCGCGGGCTGCACCTGCGTCTGGTTGAAGGCCGCGTCGATCATCTCGATGGGGTCTTCCACCGTGCAGACGTTGACCTCCTCGGTGGCCAGCTTCTTCAGCGTCGAGTACAGCGTCGTCGTCTTGCCCGACCCGGTGGGGCCGGTCACGAGGATGATGCCGTGCGCCTGCGTCGTCAGCGCCTGCCAGCGCTCGGCCTCGCTCGGGCTGAAGCCCAGCGCGTCGAAGGCCTTGTCGACGGTGCCGGGGTCGAAGATGCGCATCACCACCTTCTCGCCGAACGCGGTGGGCAGGGTCGACAGGCGCATCTCGACCTCGGCACCGGGCATGCCGCCGGCGCCGTCGGGGCGCTTGGTCTTGATGCGGCCGTCCTGCGGGCGGCGGCGCTCGATGACGTCCATGCGCGCCAGCAGCTTGATGCGCGCGGTCATCGCGTTCATCACCGCCGGCGGCACCTGGTGCGCGGTGTGCAGCACGCCGTCGATGCGCAGGCGGATCGCGCCCATGTCGCGGCGCGGCTCGAGATGGATGTCGCTGGCGCGCTGCTCGAACGCGTACTGCCACAGCCAGTCGACCACCTGCACGACGCCCTGGTCGTTGGCGTCGAGCTGGTCCTTGTTCTTGCCGAGCTCGACCAGCTGCTCGAAGCTGTTGGCCGCCGAGGCGCCCGTGGTCTTGTTGGCGAAGCGCACCGACGCGGCCAGCGAGTAGAACTCGGGCGTGTAGCGCGTGATGTCCTCGGGGTGCGCCAGCTGCAGCCGCACGGGGCGCTTGACGAGCGCCTCGATCTCGGGCACCCAGGCCACGTCGAACGGCTCGCACGTGGCGATCACCACTTCCTTGGCGTTGACGGTGACCGGCAGCGCGCGGCGCGATTCGGCATAGGCCACCGACATCACTTCCGCCACGCGCCCCACGTCGACGCGCAGCGGGTCGATGCGGGCGTACGGCAGCTCGAAGCGCCCGGCCAGCCAGCGTGCCAGCGCGTCGGTGTCGAGGACGCGGTTGTCGCGCACGTCCACCAGGCTGGCGCCGCCCAGGCGCTGCAGCGGATGCAGGCCGGAGGCGCTGGTGCCGAAGCGGCGCATGAGCTTGTCGGCTTCGTCATGCGCCAGCACGCCGTCGTCGCGCAGCCACTTCAGAAGCTGGCGCAGCTCGAGGCGCCCGCGCGGCGCCACGTGGCGGGTGGCGGGCGCGGTCGCGGACTTGACGGGGGGCGTTGCGGACATGGTGACCTTCTCAGAGGGACAGCGGCCGCACCATGCGCAGCCACTTGCGCGCCGGCAGGCCGAAGCGCGATTCGATGTTATCCGCCCGGGCGACCAGCGTGTCGCGATCGGGCACGGCGACGCCGCGCCCGGCGATGACCACCGTGTTGCCTTCGCGCGTGGGCCGCAGGGTCCAGACCTGGTCGACGCCGAAGGCCGCCGCGATGCGTGCCGCGCTGGCCGCGAAGCTGGCGTCGCGTCCGAACAGGTTGACGGCCATCAGCCCGCCGTGCACGAGCACGCCGCGGCAGGCCGCATAGAAGGCATCGGAGTCGAGCACCGGCCCGGCGGCGTCGTGGTCGTAGAGGTCGACGCTGAGCACGTCGGCCACCTGCAGGTTGCCGGAGTCATGCACCCAGGCGCCGGCGTCGTCCTCCAGCACCGTCAGGCGCGTGTCGTCGGCCGGCAGCTGGAACCACATGCGGCAGGCGCTGATGACCGTCGGGTTGAGCTCGACGGCCGTCGTGCGCATGCGCATCACCTTGTGCGTGAAGCGCGTGATGGACGCGGCGCCCAGGCCCAGCTGCACGGCGTGGCCCTGGTCGACCTCGTCCTGCGGCCGCAACAGCATCCAGGCCATCATGCGCTGGACGTACTCGAGCTCGATCGCCTGGGGCTTCCTCATGCGCATGGCTCCCTGCACCCATGGCGTGCCCAGGTGCAAGTAGCGCACGCCGTCCTGCTCGGACATCGTGGCGGGTTCGAGAAACGGGCGCGGGCGGGTCATGGCGTCGAAGGAGCGGGTGGCGAGGGCGCCAGATCGTAGCGCGAGAAGACGTCGCGCCAGGCCGCCAGCTTGCGCTCGAAGCTCCAGGACGCATTGGCGGGGCTGGTGGACGGCAGGGTGTGCACGTCCACCCCCAGTTGCTCGGTGAGCCGGCGTGAGCGGGCCGACTCGCCCCCGTTGTGGACGACCGCGCGCAACCCGGGCGCCAGTGCCACGAGCCGCGCGAGGTCGTTGGGCTCGGGCGCGCGGATCGCGCTGTCCAGGCTGCCCTCGCGCTCGCAGCGGCGGTAGACGTCCCACAGGCCGACATGATGCCGGCGCAGCGCATCGAGCCGGCCGGGATAGGGCCGCGCGGCGAGATCCTCGTCCCACAGCATCGACAGCAGGCGCCACAGCAGGTTGCGCGGATGGCCGTAGTACTGCTGCGCCGCCAGCGAGGCGGCGCCGGGAAAGCTGCCGAGGATCACGAGGCGCGTGTCGGCGGCGACGACGGGGGCGAGGCCTTCGAGCATCGGCCCGATTGTGCCCGTGGGACGTTCGTGGCCGATGGCCGCGGCGTGTCGGGTTCGACCAGGACGCGCGCCGCGCCGAACCGCAGTAGCATCCGTCGGCGAGCGGGACGTCGTCCCTGGCTTCGAGGAGCACCCATGGTCCCCGCACGGCGCGCGATCCTTCCCTGGCTGGCCGCTGCCTGCGCCGCCGTCGCGGCCGCCGCGCCGGCGCAGGAGGTGCAGATGCGCCACCTGGCCAAGGGCATGACCACGGTGAAGACCCGCGGCAACGCCTTCATGGTCATCCGCAACGCCGACGAATTCGCCCGGGCGCTGAACCAGCGGATGGACGTCGCGGGGGAACCGGCATCGGCGGACGGCGGGCGCGCGATCGACTTCGACACCGAGATGGCCCTCGGCGTGCTGCTGTCCAACCGGCCCACGGCCTGCGCCGGCGTGGACATCACGTCGATCTCGAAGGACGGCATCGTCTCGGTGGTGCACTACCGCGAGCGCGTTCGCAAGCCGCACGAGGCCTGCGCGGCCACCGTCACGTCGCCGTTCGACTTCGTGGCGATCCCGAAATCGGGCGCGCCCGTGCGCTTCCAGGCCGACGGCGAGCCCTGAATCCCTCCGGGGCGCGTGCCGGCCTACTTGGTGACGGCGTCGACGCCCTTGTGGATCGCATGGCCGGTGGCCTTCACGCCTTGATGGATGGCATGGCCCGTGGCCTTGACGCCCTGGTGCACGGCATGGCCGGTGGCCTTGACGCCGGTGTGCACCGCGTGGCCCGTGGCCTTGACGCCCTCATGGACGGCATGGCCGGCCTTGTGCACGTCCTCGCGCACGCCGCTGTCGGCCACCTGGGTGTCGTGCGACCGGGCGTAGGCGTCGTCCATGCGCTGCTGGCGGGAGGCGTCGGCCTCGCCCTGCGCGAAGGCGTGGACGGACAGGCCGAGGGCGGCAGTGGCGAGAAGGGCGTGGAGCTTGTTCATGGTGGTTCCTTGCGAGAGCTTGCCTGCTCGACAGCGATGCCGCCCGACAGCAAGCGGGGTGCCGGCGCTACCTGAGCAGCGTGGCCTTGAAATGCATCCAGACCAGCGTGCCGCCGTCGACTTCCGGTGCCGCCGGGCCGACGGCACGCTCGGCCAGCCGATTGTCCGCCGACAGGCCGGGAATGACATGCCCGCTGCCGTGCAGGACGACCTGCTGCGACATCTGGCCGCCGACGCAGTGCCCGCGCACGATGCGCTCGGCCCAGCGGTGGCGGCCGTCCTCGGCCTGGTCCGTGATGGCCTCCCGCGCGACGGGCGCGGCGCAGCCGGCGCGATCGGCCCAGAAGCGGAAGGTGTCGTCGGCGGAGCGCAGCCCGGCCTGGATCTCGCCCCGGCGCACCGTGCCATCCACCTGGCCGCCGAACGGCACGGAAGGATCCTCGGTGCCGTTGACGGCCAGCCAGGGCAACGGCCGCGGCGACTTACAGCTGCGCGCCAGCGCGTCGGGCATCGTCGACAGCAGGCTGGCCGCGGCGCGCAGCGTCTCGCCGGCGTCGCAGGCGAAGCGCATCGTCATGAACCCGCCGTGCGAGGAGCCGACCATGAACACGGCCGACGGATCGCCGTGGTCCTGCGCGATGACCTCGGCGATCACCGCCTTGAGGAAGCGCACGTCGTCGACCGTGGCCGTGGGGCTGCGCTGGTCGTTCCAGTGGCGGGCGAGCGCCTCGGGCGCCACGACCAGGAAGCCCTCGCGCGCGCCCAGCGTCGGCAGGCTGGTCTCGGCCCAGATGTCCGCCGCCGTCTGCGTGCCGCCGTGCAGCAGCACGACCACCGGCATCCGGGCGGCGCCGCGGGCGCCCGGGGCGGGCTGCACGAGGTAGCTGCGCTCCAGGCCGCCGACGACCAGCCGCCGCCGCTGCGCCGTGGCGACGCTGCCGCGCTCGGGCACGTCGCCGGCGGCGGTGCGCGCCCGCGTCATCGACGACGCCATCAGCGCGTCGGACGCCGCCGCCGCCGGCGGCGCGACGCGGCTGCCGGCCGACGCGGCCGGGATGGCCAGCGGCGACAGGCTGCCGTCCGGCCCGACCAGCGTCACCTGGCTCACGTCGACGATGGCCTGCGCCGGATCCATCGCCAGGGCCAGCGCGCCGGCGAACGCGGCCGCGAGCGCCGCCAGGCCGCGACGGGGCGGGCGGCGGGCGGCGGTCAGGCGAGCGGGAGTGTCCGACATGGGCTTGTTGTTCTGGTCTTCAGCGTTTCAAACGCGGGGCCGAGCTCGGCCGTTGACCGCACGAGCTGTGCCGCCGCTGACCACCCGCCGTTGCGCCACCCGGCCGGGCGCGGCGCCCGGGGTGGAGTCGACTCGACAGCGACAGTTCCGCCGGCCGCCCAGCTTTGCGTTCGCTCACGTGGCGTGAAGCTGTGTGAAGCGGCAGGGCAGACGGCGCGACGGAGGCCGCCCCGTCTTCTAGGGAGTGTCGCTCCCCTAGCTCGGGCCGCGCGGGCCGTTGCCTCGCCCGCGGGCGCCGACGAGACTGGGCACAGCCCGCACCGGGCGCCGACAACACCGGAGGCACACACCCATGATCCGCATTCGAGACAAGATGTCCACCCTGGCGCTGGCCGCCGCCGCCGCCGCCTTCACCGGCGCGGCCGGCGCGGCCGGCTCGATCAAGGCGGCGTACGTGGAGCAGGTCATTCCCTCGCACACCTACTTTGGCCACATGACGGTCGTCAACGCGACGAACTCGATCGGTCCCGGCACCGGCATCCTGGGCATCGGCAGCATCACGCTGACCAACTTCGACGCCAGCCCGCAGCAGGTCTTCATCTTCGTGCCGTCATATTCCGGCGACGGCTGCGGCGCGGGCGGCAGCACGATCATCGGCGGCACGACGCCGATGATGACGTTCTACGTGCAGCCCAACAGCACGCTGCACCTGCCCTTTCCCATGCCGCTGGTGATCAACCCGTCCGCGGGCAACACCTGCATCGGCGCGGAAGTCACCACCCTGCTGCATGGCGGGTCGGTGACGATGGACGTCGACGGCGTCGTCAACTGAGGAGGGACGCAGCATGCACATCCTCCGATCCGGCCTGGCGGCCACGCTGGCGCTCGCGGCGTCGTTGGCGGGCGCGGCGACCCTGTCCGGCAACCTCGGCGACAGCGGCAACGGCGCCCTCGTGGGCAGCGACCTCGGCGCACCCGGCTTCAGCGACGACAACGCCATCGCCGACAACGTGGCGCTGCATGCCTTCACGGTGACGGTCGGCGGCCCGGTCAGCATCGTGAGCACGGGCTTCGCGGGCGGCGGCGTCGACCCGTACTTCACGCTGTTCTCGGGCAGCGGCAGCGCGGCCACGTTCGTGGACTCGAACTACGCCCAGGCCACGTCCACCGGCGGCGATTTCACGTGGACCGGCGCGCTCGCCGCGGGCAGCTACGAGATCGCGCTCGGCGCGTTCGAGAACCTGTCCTTCGCCGAGAACCTGGGCAGCGGCACGCTGGGCGACGGCTTCATCGCGCTCGGCGACCCGAACTCGCTGGGCGACGGCAGCTACGCGCTGACGCTCACCACGCCGGTGCCCGAGCCGACCGCGGCGTGGCTGCTCGCCATCGGACTGGCCGCGATCGCCACGCGGGCCTGGCGCGGGCGCCGCGGCTGACCGCGCCTCGGCGATGAAAACGGCCCGCTTCGGCGGGCCGTCGTTCGTCCGGTGGCGGCGGCGCAGCGCGGCGCCGGCGGTCAACCCATCGCGAGCGAGCCGCACACCTCGTCGAGCACCGCCGCCTCTTCCGGCGGCAGCTTGCCGGCCGCCAGCAGCGTCGCCCGCTGCACGCCCCGCAGCCGGAAATAGAGCTCGTCCTCGAGCGCCTCGACCTCGGCCGCATCGATCGCGCCGAGCGACTCGACGCTCCACAGGCCGCTCTCGTTCCAGCCGTGGCGCAGGCGCGAGATCAGGAACTGCGCCAGCTCCAGCGCCTTCTTCATCGCGAGCAGGCTCGAGCGGCCGGCCACGGCGGCGACGTTGGTCTGCGCGGCACTCAGCACGTGATCCAGCGCCGCCAGGCGCGCCTTGACGTCGGCCGGTTCCATCACCGACTTCTGCGGCAGTTGCGCGCTCGCCGCCTGCGTGATGCGGCCCATCCACTGGAGGTCGAACTCGCCCGGCACGGCACGCAGCGCGACGCTGGCGCGCAGCAGCGTGTCGTAGGGGCTGCGCACCGCGCTGAGCGTGGCCTCGGTGACGGCCAGCAGGCGGCCCAGCGGCGAGAAGCGGTCCGCTTCCAGCGCGTGCGGGTAGCCCGAGCCGTCCAGGCGCTCGTGGTGCTCGGCGACGGCGCGCGCGAGCGAAACCGGATAGTTGGTCAGCTGCGAGATCAGCAGCGAACCGACGTGCGGGTGCACGACCAGCTGCTGGTAGCTGACGAAGTCGAGCGCGCGGTCGGCATCGGCCTCGCCGTGCGCCGAGGCGATGTACATCTCGCCGAGGTCGTGCAGCAGGCCGCACAGCATGGCCAGGCGGATGGAGGCGACGTCGCCGCCGCTGGCCGCCATCAGCGCGCCATTGAGCGCCATCGCGGCGATCGCGTGTTCGTAGGCCTGCGGGCGCGAGGTCTCGGCGGCCGTCAGCAGCAGCTGCACGACCGGGTGCAGCGGAAGGTAGGCCGCCTCGCGCGCCAGGCGGGCCCCGTGCTGGCGGATCACCGGCGCGACCGGCGACTCGCCCTGCAGCAGTTCATTCAGGGACTCCAGCAGCGTGATCGAGGTCACCCCGTCCTGCGCCACCAGGCAGCTCTCCAGCGGCTCGCGCAGCTGGCGGTCGAGGAGCTTGCGCTGCAGCGCCGCGGACACCGGCTGGTTGCTGGCCCACAGCTTGATGCCGGAGATGTCGAAGATGTCCGTCGCCGCGATGATGCGCTTGGTCTCGCTGGCTTCGAGGATCGCCGCCAGCGCGTGCGGGTTGGCGCGGCCGAAGGCGGCTTCGTTCTTGGGCAGGGTCGACATGGCGGCGGACAACGGAGTTTCGTCCCTTCCTCTTCGGCCGGCACGGCGGCCCATGAAGGGGCCTGGACGAGTGATTACCCTTTGTTTCAACCCGCGTGGGCCACCAGCCCCGCCAGCTTGGGCATCACCGCGATCGCATTCGACCGCGTCGTCGCCGCGAGTTCGTCGAGCGGCACGCCGCGCAGCTGCGCGAAGGCCTGCGCGATGCGCGCCACCTCCGCCGGCTCGTTGCGCGCCTGCGGCAGCGGCGGCGAATGCGCCTCGCGCTCTCCCATCGTGCGGTACAGCCAGGTCGGCGGGATGTCGGGCGCGTCGGTCTCCAGCACGATGGCCGATGCCGGCACCGTGCTGGCCACGTGGCGGATCTGGCGCGCGCCGTCGAAGGTGACCGCGCCGCCGAAGCCCAGCCGGAAGCCGAGCTCGACGAAGTGGCCGGCCTGCTGGTCGCTGCCGTTGAACGCGTGGGCGATGCCGCCCGGCACCTCGATGCGGCGCAGGCCGGCGAGCACCGCGTCGGCCGAACGCCGCACGTGCACCAGCACCGGCAGGCCGGCGCGGCGCGCGATCTTGAGCTGCTCGCGGTAGAAATGCTCCTGGCGCGGGCGGATCGCGATGAGCGCGGGCAGGAACAGGTCGACGCCGATCTCGCCCACGGCCACCAGGCGCGGGTCGTCCCGGTGCGCCTGCAGCGCGGCCTGCAGCTTGTCGAGGTCGTCGTTCGACGCGTCGCCCACGCACAGCGGATGGATGCCCAGCGCATACGCCAGGCCGTATTCATGCGCCAGCGCGCGCACGGTGTCGAAGTTGAAGACGCCGACGGCCGGCAGCACCTGCATCGTGACGCCCGCCGCGTTCGCGCGCGCCACCACGGCGGCGCGATCCGCGTCGAACTCGCGGGCGTCGAGGTGGCAGTGGGTGTCGATCCACTGCGGTGGGGCGGACTCGCTGGCCATGCGCTCCCCCGGCAAGCGACGTTCTCAGGCCACGGCGGCCGGCGGCGGGACCAGCACGCCGCGCTCCAGCCGCAGCTGGCGCTGGCAGCGCGCCGCGATGCTCGCGTCGTGCGTCACCAGCACGAAGGCCGTGCCGCGTTCGCGCGCCAGCTCCAGCATCAGCGCGAACACCGTGTTGGCGGTGTCCTTGTCGAGGTTGCCGGTGGGCTCGTCCGCGAGCACGCACGCGGGGCGCGTGACGAGCGCGCGCGCAATGGCCACGCGCTGGCGCTCGCCACCTGAAAGTTCGCCCGGCCGATGCTGCGCGCGCGGGCCGAGCCCGACGGCCTCCAGCATCGCCTTGGCCTGCGCATGCGCATCGGCGACCCTGGCGCGGCGGACCAGCAGCGGCATCGCGACGTTGTCGAGCGCCGAGAACTCGGGCAGCAGGTGATGGAACTGGTAGACGAAGCCGAGATGCTCGTTGCGGAACAGGCCCTGCTGCGCGAGGCCCATCGTGTTGATGTCCTGGCCCATCAGCGTGACGCGGCCGGCGGTGGGCGCGTCGAGCCCGCCCAGCAGGTGCAGCAGCGTGCTCTTGCCGGAACCGGAGGCGCCGACGACGGCCAGCGTCTCGCCGGCCCGCACGCCCAGGTCGACGTCGTGCAGGACCTGCACGTCGAGGCCACCCTCGGAGAAGCGGCGTCCCAGGCCGCTGGCCTGCAGCACGGTCTCATTCATAGCGCAGGGCCTCCGCGGGACGCACGCGGCTGGCGCGCCAGCTCGGGTAGACGGTGGCGAGGAAGGCGAACAGCAGCGCCCAGAAGGCGATCTGGGCCACTTCCGACAGGTGCGGGTCGCTGGGCATGCGGTCGATCAGGTAGACGCTCGCGGGCAGGAAGCTCGTGTGCAGCAGGTGCTCGATGAAGGGCACGATGACGGGGATGTTGTAGGCCACCAGCAGGCCGAAGGCGACGCCGCCCGCCGTGCCGGCGATGCCCGAGGCCGCGCCCTGCACCATGAAGATCAGCATCACCGAGCGCGGGCTGGCGCCCAGCGTGCGCAGGATCGCGATGTCGGCCTGCTTGTCCGTGACCGTCATCACCAGCGTCGAGACGAGGTTGAACGCGGCCACGGCCACGATCAGCGTGAGGATGATGAACATCATCGTCTTCTCGATCTGCACGGCGTCGAACCAGGCGGCGTTGGTGCGCGTCCAGTCCTGCACGCGCACCTCGCCGCCCAGGCCCTCGGCGAGCGCGCCGGCGGCGGCGCGGGCCTGGTGCACGTCGGCCAGGCGCAGTTGCACGCCGGTGGGGCCGCCGGTGCGGTACAGCCTGGCGGTGTCGTCGAGCGCGGCCAGCGCCAGGCCGCTGTCGTATTCGTAGTGCCCGACCGAGAAGGTGCCGACGACGTTGAACGACTTCAACCGCGGCAGCGCGCCGGCGGGCGTCACCTGGGCGCCCGGGGCGATCACGGTCACCTGATCCCCCACGCCGACCCCGAGGGCACGCGCGAGCTCGGCGCCCAGCACGATGTTCCAGCTGCCCGGCGTGAGCCTGGCCAGGATGCCTTCGCGCTGGAGGTCGGCCGCCAGCTCGGTGAGGTTCGCCTCCTCGGCCGGCTCGATGCCGCGCACGAGGGCGCCGCGCATGACGTCGCCGTGCGCCAGCAGCGACTGGGTCTCGGTGTACGGCGCCGCGGCGCGAACTTGCGGATCCAGCGCCTCGGCCTTGCCGGCGAGCGCCTGCCAGTCGGCCAGCCCGTTGCCGCTCTCGTCCATCAGCTGCACGTGCGCGATGGCCTTGAGCATCTTGTCGGTGACTTCCTTCTGGAACCCGTTCATCACCGACAGCACGATGATCAACGCCGCGACGCCCAGCCCGATGCCCAGCATCGACACGAGGGAGATGAATGAAATGAAGGCGTTGCGCCGCCCAGCGCGGCCGGCGCGCGTGTAGCGCCAGCCAATCAACCACTCGAATGGCACCAGTTTTCCTCGCCCGCGTGGAGGCACGCCGGCATGCCGGGGCATTCTAGGCGGGGTGTCGACCGGGCTTCGCGTCGGACAATGCCGCAATCGACCGACGCGACCGTGCCGCGATGGCCGGACTGGCCCTAACATTGGCGCCACACCACATGGGCGCGCCGGCAGCGCCTGGAGAGAATCCATCGAATGAAAGCTCCGGATTTCGCAGGCGCCTCCCGGGAGGTGCTGACGTTCCTGCATCAGCGCATCGGCATGGACCTGTGGATGGTCAGCCGCGCGGACAACGAGGACTGGGTCGTGCTCGCGGCCGAGGACCACGGCTACGGCGTCAAGGAAGGCGACGTCTTCCGCTGGGCCGACACGTTCTGCTCGCGCATGGTGCGCGAGGAGGGCCCGCGCGTGGCCCCGCGCGTCGCCGATGTGCCCGCCTACGCCGCCCTGCCTTTCGCGCGCCAGCTGCCCATCGGCGCCTACGTCGGCGTGCCGCTGTGCGACGCCGAGGGCCGCCTGTTCGGCACGCTGTGCGGCCTCAACCCGCGGCCGATGCCGTCCAGCCTCGCCGAGGAGCAGACGATGGTGCAGGTGCTGGGCGACATGCTCAGCGGCGTGCTCAGCGCCGAGCTGCAGGCCAGCACCCTCGCCCGCGAGGCCGAGGCCGCGCGCTCCGAGGCGCTCACCGACCCGCTCACCGGCCTGGCCAACCGCCGCGGCTGGGAGACGGCGCTGGCGGCCGAGGAGGAACGCTGCCGCCGCTACGGCGCCACCGCCTGCGTGGTCGCGATCGAGCTGGACGGCATGAAGGGCGCCGCGCCGCGCGAGGTCTGCGACGCCGTGCTCGTGCGCGCCGCCCAGGCCCTGCGCCAGACGGTGCGCAAGCCCGACACGCTGGCCCGCCTCGACGAGGACCGCTTCATGGTGCTGGGCGTCGAATGCACCACCGCCGAGGCGATGGCCCTGCTGCGCCGGCTCGAGCAGAGCGTGCAGACCGCCGAGCTGTCGGCCGCGCTCGGCATGGCGATGCGCAATCGCAGCAGCGGCCTGTTCGACACCTTCGAGCGCGCGGTCGACGCGATGGTGGAACACCGGGACGCCCGCGCCCGCGCCTGAGCGACGCGCGCGAGCCGTGCGACACGCTCGCGGGATAATCGCGGGATGCATCTCGTGATCCCCTACGCATCGGCGCTGTCCGATGCCGCCGTGCAGGCGCTCGGCACGCTGGGCCTGCCGAACCTGGAACGCCTGCTCGCGCGCTGGGCGCCGGTGGAGGGCGCGAGCTCGGCCGACATCGCCGATGCCGACGAATACGCGCTGTCGCTGCCGCACGAGCGCCTGCTCGCCCGCCTGCGCGGCTGGCCCGTGGTCGACGGCCTGCTGCCGTTCGCGGCCGAATCGGCGCGCCGCGACGGCCTGGCGCCCCAACCGGGCAGCGGCTGGGGGCTCGTCACCCCGGCGCACTGGCACGTCGGCCGCGACCAGGTCAACCTCGTCGACCCGGCGCTGCTGGATCTCGACGAGGCCGAGGCGCGCACGCTGCACGCCACGCTCGCGCCGCTGTTCACCGACCTCGGGTGGGCCTGGCACTGGGCCGGCCCCATGCGCTGGTACGTGAGCCACCCGTCGCTGGCCGAGCTGCCCACCGCGTCGATCGACCGCGTGATCGGCCGCAACGTCGACCTCTGGCTCAACGATCACCCCGGCGTGATGCTGGTGCGGCGCCTGCAGAGCGAAGTGCAGATGCTGCTGTACGTGCATCCGCTCAACGACGCCCGCGAGGAGCGCGGCGCGATGAGCATGAACTCGTTCTGGCTCGCCGGAACGGGCCCCGCGCAACCCGCCGAGACGGTGCTGCCCGCCGACGTCGTCGTCGACGATCGCCTGCGCGCCCCGCTGCTGGGCGACGACTGGAGCGCCTGGGCCGAGGCCTGGCACGCGCTCGACGCCGGCCCGCTGCGCGCGTTCGCCGATTCGACCGATGCCGCCGACCGCCTGACGCTGGCCGGCGAGCGCCACGCGCGCAGCTGGCAGCCGGCCGCGCGCCCGTGGTGGAAGCGGCTGCTCGGCGGCGGCGCCGTGTCCGTGCAGTCGACGCTGGAGGCGCTATGAGTCCGCAACCCCGGCTGCATACCCGCGACGTCCCGCCACGCACCGCCTTCGCGCTGGAGCAGGCCGGCGTGCATCCGCTGCTCGCACGCCTGTTCGCTGCGCGCGGCGTGCGCAGCGCCGACGAGCTCGACGACGCGATGGGCCAGCTGCTGCCGCCGTCCACGCTGCGCGGCAGCGCCGAGGCCGCCCGCCTGCTGGCCGACGCCATCGACGGCAACCAGCGCATCGTCGTCGTGGCCGACTACGACTGCGACGGCGCCACCGCCTGCGCCGTGGCGCTGCGCGGACTGCAGATGCTGGGCGCCAACGGCGCGCGGCTCGGCTACGTCGTCCCCGACCGCCAGCTGCACGGCTACGGCCTGACGCCCACCATCGTCGACCTCGCCTGCGGTGACGACGGCCCCGACGATGCGCGGCCGTTCGATGCCGCACGGCCGCCCCCCGGGGGCGGCGAGCGCGGCGGTCATGTACCCGACCTGCTCGTGACGGTGGACAACGGCATCGCGAGCCTCGCGGGCGTGGCGCATGCGCGCGCGCGAGGCATCGCCGTGCTCGTGACCGACCACCACCTGCCCGCGCTCGTCGACGACCGGGTGGTGCTGCCGGACGCCAACGTCATCGTCAACCCGAACCAGCCGGAGTGCATGTTCGCGAGCAAGGCGATGGCCGGCGTCGGCGTCATGTTCTACACGCTGCTGGCCACGCGCGCCGAGCTGCGCGCCCGCGGCCGCTTCGACGCCGCGACGCAGCCGCGGCTGGATGCGCTGCTCGACCTCGTGGCGCTGGGCACCGTGGCCGACGTCGTCAAGCTGGACCCGAACAACCGCCGCCTGGTCGCGCAAGGCCTCAAGCGCATCCGCGCCGGGCGCATGCAGCCGGGCATCGCCGCGCTGTTCCACGTGGCGGCGCGCAAGCACGAGCGCGCGAGCGCCTTCGACTTCGGCTTCGCGCTCGGCCCGCGCCTGAACGCCGCCGGCCGGCTGGCCGACATGACCCTGGGCATCGAGTGCCTGCTGACCGACGACCCGACGCGCGCCGCCCAGCTCGCCGGCGAGCTCGATCGCATCAACCGCGAGCGGCGCGACGTCGAGGCCGGCATGCGCGAGCAGGCCGAGGCGCTGATGGAGCAGATCATGCCCAGCGGCGCGCCGCCGGCCGCGCTCGCGCTGTTCGACGACGGCTTCCACGAAGGCGTGGTGGGCATCGTCGCCGGCCGCGTGAAGGACCGGCTGCACCGGCCGACCTTCGTGTTCGCGGTCGGCGCCGACGGCCACCTCAAGGGCTCGGGACGCTCGATCGCCGGCTTCCACCTGCGCGACGCGCTCGACCTCGTCACCAAGCGCCATCCCGGCGTGCTGCGCAAGTTCGGCGGCCACTCGATGGCCGCGGGCTGCACGATCGCGCGCGAGGACTTCGAGACCTTCGCCCAGGCCTTCACGACCGTCGCCGAGGAATGGCTGAGCCCCGCGGCGCTGTCGCGCGTGCTCTCCACCGACGGCCCGCTCGCGCTCGAATGGTTCAACACCGCCACCGTCGCCACGCTCGACGCGCAGGTCTGGGGCCAGGGCTTCGAGGCACCCACCTTCTGCGACGAGGTCGACGTGGTGCAGCAGCGCCTGGTCGGCGAGAAGCACCTGAAGCTGCGTGTGCGCCACGCCGGCCAGCTGCGCGACGCGATCTGGTTCGGCCGCAGCGAACCGGTGCCCGAGCGCGTGCGCATCGCCTATCGGCTCAGCATCGACGAATTCCAGGGGCAGCAGCGGCTGCAGATGGTGGTGGAGGC
>JAEKKH010000351.1 GCA_019510465.1 Burkholderiales bacterium
CAGACCGGCGCGCCCATGCCGCGCGAGCTGCTCGACAAGGTGGCGCGCGCCAAGCGCTTCAACCAGGGCTACACGACGTTGTCCTACCTGAGCGCGGCCATCTTGGACCAGCGCCTGCACCAGCTCAGGCCCGGCCAGATCCCGCCGGCCGACAAGCTGATGGACTTCGAGGCCCAGGTGTTGAAGGAAGAGGGCGTCGACTTCGCCCCCGTGCCGCCGCGCTACCGCACGCCCTACTTCAGCCACATCATGGGCGGCTACTCGGCCGGCTACTACGCCTACATCTGGAGCGAAGTGCTGGACGCCGACACGGTCGAATGGCTGAAGGCCCACGGCGGCCTGAAACGCGCCAACGGTGATGCGTTGCGCGCCAAGCTGCTGTCGCGCGGCGGCAGCGAGGACGCGATGGTGCTGTTCCGCAATCTCGTTGGCCACGAGCCCGACATCAAGCCGCTGCTGGAGCGGCGCGGGTTGGTGGTTCAGAAACCTTGATCGAGTGTGTCGCTGGCCGGACTGGGCCCGCGATGTCGAGGGGCTGCTCGGGTTTGGTCAGGTCAACTTGAATCTGCCGCAATGGTGTGCGATGGCCTGTTGCCCTCAGAGCCCGTCTTCTCTCCGAGACGCCCATGCCTGAAAACGATCGCGAACAGCCGCGGCAGTCGCAGGTTTTGGAAGAAACAGGTCGGCACCTCCATCGTACGGAGCGTAGGCAGAGCCCCGCTGCAGATTCGCGAGCAGCACCGGGCCTACCTTCCAATCCGCAGTCGCGATGATCAAGTCGTCGAGTGAGTGCGCGCGCCAGGTGACGGGCAGCGCAAAGAGCTGAAGCCCGTCGTCGTCATGCCAGGTGGACAGGACGTGCTCTGGTGATCCAGACAGAGGCAAGTCACCCTCCCAGTGCATGCAGTCGCCGAAGCGAGTGATGAATGCCGTGCAGGGAGCGTTCTCGCCGAGGACGTGACTTGCGACGGAGTTCTGACGGTGAAGCAGTTCGAAGTATTCGCTACCGGTCTCTGCATATCGCTTTGATGCCGGCAGGCTGTGGATTCGAAACCACCGATCTGCCAGCGGTTGCCGGCATAGGAAGCCGGCTGGTAGGGCGTCGCCGAACTTAGCGTGCCAGTCTCGAACGAGGGGATGCAGCACCTTGAAGTCTGAGCGGGCTTAGAGACCAGCCCAGGCCTTGGGCTGGGCCTGCGCCACACCGGCCAACTCCAGCACCCGCTCGACCGTCTCGTTGACCATCTCGTCGATGGTCTTGGGGTGGTGATAGAAGGCCGGCAACGGCGGGAAGCAGATGCCGCCCATCTCCGTCACCGCCACCATGTTGCGCAGATGAGCGAGGTTGAAAGGCGTCTCGCGCACCATCAGGATGAGGCGGCGGCGCTCCTTCAGCGTCACGTCCGCGGCGCGGGTCAGCAGGTTGTCGCCCAGGCCGTGGGCAATCGCCGCCAGCGATTTCATGGAGCACGGTGCCACGACCATGGCGGCGGTCGTGAAGCTGCCGCTGGCGATGCAGGCGCCGATGTCGCCCGGCGCATAGGCTTGGGTCGCCTCGGCTTCGAGCGCGGAGCGGTCCAGGCCCAGCTCGTGGTGGGCGTTCAGGATGCCGGCGGGCGTGGCGATCAGGTGCGTCTCGACGCCCAGCTCACGCGCGCGGCGCAGCAGCCGCAGCGCGTAGGTCGCGCCGGTCGCGCCGGTCAGCCCGACGACCAGCCTCTGTGTCACGCGGTGGTCAGCACTTGCTGCAGCTCACCCGACTCGTACATCTCCATCATGATGTCCGAGCCACCAACGAACTCGCCGCCGATGTAGAGCTGGGGGATCGTGGGCCAGTTGGCGTAGTCCTTGATGCCCTGGCGGACTTCCTCGTCCTCCAGCACATTGAAGGTCTTCAGGTCGGTCACACCGGCCGCTTTCAGGATCTGGATGGCGCGGCCGGAGAAGCCGCACATCGGGAACTGGGCCGTGCCCTTCATGAAGAGCACGACGCGGTTGTTCTTGACCAGGTCGTCGATGCGTTGCTGAACGTCGCTCATTGCAGTTCTCGAAAAGGCAAAACCGCAATTATCCGGGACTGTCCCGGTTCCAGGTCAGTAGCTGTAAGCCAGACCCAGTTGCAGCAAG
>JAEKKH010000352.1 GCA_019510465.1 Burkholderiales bacterium
TCGGCCGTGGCCAGCGCGAGCTGATCATCGGCGACCGCCAGACCGGCAAGACCGCCGTGGCGATCGACGCGATCATCAACCAGAAGGGTCAGAACATGACCTGCGTGTACGTCGCCATCGGCCAGAAGGCGTCGACGGTGAAGAACGTCGTGCGCGCCCTGGAAGCCAACGGCGCCCTCGAGTACACGATCGTCGTCGCCGCCACCGCCTCGGAATCGGCCGCCATGCAGTACGTCTCGGCGTACTCGGGCTGCACGATGGGCGAGTACTTCCGCGATCGCGGCCAGGACGCCCTGATCGTCTATGACGACCTGTCCAAGCAGGCCGTGGCCTACCGCCAGGTCTCGCTGCTGCTGCGCCGCCCGCCGGGCCGCGAAGCCTTCCCCGGCGACGTGTTCTATCTCCACAGCCGCCTGCTCGAGCGCGCCGCGCGCGTGAACGCCGACTACGTCGAAGCCTTCACCAAGGGCGAAGTCAAGGGCAAGACGGGCTCGCTGACCGCGCTGCCGATCATCGAGACGCAGGCCGGCGACGTGTCCGCCTTCGTCCCGACGAACGTGATCTCGATCACCGACGGCCAGATCTTCCTGGAAACCAGCCTGTTCAATTCCGGCATCCGTCCCGCCATCAACGCCGGCATCTCGGTGTCGCGTGTCGGCGGCGCCGCCCAGACCAACCTGATCAAGGGCCTGTCGGGCGGCATCCGTACGAACCTGGCGCAGTACCGCGAACTCGCGGCCTTCGCCCAGTTCGCCTCCGATCTCGACGAGGCCACCCGCAAGCAGCTGGACCGCGGCGCCCGCGTCACCGAACTGCTCAAGCAGTCGCAATATTCGCCGCTGCCCATCAGCCTGATGGCCGCCACGCTGTTCGCCGTGAACAACGACTTCATGGACTCGCTGGAGATCAAGCAGGTGCTGCCGTTCGAGCACGGCCTGCACCAGCACCTGAAGTCCAACCACGCGCCGCTGCTGGCCAAGATGGAGAAGGACGGCGCCAAGTGGAAGACGAAGTTCAGCGCCAGCGACTCGCCCGAGAAGCAGGAGTTCGCCAAGTCGTGCCAGGCGGCCGAGACCGAACTGCGCGAAGCGATCGCGGCCTTCAAGAAGTCGTTCGCCTGATTCCCCGACCACGACCCTCTTTCTGAAGGAGAACCGTCATGGCGGTAGGAAAGGAAATACGCGGCAAGATCAAGTCGGTGGAGAACACCCGCAAGATCACGAAGGCGATGGAAATGGTCGCCGCGTCCAAGATGCGCAAGGCGCAGGACCGCATGCGGACCGCGCGCCCGTACAGCGATCGCATCGCCGCGATCACGGCCAGCCTGTCCAAGGCCAATCCCGAGTACCGCTCGCCGTACATGCGCGATCTCGCGAAGACCGGCAAGACGGGCAACGTGGGCTTCATCGTCGTCACGACCGACAAGGGTCTGTGCGGCGGCCTGAACACCAACGTGCTGCGCGCCGTCACGCAGAACATGCGCGACGTGCAGGCCGCCGGCGGCAAGGTCAGCGCCGTGGCGATCGGCAACAAGGGCTTCGGCTTCCTCAATCGCGCGGGTGCCAACGTGGTCAGCCACGTGACGCAGCTGGGCGACGCGCCCAACCTCGAGCGCCTGATCGGGCCGGTGCAGGTCATGCTGCAGCAGTTCATCGAAGGCAAGCTCGACGCCGTGCACCTGTGCTTCAACCGCTTCGTCAACACGATGAAGCAGGAGCCCACGGTCACGCCGCTGCTACCCCTGACCGCCGACGGCCTGCAGAGCGCCGGCGCGAAGGCCGCGGCCGAAGGCAAGGGCTATGCGTGGGACTACATCTACGAGCCCGACGCGGCCGTGGTGATCGACGAGCTGCTCAAGCGCTACATCGAGGCGCTGGTCTACCAGGCCGTCGCCGAGAACATGGCGTCGGAGCAGGCCGCCCGCATGGTCGCCATGAAGGCCGCCACGGACAACGCCGGCAACCTGATCGCCGAGCTCAAGCTCATCTACAACAAGACGCGTCAGGCGGCGATCACCAAGGAATTGAGTGAGATCGTCGGCGGTGCCGCTGCGGTTTAAACGTTTGCAAGAAATCAAGGAACAGTCATGACGACCTCTACTGCCCAGGGCAAGATCGTTCAAA